>CAMJXE010000075.1 GCA_946409645.1 uncultured Bacteroidales bacterium
TTGGCATGCAACCCCTATTGGGGCAGGTAATTTCAGTTGCGCGGGAACCGAAATTACCTGCCCCAATAGGGGTTGCATGCCAATAGCCCGCGGAAGAAAGATTCGCGGGCGAAATCCCCGGAAGGGGATTCATCGATTTCTGGCGATATGTACGGTGGCGGGTCATTGGTTGGATCGGTTTTTGTCAATATCATTGATTGTTTTTGGTAGATTGCTTAATAACAAACTGATCGCACGAAAAGATAAATCTTTGTTCTTGTCAACAACATACAACTTTTCAACAATATCATTCCCTAAACAACATCGCAGAAAATACTTCGGCACACAATTGATGTCCAATATAGCAGATCCATTCGCATCCAGGGAATAGTCTATAAATGACTCTGTCATAATATAATAGTCTGTTCCCAAATTGTTCAACAATTCTTCTCTGCTAATTCCAATCAAAGGGGCAGCCCATTGAGAACATTTGTTAAAGTTTTTCGCACTCTCATTGCTTTGTATCTCATGAATCGAAATGTTTTGAATTGAATAGTGAGTAAGTTTAAGTATGGAATCCTTACTGTATAAAATCATTGACGTATCCTGGACATCAAAGAATTTCAGAATATCTTCGAGATTTAAAGGAACGAAAGGTTTTCTGAATGGCGTGTCTATCGAGGGCTTTTCTTGTCGAGTGATTTTCCCCAACGAGTCCAAGACCAGTAGTTCTCCATATGGCTCAAACATTTTGAAGTGCATTTGACCATTTGGCCAATAAGACCGATATTCTCCTGCTCTTCTGTCGTTTTGATATGTTGACATAGAAGATAACGATCCGTTTTCCCTATATGTGTAATAATACCCGTTCCAAGTTTTGTCCTTTATATGAGCAACAACTGCGAGATTGTTTGTGCCTGAATAAAAGAACATCCATTTTCCATCCTCCAATTCGTGTTTGACGATGCAATGATTATAAAACCCCTTAAACGCACATACCATGTAACGTTCATCTTCATATACAGCTGTATGTGTTTGGCTGGACACACTATTCAAACAAGCTGATAGAAAGAACAATAACAAATATTCTTTTTTCATAGTATCATTCTAAATCAGGGTTTCCTTTCCCTTGTGTTTGATGAAGTTGACCATATCCTTCGAAACCAGACCATCCTGTAGTTCGACTTTTCTTGTCGGAATCAAAAACGATATCCTGTTCGATAAAACCACTATCGGATGTAGAGGTGTACACTTTTAATTTCACATAAGTATTACCATCTTCTTCTATTTGTTCAGGCAAACCTGCCAACATGGCCGCATGACCTTTCATAAAGACGATATCTCCGATTTCTCCTTTCATGATATCAGTTTCAAAAGATCGGCTCAATCCATCCTGGTTTGCAGGTGTGTTATTGCCTTGTTTGAACCACCTTACAGAAAGACCTCTGCCTATAAAATGATTACATCTGTCAGAAAAGCCTGTTTGAAGATAGGAGGTTATTTTATCCCCCGAATTCATATATGCGTGCCAAATTACACCGTAGCAGGATTCATTCGTCGGGATTTGTTTAGTCAAGGTTCTATGTTGTCCTTGATTATATCCATACCAAGAATCTGATTCAATATCTTTCACTGATCCAACATTGTTTAGAAGATAACGTTGTGCAAAATGGAAAGCATACATATTTTCTTCCCCGTTCGGATCCACCAACATCACCGGGTTGTTCGCACAATAAACATAAGGCGAAAGCGAAGGATATTTGTCACTCTGCGGGTCCACGCTCAGCCAGATGCTCAGGTCGCTGCTGTAATAGCGTGAGCCGAAGTAAGAATAGCCGGTTTCGGGGTCCTTTTCTTTGGCGGAGAAGGTGAAAGTCCACTTAGCAGTTGGAAGTGAGTAGTTAGCCGTTGGGCGGAAGCCACTATCCCCGTGAGGGGATACATATCGGTAGCCCGAGGCGTTTGCGTTCGCGGGCGAAATCCCCGGAAGGGGATTCATGGGATAGTATGTGCGAGGGCGGTTCATTGGTGATTATTGACGGTGCGAAAGTACGAAATTTTGGAATTGATTCTGGACATCTCCTTGTCGTTGATTTATCTGGTCATTTGGATCTTTGTTATAACGGATGTTTTAGACATCAGTTACGGATAGTGATGGTTAATGTTCAATTAAGGATTTGAAATCGGAGGATAATTTCTATAGGGCAAACGGTTTGAAGATTTAAAATCTAAAAATATATCTTCAAATTTTGAATTTGGCCATAGAACTTCAAATTTGCTTTTTCGATATACATACCTCTGTATATCAAATGTGACATACAAAGGTATATCTGAAAAATGTGTGTCAATATGATTAAACAAATCGTCCATATATCGAATACTTGACACCTCTGATAACCATTCTAATTTTTTAGGTATCAAGATTGAATCTTTTGTCTGTCGAAAGAATTTTTTTATAGATGGATCCCCAAATATGTAACAATCATAATTAGAAATTTTCAAGAAACCCACGATAGGTTGTGATTGGAATTCGGTTTCTGTGATTAAATAACAAGCCGTTCCCTTGTTAACACATCCAACGAATAGGAACTGACACCTATCAAATTTACAGACACTCAACAAGATGACATTTGACCTATCTGTACCTTTTGTGTTGATGACCAAAGAATCTATAAGAGTCTTTATTTGTTTGTTTTTTAACATCATAATTGGTATTTGTTTTGGAACGGAATCCTGAATTGCTGACACGTTCACAAACAAAAAGAGAAAGAATATTAAAAAAATAATTTTTGATATATTATTTAACATTGTCAGATAAATTTGCTTAAAAAAATTAAAATAAGCTAGTAAAATGGCTTTATCGTAAACTTTTAGCTGGGAGATTGAAAAACAAAGATTGTGAACTATCCAAATATTAATTGTTATTAGATCTTGCAGGTTTCTTGCTTCCAAAATAATCGTAAGAAGTCTCATTAGGATAAATTATCTTCTCAAACATATAGTACTGTCTCTCTCCTGCCATATAAACACCTGTTGAAACATTTTTATTTATGTAATATTTTGCCGCATCCTTATCCGCTTGACTAATAAACTTTTCGCCTGTGTGTTTCAAATCATGACTATGATGGGATTCTTTCTCGTTAGTGACTCCAGGCATTCTTACAAAAAGTTCTTCACCTGTTGTCCCCACACGCACTTCCTTATCAGAGGATGAAATTGCCCATTCCACAGATGTGTTCTCGGCAGCAAATTCAAAAAATGAATATCCAACATCTAAATCTGAAAAGTGCATATAATTAGTGGTACAGGATTTCATATAAGATTCACCGTTATCATCGTAATCCTTATGTTTGAACGTATAGAAATCTTTATTTTGATTAATACTATTTGCCGGAAAATTTCTACTTGTGGCTTCTCCTTCTGAAGTTGTTGCGTGAACTATATCTATATCTGTTCTTCCATTTTCTCGTTTTGTGAGCGTGCCATTCCTTGCCAAATCCCATTCATCCTCCCCATTAGGATCTATAATTCTTATAGGATTATTGCTACAGTAAACGTAGTTGGATTGATGGGGATATTTCGCAGCCATCGGGTCCACGCTCAACCAAATGCTCAAATCGCTGCTGTAATACCTTGAACCAAAGTAGCTGTAGCCAGTTTCGGGGTCGCGTTCTTTGGCGGAGAAGGTGTAAGCCCAGTTAGCAGTGAGCAGTGAGTAGTTAGCAGTTCGTTGGGGGAAAACGGGATGCACGACCGATTGGACTTTGTGTTGCGCGTTCCGTTGCGGATTCCGCCCGCCGGTCGGGATGGGGCCGTTGCCACGGTCTGCGGGTGGCGTGCGGAATGGTGCGCGTGCCGTTGCGGAACAGGAAGGGAATATGGGCGGCACGCACTGCGCCACGTAACCCCACTGCGCTCCCCGCCGCCCATATTCCCCTTTTGCCTCCTCACGGGCGACCACCATTCCGCCGCGAACGCAGAGAGTGGCGGAATCTCCAACGGGAACCGGGGACGTTGTAGGCTCCACGTATCTCTCGTATCGGCGCGTAGTAGGCGACTGCGTCCCCGCAGTTGCGGAGGCGTGAGGGAGGGGGCTATATGTGGGGGTGGCGGGCATAACGGTTTTTGAAAGGACGAAAATTAGTGAGTTTTAATTAGGGGTTTGGTTAAACAGGAGATTAATCATTGTTGATGATTATGGGAAAAACGACATCGTCTTGGCCAAAATATATGCAACCTGCACGATTATAGATAAACAATTGTCCATAATAATAGTAACAATAAGCCACAGGGATATTATCTCTTATTGGCGGGTCATTTTCCTCAATGATCAGAAAATCCTCTTGTTGTTTTGTATAATTACATAACAAATATACGGGTATCTCTTTCACCCAAAAAATGGTTCTGCCTTTATAGTGTGAAGCTCCTTTGATAGAATCACCAATTACAGTACAATCACCATCAAAAACTGCAAAATGGTATGTCTGCTCTTGCTCTGAAAAAGGTTTAACTTTTGAACAGCTAATAATGACATAGTTGGTGTTGCAAGTATCACGCATACAGTTTCTATCTATAGCAAAAATAGTGTCCAAGAGCAGATTTATCAAAGATAAACTATCTATTTGAACCACATTCGTTTGCACAAATCGATTCTGCTCTTCTTGACAAAAGAGAACGGTGGAGTTTGTTGCCATTATTAATATCAGTAGTGTTACAATATTTTTCATGATAATAAGAATTAAGAGTCAACTTTATTCGATAACAACACCTTTGACAGGTATAGTAACCCTTGAGGTACCAAAATCATAATCAGGTTGGGTGTTCCTATCGTAAGGAGTACAATAGTCGTTTGCTGTCCTTATCATAAACAACGTATTTGGATATTTGTCAGCCCAATAAACATCCGGGCTACTGGGCGAAACTTTATTTGCAAAATGATTATGTGTACATTCAAGAACTGTATAGTCTTTACTCTTTAATAAATTACTTATGCTATAGTTTTTTCCCACCTGCGCATTTTTGTCTGAACCAATCAAATTGAAAATATTACCATAGTTGTCTTGCACCATTGAATTTGAGAATTCGGCACCGTCAAATTCGACATTATCAGATAAAAATGAAAAAACTTCATCAGCATCATTTGCATTATCTATTCGTAAATACGATGATTCATGGTCGTCTCCTAACTTAAACCGATCGGAAACAATTTTTCTATCAAAAAACAGAGACTCTCCTGTACGATTTCCATCTTTGTCTATTTTATGAAAACTATCAAATTCGGATTCTTTCACCCAATTCAGGTTGCCAAATTCATCAAACTCCCACTCATCTTCCCCTTTTGGATCTATAATTCTTATCGGATTATTACTGCAATAAACATAGTTCGATTGGTGAGGATATTTCGAAGCCATCGGGTCCACGCTCAACCAAATACTCAAATCAGAGGAATAGTACCGTGCTCCAAAGTACGAGTACCCCGTTTCCGTGTCTTTTTCTTTGGCACTAAAGGTGTACCTTACCCCGTCAAAACGGTTAGATTTTTGATCCACGTATGTTTCGCCCCAAGGCAGATAGTGGAGGTGCTGCTTCACCGTGCCGTTGGTGGTGGTAATCCAGCTGCTGCTGCCGAGGTGGTCGGGGTGATAGAAATAGAGTGTGGAGGTGGCATTCTGCTGGTTGGTGAGCGTGTCCAAATAGGCAAAAGCACCGCTGCTGGGAATGGTCAGGGTCGCGGGATATTCCACATTGCCCGTCACGGCCTGTAGCTTCACCTGCACGAGGGAATCATTCACTACAGGAGTACCGACATCCACGAACTGCCCCTTCCCCAACTGTGAGGTTATCCTTTCTGCTTCGGCATAATAGTGTTTGGTGTAGCCTTGCGGTGTGATGACAAGATATGGGGACGCATACAGTGTGGCTTCGTCGGGTGTATAATAGATGGAACGGTCTCCGCTCCGATTGCTTGTGGAACCTGCCCAAGTCAGTTTATAGGTGCGCTCCCCTCCGGCATCGTACTGGTAGTAGGAAAACCAATTGTTGTCGGCCACAGTCTGCAACCGATTGTCCTCTGTCCAAGTGTGCTTGCGAATCCATTGTATCCCGATCCCGGAAAGAAAAGTCCAGTCGCGGACATTGCCGTTACCGTACCATCGGAATGTCTGTGTGATGGTTGGTTGCGTTCTGTCAACTATGGAGGAGACTTGGTTGCCGTAACCTGCATAGCTGTAACGGAGATCGCTGCTTTTTGTAGTGCTGTGGTTTCCGTTCAGTATTCCGGCATTGACTGTCTTTTTGAGAATCCTTCCGTTAGCCGTATAGTTCATCGACTCGCTGAAAGGCAGGGTATCTCGACTGTTTTTCCAATAACCGTTGGCGGCAACCAATCTGTAGAGATTGTCGTATGTGTAATGTCCCTCATAGCGTCCGCCCAATCCGCTCACACTACCGGCTGAGTTGGAAATATGCGTGATGTTGCTCGCACTGTCGTAGGTGTAAGTGATGTCCTGCATTTTCGTTCCCGAGGCAGTGTAGCTGCGCAGATGTGAAAGACGCTGTAGAGAGTCGTATTCGTAGCTCACCCGCGTGCCGTTGCCATAGACCACAGAATCCTTGAGTTCAAAAACATTATAGATTATGCTGTCAATGTATGGGTAGCGATATGTTATCGTTTGGGGTTCGATGGGACCAACAGGAGGGTCAATAGGAACGGCTATTCCTCCGCCCATCACGCCATCCGGCTCTGTAAGTCCTCCTTGTACTTGGATAGGATCTATCATTTCCCAAAGATTCCGCATCACACTCCCGAACACTTTGTTGAGCATCCCGCCTCTGTTGTACTCGTAGCTCACCATCTCCCCGTCAGGGTAGGTCATATTCTGAATACGGTTATATGAGTCATAATTAAAGCTTGTTTTAAAGGAGTAGGAACGCTGCTCGAAAGGAAGGGTGAATGTGCGAACATTTTCAATGATTTCACCCAATGTCCCATATTTGAAAGTTTGCCATCCGCTGCCGTCTTCCTGCATCACAACCCGTCCCTTCCCGTTGTAGTTGGCAGTGCTGTCGCCGTAAGTATAATGCACATTGTTAGCGGGATAGTCAGGATATTCCACGTCGGTGAGACGGTTGTAGTCGTAATGGTATTGTATCGTCTTGCTGTTCCCGTTGGTATGGCTGACCATATTTCCGGCGGCATCGTACTCGTAAGTGTCCGTACCTGCGTCAGGATGCACACGCTCTGTGATTTGTCCGAATTTGTCGTATGTATAGGTGGTCGTGAGGTTCATCGGGTCGGTGCTGCTTGTTAGCTGGCCGAGCGGGTCGTATGAGAATTCCGTCACCGTGTTGCCTGGTGCCGTTTGCTGCACCTGCAATCCTCTGGAGTCCGTCAGGGTGGAGAGCGTGTTCTGTTTGGCGTCTGTGCCGGATGAGAGAAAATACCATTTCCCGCCTTTCTGTCCGAAGCCGTAAGCCATAGTTGTTTTGACCCCGTGCGGCTGGGTCACAAGGGTCTGCCTGTCCATTATGTCGTATGTTGTGGTGGAGGCCAGTCCGTTTGACGTGTCTGATTGGAAATACGTCTCCGTCAAAACTCCATCTGTAAACGGATAATACTGTCTGACCGCACGGCCAAAGCAGTCATAGACAACCACTCCTGAGACAAGGCTCGTTTCAGATCCATTCACTTCCGCGTCTTTCCTGGTTTGCACAATCCGGCCAAGGCCGTCGGCAATCACGGTGGTGTTCAGCGGATTGTCAGGGTGTTGGATGTCAAAATGGGATGTTCTTGCCCACGGGTTGTCTCCTTGATGGACGGTGTCACCGTAGGTTATCCAATATTCGAAGCGCAAGGTATAGCCGGTGTCAGCAGGGGCAAGAATGCTTTCAAGCCGACCACTTCTGTCATAAGTGTACGTCATTACATTGCCGTTGATGTCCGTTGTTGACAACGGCTTTCCTATCCGAAGGTCGTAGGCGGTCGTGGAAACATAGCCAAAAGGCACATTTTTCACCCTTACGGGATAGGAGTGAAGGTCACTGTCATACGAATAGCGGTAAATGACACGCTGGTTCTGGCTATTGGCTGGGCCTGTGATTTGAACCAAGTTGCCGAAAGTGTCATACTCGAAATCCGTCACGGCGGTGTCATGGTCGTTATATTGCCGCAATGAGAGAATTTGTCCATAATAATAGTTGACGTCACAGTCTTTTTTCCGAAGCAAGCTGTCCCGATAATCCCTTGCCTCCATACTTTTCACTATCCCCGTAAGATTCTTGTTGGCACTGTCGGGATGGTAAGTCATTGTGACAATGATGCTGTCTTCCGTCACCTCCGCCTGTCCAGCATCCGTGTATTTAGTCAGGTTGCCGAATTGTCCGTGCTCATAGTGTTTCCGCGTAACGATGCGAACGTTTTCATTATCATCGTAGTAAAGCACCTCTTCCCTGTTGAGGGCGGGATAACTCTCCCCGAAGCAGAACGCTGTCTCCACATTTACCACATTCCCTGTCGCAATCTCCTTGGGTACGTATGTGAAGAATTTCTCCACATATTTTCTTTCATTGCCATCTGTCAGCAGCTCGTATGTCTTCAAATTTCTGAACTTGTAGAACCGATTGCTGTATCTTTCGGTTACTGTGCGATAAACGGTTCTGTTGCTGTTCAAAGAATGGATTTTCACCACGCCGAATCCGTAGGAGGTGCGCTCAAAACGGTCATAGTAGGCACTGTCGTACTCAAAGGAATATCTCATCGTATCATTCCAGTCATCCTCCAGTCCATCATAGACGAAAAGAGAGTCAAGCACCTGTATGCGGTTGGGGCAGTCATACCCCATATAGTCCGATAATTTGTAGTCCATGGTCATACCGCCGCCCGCGAGGTTGGTCACAGACTTCAGCAGGTTGGCCTTGCCAGACTGGTTGAAGCGGACCTGCAAGTGCCCGATATCCCCTGATGTGGCATAGTCGGGCAACCCATCCCCGTTGATGTCCGTCAGCTGGACTTCCGTCTTGCCCATGCTGCGCGTGTAACCGCCTTTGGGATTGACGACAAATTTTATCGGGTAACATCCAAGTGAGAATCCGACACTGATGGCTCCGTTAATGTTGCTGCAGGTGGAGAGTGTGGTGTACAGATTCTCTTCGCCGGAAAGGAGTGTCTCCTCTGGAAGGAATCCGCCCCCTGTGTTGTAACGGACTTTCAGCACGCCATTACTCCGTCGCACACAATCCGGCAATCCGTCACCGTTCACATCCACCATCATTTTGTCGGTGTTGTTAATGTTGCGGGTGAAGCCGTAACCTGCCGATATGCTGGTTTCAAACAGGTTTACTTCGGTCGGTTTTGCTTCGGAGTTGTCATCTTTCTTTAATCCTTGCACCACCAGTGAATCCAAAAGTCCATAGTTGAAGCCACCGCCTGCCGAACCACCTATGTTTTTTGAAGAACCGGCTCTGCCACAGCTTCCAAAGAGGCCACCGTCCACGAATGAATAGCCGAGATTGTAGAACACCTTGCCAGTCTTCGAAACTCTGTCCGGCAGACCGTCACCGTTCACATCTGTCCAGATATGCTCATCCTCATCCCAATTCTCCCCGCTGCACCCGTTTAGTCCGGCGCTTCCGCCTAGCTCATGCTGTTGTTTTGAAGAAGGCTTGGATGATGGAACTTTCTTTGCCAACGTAAAAGAAGCCCCGAAAGAAGAGGACTCTCCATTGAAAGAGGTGGTGTCAAGCGGAGAACCAAGGATGTTATGGCCGAGCTTCAGACTTGACAAGCCGCCTTGGGGCTTGGTATATTGTACCTGCATGTCCGAAATGACATCGGGATAGCGGTCGCCGTTCATGTCATAGAAGTCCGACAGTGTGCGGGTGTTTCCCCAATGCCAGCTTTTTCCACCGGAGGGACTGACATTTCCGCCATTTATTGGGATACCTACGGATACGCCCACGTTAATCGTATGTGTCTTGGTTATGCTGTTCCTGAACACGGCAAAGGCGGGACTGCCGTCCACGGTGACGGGAACAGGAAATTCGGTCTCATCCACCTCGGTCGGGTCCGATGAATATGTATTGCTGATTGTGTCGGGGCTGAAATAGACGATATTGCCATATCCGAGCCACCTGTTGGCGTCATGGTCGGGTTCGCACATCAGGAAACTCTCCTCCACAGGGTCGAACACGGCATTGGACAAACCTGCATGAAATGCAGACGCATCAGTTGTGTCCAACGTGGTGGAAGTGGTGTCGGGGGGAGTCTGGGCTTTCTGCGAGACCACGAGTCTGCTCTCGTCAAGTTCCCTTTCATCAGGCGTCCCTTTCCTGTAGCTGAACTGTCCCCAGTTCTGGTACATATCCCCGAAGACAAGCATACTGTCGGGTTGGGATATGTGCAAACCAATGTCCAATATGCTACCGTCCTGCAATAAGAGATAGGCCTTATGGACATCTGCCAACTCATAATAATCATTGGAATAGAGATCGAGGTAATAGACATTGCCGGCAGTCGTAGTGAAATTAGTTTCCAATGATGCAATTCCGTCCATGCCGAAAGACACGGGATAAGTCAGAACAGCCCCATTGTTTTCCTCTTTGAGAGAGAATGTGGCATCGGCAATACCATTGGAGCCGTCAAGATAAATTTTGGCATACGATATGTCAAAGGATTTGTCAGACTTGACATAAACAGTTGGCAATACGGGACGGGGATAAGAGGTCAGGTGGGGAACCAAGTTGTCATAGACTATGGCAGGAAGTATCTGTGCGGTGTCGGTATAGGAGTCCCACAACTCGATACTTGTGTCGGAGACTTGCGTATAATAATATCTCGCACGCCAGTCTATGGCTTTCCAATTGACATTTGTACCGCATTCCAGCTCAAACCAGATACTGTCCCCCTCGTTGACAGTGATGCTGAATGAATCCGTATGATGGGATACGGTTTGCATTTTGGGAAAAACGACAGGAGTAATGGGGTCTTGTCCGTTATGATAAAAATGAAGTATTACGTCATCGCTTAGTTTTTCGAGGATGGAAAAATCACTTTCAACGGTAATTGTTGACACACTGTCCATGGCGATGTGGTATTTTCTGTCGGGATTAATCAGAAAATCCCCGGCGGAAGAGAACTTGTAGATATATCTACCATCGGCATCCACCAAATCGGTGTCTTCAGGTGTCACGCCATCAATTTCTGTATAAATAAACTTTGGATTCCAGAAAACCTTGTCATACAGTCTCTTGTCCAACGACTCCACCCTAAAATAGAATCTATCGCCTTTTTTGACTGGAATGCCGACAAGGGTGGTGTCCAAACAGATACGGCCATCCTGTGACAATGTATCGGGTGAGAGTGGCTCCCGAATGAACAAGTCAGCTCCGTTGTCCTTTTGGATGGATACGCGAACCCCGTCCATGACATGCGAGGCATAACGGGCGAATTGCAGGTCTTGAGTGAGGCGAGCCTTGGATTCAAGGCGTACCACTCCGTTGTACGGTGCCTCCCACATTTTCACCGCGTCGAAGTCCGGGGTGTATTCTGTTATTGCCTCTGTGACTGTGGTGTCGCAATGTTCGACATAATACACGTATGGTTTATACCCAAGACTGTCATCGACTACAACACGTTCATACCAGATTGTGATGACCGTGTCACCAGGCAGAAACATGTTTTCATTGACAGGCTCGTCTTGGAAGATGAAACTGCTGTCGCAACTTCCGCCGACCATCACCGTCTCCGAAGTGATGCGTGTGAATCTGAGCGAATCATTTCCAGGCACATAGCGGTTGAAATATACCTGGCCCCCTTTCACTATGTCGGGAAGGCCATCCCCGTCAACATCGGAAAAATAGGCTGTCCCTGAAGCTCTTGACGTGCTGTTGTTGTAAGCAGCTGACAATCCCGCACCGCAAAAACTGAGATGAGCCTCAAGCCCCCAGTCGTTGGTCCGGCTGCGCTCGTTCATAAAACCGTCTATTCCTGCAATCGGAGTTCGTTCGCCGGAAAAATTGGGGTAACCGTCCTGCCCGATATACTGGCTTCTGTAATACAGGCAGTCATTGTCCTTGCTTCTGAACACCTTGTCGGGGAGTCCGTCCCCATCAATGTCTATCAGAGCCAGGACACCTTCAGATTCGCTCCTGCTGTGCATATAGTCTCCACCTGCAGTAAGCGATTTTATCACGGAATTGAATCCAAATCCAACCGTCAATGCGCCTCCCACATTCCAACCGTCGGAGAATACCCCGCCAAGGGACGAAGCGGCTATCTTCATCGGTATGATTCTCTTGGCGGCATCCTGGTCATTGCCGGTGGTTATGGTAATATTGTCGCCAAACACCTCACCGATATCCGTTTCATCGTAATATTCGAAAGTATGGGTAACCAAGTTGGCAGGTGAACTGCAAAAAGCACTGTCTGTTTGCCCCTCTTTGAAGGTTGAGTCGTATGCAATCTGGCCAATATTAGCCAGCACTTTTTTTCCATACATTCCTGTCTCGTAGCAAAAAGTGTAGGCTTTTATCCGCTGGTACATCCATTCATCCCATTGCAGTTTGACCACAATGGCCTCAAGCAACTGGTCAAAGGTCTGTAGAAATCCGAATCGTCCGCTTGTGGTAGGGCTTTCATTGTTAGGTTTCAGCACAAAGCTGAGTGCGTAATGTGCGCTTGTCGCATCAAGACTGTCATGTAGGGTGTAAGATATTTCTTTGGGATAGATGTTTCTCGGAGAGTTGCTGCTGTTTCCTTGCCTTATGGTTTGATATTCATAACGCACATAGTTCCCTTTCAAGTCCCTGACCTCCGTGAGCATCCATTGAGCGACATTTCCTTTGTTATCTCTCAAAACTGCATCCAAATCTATGGTGTCTTGATCAAGTTTCTTGCCATAATAATAAGTTACGCCCTGTTTGTCTCGGATTTCCCACCAATAATTTGAAGGTTTGAAACCATGTCGAATTATTTGTTGGAATGATCCTTCCACACGGGGATAAAACTGTTTGCCATCCCCATACCGTTGCTTCCATGCAGCTCTATGCGGAAGAGGTTCGTAGTTTCCTTCGCTATCCTTTGTCGCCAGTTGTTCGCCGTTCAAAAGATAGGTCTCGCTCTCCTTGCTCTGGTCATATCTCGGCACGCCCCACCGCGTTTCCACGGTGATGGAGGGGATAGGGATGTCCCAGCCCACGCCGAGCCAGCCGTTGCCGCCGCCGCTGCTGTAGGTCAGCGCGAGGCTGGGCTGCATTCCCTGCCGCCCGGCGGGAATCTCAATCGGGTAGCTCAGGTTGGCCGTGCCGTTGTTGTTGGCCGTGGGCGGCTGCATCAGCGTCAACCCCTCCAGCGGGTCGGCGGCCTTCAGCTCCTTGATGCTTGTGGGCGTATAGGCCGAGGTCTCCGGCATCTCCGGGGTCTTCAGCACCGCGTTGATGAAATCGAGCGGGGAATCACCGCCGCCCTCGCCCTGCGAGGCGAACGACATCATGTCCTGCACCTGCGCGAGCGCGTCCTGTGGGTTGGCCAAGTCATTCTGCGTGTGGGG
>CAMJXE010000076.1 GCA_946409645.1 uncultured Bacteroidales bacterium
GGATCCGAGGGGTAAAACATGTAGTTGTGGATGGCGGTGGCGGTGGAGCCGATACGGTTCACACGTCCGATGCGCTGCATCAACCGCGTGGCATTCCACGGGCTGTCGTAATTGACAATGACATTCGCCCTGTGCAGGTTCACGCCTTCGGCCAGCACATCGGAGGTGATCATGATGTTGTAGTCGTTACGCCACTCCTCCTTGTACTTGGCATCGAAGTTGGCCTGGATCGTTTTCTGAAGTCGCTTGCGGTTTTTGGCGCACACGGCCAGAATGTCTTGACGATGCAAACGCTCTTTCAACTCTTTTTCCAGATAGTTGACGGTATCCACGCTTTCGCTGAACACCACTAATTTGCCGCCCGGATTCTTCTCCTTGTCGAACAGTTCCCCTTGCAGCATGTTGATGAAAAGCTCCAGCTTGGGGTCGGATTTCACTTTGTCCCATCGTTGGCAGGTGTTCTCCAACAGACGATTGCCGTACTGGAGCAGCATTCAACATATTAACAATTGTACATAAAAAAATTCCCCACAAGTATAATTCGATGTTGATTATTTTGTATCTTTGCAACGATGATTTATTATAGAAGAAAAATATTATTGTCTCTGTTACAGATGTTTGGAGGTAGTTTGCACGCCATCCATTTTCAAAAGTTACTATTCCTTTTTACGCGTACCCAAACTGAAAAGTCTTTTGATTTTGTTCCTTATCAATATGGATGTTTTTCTTTCCAAGCGAATCAGGACTTATCCACAATGCATAAATATGGTTATGTTAATTTCCCAGACACTAAAACTATAGAATTAACAACTGAGGAAGATTTCTTGGCAGAACTAAACATGTTCGATCAGGCTGGAATGGCACAAGTTAAAGAACAATTTGAAAACATGACAGAACAAGAAGTTGTGAAATATACTTATCGTAAATACCCATATTATGCTATCAAAAGTAAAATTGCCAATAGGATAATGTCCAAAGATGAATTGTCTCTAATAGAAAAACAAAAGCGTCATTATCTTGAACCTGCGTTATTCACTATTGGATACGAAGGTATTTCTTTAGAAACTTACATTAATCGTCTTATTGTTAATGATGTGCATCTATTATGTGATGTGCGGAAAAATGCTTTTAGCCAAAAGTATGGCTTTTCTAAATCTCAATTAGACATGGCCTGTTCCGGTGTTGGAATAAAATATGTTCATGTGCCGCAATTAGGGATAGAGTCCGACAAACGGCGTGACTTACGCTCTCAACGCGATTATGATATTCTCTTTGATGAATACGAAAGAACTACGTTGAAAGAAAATATAGAGGCTCTATTTTATGTACGAAGTCTTATAGAGACTGACAAACGGATTGCTCTAACTTGTTTTGAGAAAGACCCAAAACAATGCCATCGTTCACGTGTTGCAAAAGCTCTAATGCAACTCCCTAACCCCAGTTATACTCTTGCCCAATTATAATAATGTCCAAAATCAAAGTACTCATCGTTGTTAAGACGTACCCAACTCTTTCGGGTGAATATGATGAATTAGTCTGTACTGCTGGCTTTTGTGAAGATGGATCATGGATACGTTTGTATCCGATTCCTTATAGAAAGTTAAAGTCGGATAATCAGTATGAAAAATGGCAATGGATAGAAATAGATGCTGTCCGTAATAAAAAGGATTTTCGAAAGGAGAGTTTTCGTCCCATATCCATTAATGTGGATTTGCAATTGGGTGATAAAATTGGCACAGCTAATGATTGGAGTCAACGTAGGGAAATAGCACTTCGTAATGTTAAGTATGACCTAGACAGTCTAATCTCCGAAGCTAAAGATCCTACTGTTGGCACATCTCTTGCCGTATTGAAGCCTAAACAGGTTATCGATTTTATATGGGAAGAAGAAGAACGCGAATGGAATCAGCAAACTCTTAACAAGATTTATGCTCGTCAGACTCAAGGAAACCTATTTGAAGAACAGGAAGAAACAAGAAAATTGTTTAAAGTAGTAAAGAAATTACCATATAAATTCTCATATGTATTTACAACAGAAGATTGCAAGGAAAGAAAATTGATGATCGAAGATTGGGAATTGGGGATGCTTTATTGGAATTGTCTTGAAAAATCCAACGGAAACGAGTTTGTTGCTTGTCAAAAAGTGAAGGAGAAATATTTTGACTATATGGTTAACAAACGAGATCTTTATTTTTTTCTTGGTACCACAAAGAAATTCCATAATGTCGCCCCAAATCCGTTCATTATCATCGGCACATTTTATCCTCCGAGAATAGACGAAAATCAATTGTCATTATTTTAACGACATTAGTCGTTTTTAATTAGAATACTCGCTTTTAACGAATCTATTTTCTTTTACCGAAGAGTCGGTAATTGTTAATGACTGCGATCGACCACTGACTCTTCGGACAATGCTTGGATAGTGAAATCTTAATTTTCTGTTATTTTATAGCATTTTGGAAGAACTCTTCAGCCTCTTTTTCGGAATCAAAATCATCTGGGTTAAAAAGTTGTAGCTGCGGATATACACTTTTTAATTTGTATTTAAAAGTAAATGTATAGTTTACTATCTTATTGTTTATTTCTATTGGTAGTATAATGCTAACTCTGTCGCCATCAAGAATAGTGTAATATTCTTCAACTGGAAGGACAACATCTATCACTTTAGTGCTAGGTGGTATTAATGTTGGGTTTCGTGTGTTCTTGTTCCCGTCAACAATATCCTTATGTACAACTCCACACGCGATCTTATTAGGATTAACAAAAGAGCCATTTTCCCAAAGTATTTTTATTGTATTGGAAGTTTTATTTTCAATAATAAAACCAAAATAATTAGTATTATTTTTGAATCTCCATGTAACATTGACAATGTCATCAGAGAATAAATCATCGGTAACTTTTGTGGTCTTCCTAAATTTCTCAACGTTTTCTAATTCGATACTATAATTAACTTTTTCTCTCTTTTCTTTAATAATGCTCTCTCTTTTTTTGTTGTATTCTTCCACTGTTATCAACTTCCCAAAATAAGTACCCGTGACATCTTCCTCATCATCTTTTTTTAACAAAAAATAATATTGGTCGCTGGAAGTATTGTATCTAATAAGATGTTCATCGTCTTCAAGTTCCAACAATAATGAAAGATATGAATATGAAAAGCTTTTCTCATAAAAGTAATCACAATCAACACATTTGACTTTTCGATATTTAAGACCGTAGCCATTTTCCTTGTAATATGGAATATAATAATATTGTCCAATCAATTCGCTCTTAAACAATTTACTCACTTCTGGAAAGTAAATAGAATATGGTTTAGAGCCGTCTTCGTAATTGTTATAAAATTCTGGCACACGCCAAATTAACTGATCACCAGTATTTATATCTTTCAAATAATAATCACATATTTTTGATAGGCCTCGCGAGGGGATGTTTTCAATCTTCTCTATGAGGAAGAAATGTCCATTTATGGCGTTCGGATCGGTTTCATTCCAAGCAATCTTTTTATATATATTATTTAAAGTAAAATCCTTGCCCTCTTGTGGATTTTTCTTTTTTCTATGCCATATGGTATCGGGAATGACATTATAAAAGCCCCGTAATCCTCTGTCAGTAGAGCGATATTTCCCCATCTTCCCTTGAAAATCAATAGAAATTATGTGTTTCACAAGTTTATTACTACCCAGTCGAGACAATGACGCATGGTAGTCCTCTGTGTCTTCTGAGTACAAAAAAGATTGACCACATGCACAAATTGAAAAACTAATAAACACAATAATAATTAAAATTATTCTCATACTATTTTTTTTGCAAAAATACTAAATTTTAGATTCCAAAACCGTTGTCAAACTATTTTATGGATGCGCAACTGCAAACGTCCTTCGGCGATGTCGGCGCAGAACTGGCGGATGCCCTCATCCACCTCGGAAGCGTATTCCGACTGATAGACATCGCGGAGGAAATCCTCGCAATATTGTTCGAGACTCGCCTCCCTGTCGCCGAAAAACAGTTTGCCGGCGGCCTGCGACTGCCGGAAGAGGTTGTCGATGTTGATGCCGACGAGGATGCGGATTTCGCTGACCTTCTCCAGCTCCTTGCGCAGTTTGAAGTAGCCGCTGGAACGAAAATAGCCAACCACGGCATGGAAGATGTCGAAGTTGGCCATGGCGGAGGCGATGCCGTGGAATTTGTCCATCAGCCTCGTCTCGATATTGTTGAAAAACTTGGTGCTCATAGGCTTGGCGTTTGGAGCGCTTCGCCTTTCGAGCTGTCACAAAAAGAATCCGTGAACTTCTGTCTGGACCGAGGTTCTCGACTACCTACACTACAAACAAGAAAGCCCACGGATACACCGTGAGCATCTCTGCTTTCTTGAGTAGTGAGGTTGAAATTGTCGAGATTTCGGTCCACTTGAAAAGCAAAAACGCTTTATATCAAAAAATTATAAATGTCTATTTCTCTCTTCTAATATTCAATAAAGTTTGGTTTTTATCCGTTTTTACAGGCGCAAAAGTACAAAAAAATCCGATAGCGCACAGGTGAAATGCGATTGTTGTTTCAGATTATATGCGAACGTCTAAAAAAAATGTACCTTTGCAGCTTCAAAAAGTATGAGAGAAAGAGGCCATCCACACAAGCGAAGCGCAGTGTGGGCATCAACAAACAATAACCTTAACCCTTAAACCCTAATGTTCGAAATCTTCATCCGCTCCGTTTTCATAGACAACATGGTTTTCGCCTACTTCTTGGGTATGTGCTCCTATCTGGCCGTGTCGAAAAATGTGAAGACCGCCTTCGGGTTGGGTCTGGCCGTCTGCTTCGTGCTGACGGTCACTGTCCCGGTCAACTACCTGATAGACAAATATCTGCTCCGGGAGGGCGCTTTGACGTGGCTGAGCGACCGTTTCGCCGCCACGGATTTGTCGTTCCTCTCGCTGATCATCTTCATCGCGGTGATCGCGGGCATCGTGCAGCTGTTGGAGATGGTTTTCGAGCGTTATCTGCCCGCATTGAACATGGCGTTGGGCATCTTCCTGCCCTTGATTGCCGTGAACTGCGCCATCCTCGGCGGCTCGCTTTTCATGCAGGAGCGGAATTTCCCGACCGTGGTGCACAGTCTGGCCTACGCGGTCGGTTCCGGCATCGGCTGGTTGTTGGCCATCACCGCCTTCGCTGCCATCCGCGAGCGCCTCAAATACGCGAAAATCCCGCCCAAACTGCAAGGAAATGGGATTGCGTACATTATCACAGGTTTGTTAGGAATGGGATTTATGTGTTTTTTAGGGATGTGAGGTGAGACGATGAGACGATGAGACGATGAAGCGATGATTTTTAACTTTGAAACTTAAAACGTAAACAATGAACCTCTTAACCATCATAGCGGCAATTGTAATCTTCCTAATAATCATCTGGTTACTTGTGGGTGTGCTCTTGTTTGCGCGGAAGAAGATGATCCCCGAGGGGAAGGTGAAGATTGGCATCAACGGAAAGAAGGAGATCGAACACGAGCGCGGGTGTACGCTACTGCAGGCTTTGGCCGATGAGAAGGTCTTCGTGCCGTCGGCGTGCGGCGGGGGCGGGTCATGCGGCACCTGTAGGGGCAAGGTGCTCTCCGGAGGCGGCGAGATCCTGCCAACCGAACTGGCTCACATCTCCCGCAAGGAAGCCGCCGACCACATGCGACTTTTCTGCCAAGTGAAGGTGCGTGAGGACATGCAAATCGAGATTCCCGAGAGCTTCTTCGGCATCAAGAAGTGGGAATGCACGGTGGTCTCCAACCGAAACGTCGCCACGTTTATCAAGGAGTTGGTGCTGCAACTGCCTGAAGGCGAGGTGATGGACTTCCGTTCGGGAGGTTACATCCAGATAGACATCCCTGCTTGTACCGTTTGTTTCGCAGACATGGACATCGAGGAGCCTTATCGCGCCGACTGGCAGAAGACGGGTCTTTTCGAGTTGAAGATGAAGAACACGGCGGATACGGTGCGGGCCTATTCCATGGCCAACTATCCGGCGGAGAACGGCATCGTGAAACTCAACGTGCGCATCGCCACCCCGCCGTTCAACAGGAAGAAAGGTCGTTGGGAGAAGGTGAACCCGGGTGTGGCTTCGTCTTATATCTACAGTCTGAAGCCGGGTGATAAGGTCTTGGTGTCGGGACCATACGGCGATTTCTTTGTGGAGGAGACCGACCGCGAGATGATGTTCATCGGCGGCGGCGCGGGCATGGCTCCCATGCGCTCGCACATCTTCGACCAGTTCAAGGAGAAGCATACGCACCGGAAGACCTCCTTCTGGTATGGTGGCCGCTCGCGCAAGGAGCTTTTCTACATGGACGAGTTCGAGCAACTTGCCGCCGACCACGACAACTTCTCGTTCCACATCGCCCTTTCCGACGCGCTGCCCGAGGACAACTGGACCGGCCCCACAGGCTTCATCCACAACGTGATATACGAGGAATACCTCAAATCGCATTCTGCACCCGAGGACATCGAATACTACATCTGCGGTCCACCTATGATGCTGCAGGCCATGCTGCAAATGCTGGACAGTCTGGGTGTTCCGAAAGAGATGGTGCATTACGACGATTTCGGAGGGTGATGGTTTTCCTCCTTACTTGGCTTCCTCCTGAAAAGGGAGAGGATAACGTACAGCATTGTAAGACAACGAATTCCCTGTGCGGTGTCTTACCTCTCCGTTTGGAGAGGGGCAAGGTGGAGAGGAAGTTGTAATTTTGTATGTCATCTTTTTTTGATAATTTTAATTTTGTATATGTATAAGTAGTATATATATAAAAATATCGTAATATTATTTGTGTTTAACCGCTACTCACAACGATTTTTCAATTTTTTTTTTGAATATACTTTTTTTTCGTGCAGTATAATTCAGAATTTATTATATTTGTAGCGTCTAAATGGACGGTCGTTCTTTGTTTGTTAAACCTCTTAATAGGAGCGTATAACTTTCCTTGTCTTTTGAAATTTCCACAAACAAAAGCACAGCAAGTAGTAAAGTTGTATAGCTCACGTGTTCACGTGGGCTTTACTTTTTGTTGTGCAAGGTCGTGGAAAACCTCAAAAGGCAAAAAAGTCGAGCCTGCGTTTCTTTTTTTAAATACACTCTCGGGGGCTCAGAGGGTGCGTGAATAATGCCGCGATAGTGCAGATGAGTAAAATTATGAGAAAGAACACGGTAAAAAGAAGTATCACTTCATTAGCGACAGTAACAGTATTGTTATTTCTGTTTTCAGCATGTCAAAAAACATTGCCTATAGCAGATTTTTCGTATAATATTAAAAGTGGTACAAACTATGCAACATGTGAATTAACAAATTATTCTTTAAATGCTGAATCGTATGAATGGACGATGACTTGTCCAGATGGTAGTACGGTAAATAGTAGTTCCTATGCGCCTTCTTTTCGTTGTTATCAAGTAGGAATGTACACAGTCAAACTTGTGGCGATAAATCGTTACGGCATGGATTCATCAATCAAATCGTTCAATGTTTATTATAATGGCGGCGGTGGCAACAGTGGCGGCGGCAATAATAACCCAACAGCTACAGCATACACAATCACATGGTTGCGATTGGAAAAAATCCCTATGTTAGATGGAAACAACGGCTCTTGGGATACCGGGCTTTTCGGTGGTGGGAATCCTGATATCTATTTCATGATTCAAGATGCGTCGAACTCAACCACTTATTACACGAGTGCAGTGAAAGAAGATGTCGCTGAATCAGATCTTCCTGTCACATGGTATGGTGTGAGCACTACTTTGGAAAAAGGGAAAGAATATCGTGTTAAATTTGTAGATCAAGACGGGGCTTTGGATTTCGATGATGTCATGGCTAATTGTATATGGAAGCAGACCGGTTATTTTTCTCCTGGGGCCACATCATATACTTGGAATAATGGAGAAATTAGATTCACGGTTGGTTTGTCTTGGGTTTACACTAAGTCAGATATGAACGAAATACTCACCCCTGGTATATCGGATGAGGAACAGATGGATGGCGATAATACTCCAATTAGTTCTCACCAATAAAACAAGAATCATGAGCAGATTATTGATTTCTATACTGTTTGCTGTTGCGTTGAGTGTCTCGGCATTCGCTCAGCAAATCCCCGAGACTGTGCGCCTGAAAAATGGCAGTCTGGTGAGAGGAAATGTTCTGGATGATTCAGAGAATCAGAAGCTTAGTGTACATTGTGCAGATGGCAGTATTTTCGTTTTCAATTATGAAGAGGTCGCTTCCATAACAAAAGAGTGCAAAGATTATTCCCAAACAGTGTATTTGAAAAACGGTAGTGCTATCAAAGGTTGTGTGTCGGAATGGTCTCCTGATGGAACGATTAGTATTGAGACAAAAGACGGTAGCTTATTTAAATATAACATGAGCGACGTTGCCGATATGGCAAAAAATGCTCATGCAAATACTATCACGGCAATGAGCTATCCGGATAATAATCACTCTGTAACAATGTCCTCTTACACAGGTTATAGGGGATTCATTGATTTTTACTTTCATGGCAATTTCTCAACTCAAGGATTTGAGATAGCCACTATTCATGGTTACCAAGGAACACCCTATTTGTTTATAGGGGGAGGTCTTGGTTTAATCATAGAAAGATCAGAAGATTATTTGTACTCTAATGATTCCTATGGAGGAAAATATTTTGAGCGTCGGTCAATACGTATTCCTTTATATTTGAATGCGAGGGTGGATGTCCCGTTCCAACACGGAGGACCATTTTTCGATTTTAGAACTGGATTTGATGTTTTTAGTGTGGATGATGTCTATTACGGAGGATTCTATGATGTCTTGTATATTCACACCAGTTTGACAGTGGGGTATCGGCTGCAGTTCCGGAACAGAGGTGGATTTAATTTCTATCTTGGTTGGAAAGCGTGTGACCCCAAAACAACTTTCTCTGGATCTTCTGTTTCTTCGAATTATTACACGAATGCTGAGCATTTCTTCCGGGCAGGAATCGGATTCGATTTTTAGCATTATTCTATAGAGAATCATAAAATAAACAAAAGATATGAAAAGATTAATAATATTTATTTGCATAATTATGGCTGCGGAGTTGGTGATAGCTCAAGAAACGGTACACCTTCGTAATGGTAGTGTAATAAAGGGAACAGTTACCGATGACAATGAGAATAATAAGGTCAGCATCAAAACCAGAGATGGCAATGTGTTGGTGTATGATATGGGTGAGGTCCTGAACATTACTTGTGATTGCAAAAGTTTTGACCAATCCATCTTCTTGAAAAATGGTAGTATTGTCAAAGGATGTGTAGCAGAACGCAAACCAAACCAGTCGGTGACAATTCGAACCAAAGATGGCAACGTACTTAATTATTCTATTGACGAATTGGTTCCTAAACCCAAAATAGAACCGTCAATGAATAAAACAGCAAGGATCACCACTTCCGCCACTCCCACCAGTTCAAATCTATATACTGGATATCGTGGATTTGCGGATATTGCCTTCCACTATTTGGGTTCGATAGATTATGGAGCTATGTTCTCTACTGTCCATGGCGGATATGTACTGCCTTACCTATATGTAGGTGGCGGTGCAAGTTTCGGCTTCAGAACCAAACAAAACGACTTTAACATTGGTTATAATTGGAGTAGGTATCATTGGGACTATGGATTCCAAATAAGTATTCCGTTGTTCCTGAATCTGAGAGGCTATTATCCTCTGAAATCGGGCGGCGGTGGTCCGTTTATAGACGGTAGAGTGGGATTTCATGTAATCAACATTGGTATAAATTGTAATACCTCTGCTTCGTTCTTTACCTGTCTGGCTTTGGGATGGAGTTGGAATGCAGGCAAAAACGCTTGGAACTTCAGTATGGGATGGCAATACGAGAATGAATCCTATTATGGAGAAATCAACCAATGGGTCATCCGTTTCGGGTATGAGTTCTGAGCACTTTTCCGATAATGTTGTCGAAAAATCGCACCCAATAATCGAGTAGGAACGATGACTTTCCGCATTGGATTTTCTCGAATGAATTACGAATGGAAAAGAAGTAGAGCCGACGTTCCTGTTTTTAGTATTCCACTCTTGAAGGCTTAGAGAGTGCGTGTTAATGCCGCGATAGAGCATCAATTAATAAATATGAAAAAAAGCTTGTTAAGCATTGCGTTGTTTGCTACGGTGTTGGTGTCCTTTGCACAAAGTAGCAATGGAAATGAGGTTGATCCTCCAGGCAACACTGTCAAAATCCCGGGCTATGAATTATATGTAAAAGGGATAGATGAGAATAATCGAATGGATTGGATTGTGGCAAAAAGGACTTGTGAGTGCAAAGGGGAGGGGTGGAGGTTGCCAACCATAGGTGAATTGCAGGTGTTGTATGAGTACAAAGATATGTTTGACAATTTCAGCAGAGAATATTATTGGGCGTATGACCAAAATCCCTATAATGGCAGATACTACAATCTGAGTTTCAGAAATGGACGAGTATCCGACGAAGTGGTTGATGAGAACAACAAAGTCCGTTGTGTTTGGTCGCCATTTAAACAAAGATAAAACACCGTAATTTTCGTATTTTTGCCGCGTGGTTTTTAACTGCTCGGTATGTTATTCTCCAACTACGCTCTCTTCTTCTCCATCCTGCTGTTCGTCACCCTGTATGTGGCGGCAAAGTGGTGTTTTAAAAAGAGTTGGCTGAACAATATCCTGCTTGTCGGAGGCAACATCCTGATACTGACGCAGATTGTCTCTTGGAAGTCGCTGTTTCTGCTCTCGCTGCTGTCACTTTTGGCCTACGGAGTGGGACTCTTGCTCCGGAAACGGAAGTCGGGATGGATGCTTGGATTGGCACTCTCCCTGCTGATCCTTCTTTTCGCTGTGCGCAATTATCCACTTGTGCAGTCGTGGCTCGGTGGCTGGTGGACCGACACCATGGGCAAACATTTCCTCTCCGTCGAGAAACTCGGGCTCTCCTACATCCTTTTCCGTATCATCCATTGGCTGGTGGAGAGTTACAAGGGGACACTCCGCACTCGCGATTTCCTGACCTACCTCAACTACCTTTTCTTCTTTCCGACCTTCATGGCCGGGCCCATCGACACCCTCAACAATTTCCACTACTGGCTGAACACTACCCACAGACGCTTCAACCGGCGGATGTTCTTTGCGGGCGTCGGGCGCATCTTCCTCGGAGCGGTCAAAACGCTGCTGATTGTGCCTTTGATAAAACCATACGCCGTTGATTATGAGATGTTTTTGCCGCAACTTGGTCTCTGGGGCGCTGTCGTCTCCGCAGCCGTGCTCTACTCGATCTACATCTACATCGACTTCTCCGGCTATTGCGACATGGCCATCGGCATGGCCTACATGATGGGTGTCCGCACACCCGAAAACTTCAACAATCCCTATCTTTCGACCAATATTTCGGAGTTTTGGAAACGTTGGCACATCACTTTCTCCACGTTTCTCCTCATTTACGTCTTCAAGCCTGTCATTTCGCTCCTCAACCGGCTCCCCATCGCCAAATATCGGATGGTGGTCTCCATAACCGCCTATATGATTACGTTTTTCGTGTGCGGATTGTGGCATGGAAGTACGCTCAATTTCGTGATGTGGGGCGTTTGGCACGGAATCGGACTCTCTGTATATAAGTTGCTTACGTACTGGAAACCTGTTGAGGAACCGACTGCTCTGCGAAAGGTGGCCGGCATTGGCGGCACTTTCCTTTTCGTGACGATCGGTTGGGCCTTTTTCAATTACCCTGTTGATAAACTGGTGATAATGTTTAAGTTGCTGTTCTGATGAAAGAGTTATACCGTTTGAAGAATCTTGCCCGGATCGGAGTGATTGTGCTAACAGCCCTTGCCTTTTGGCTGTTGGTGGCGGTGTGCATTCCGGAATTTCAGGCACCAAAGACGACAGGACAACTTTATACTATTCGGCATCAGGAACTTAGGGATAACAATCCGCTCTACACCGATTTGCTTTTGGAGAGCATAAAGCGTAATGACGGCTATCTGGTTTTGGGTACGTCTGAGTCCAATCCTCGTCCGAAGGGCAACTATTTCGATTTCCTGAATGCTGATACCAGCATTCATGCTGCCTTTTCCGTGATTGCCGGAGCTGGTCGTACCCCGTGTACCTATTTCCCTCTGATTCAGAGCAATAAACATGTCCAGAACCTGAAAATGATTTTCTTCCTTAACCCCTCCTATGGTTGTGGCAAGTTGGCCTCCAGCAATGCCGATTATTTCCATCGGTATGTTTCCTATACGGTCTATTCTCATGCTAATAAACCTGAAAATCAAGATGTTGAAAAAATAGGGGAGGTTAATATGGGCCATCTTTCCATTTTGAATAGGGTAGGGGATGCTTTGGGCTACTATTCGGATAAACTTCGTCGAAAATACTATCAAGACCTCGTTTTTCGAGTGGATAGTGCTAAATTTCACGAGAGTTTGACTTGGCTGGATTCAAGCAGGGTGCGCGAACTCCCTCAAAGTTGCGCTCGCCCCGAGGCTGACCAGTACAATTACCTGCTGAATGTCGGCGGCAGTTTCGATGTTCATTCCTACACACTGTGGCCCCACCCTGAGGAACCGTACCGCAATGACGAGCTGCGCACGATGATACGGCTTTGTAAAGAGCGCGGCGTGGATGTCACGTTTGTGGCCGGACCCTACAATTCCATTGCGTATCAGAATGTGCATCCTTCGGAATTGCCTAAGATTCAGGAGGTTTCAAAAAAGATGCTTCAGGTTTTGGAAGAAGAGGGCGCGGAATACATCGACTGTACAGACCTCTCCACAGTGCCGGGTGTTTTCGCGGATTGGCAGCATCACACCAGTTACGGAGGCTATTTGATCTATCAAAAAATCAGAGACTATGTTTTGGAAAAAGAGAGTCGTTAGGGTATTGGTAATCACGGTGATATTCGTTTTGGTGCTGTTGCTCTTGGCCTATCGTGGCGAAGGGGATATCTCGTGTTTATATACCACGTTTTAATAAAGTGCTTACGACCTTATGTGTAGATGCTCTATCGCGATGTGGCTGATGCTTTTGCTGTTTCCGGTTTTTGATACTGTGGCGCAGACGCTTCGCTACGACCGGCCGGCTGCTTTTTTCGAGGAAGCCCTCGTGATTGGCAATGGCACCATGGGCGGTGTGATTTACGGCGGGACGGAGCTTGACAGGATTTCGTTGAACGACATTACGCTGTGGACGGGCGAGACTTGCCAT
>CAMJXE010000077.1 GCA_946409645.1 uncultured Bacteroidales bacterium
TTGTTATTATTTCAAATAATTTAAAAATGAATCGCTCAAATTTATGCAAAAAGCAATGATCTGCGGACTCCTTTTTGTGATCTTATGTCGTTGGGTGTCCCTGGACCGAGTGGTAATGAGAACGATCTTTACATTTCAAACAACACAATATACAAAGTCAATAATTTGTTGAATTCAGGTGGAATTCTAGCCCTTTTTGACAGGATTATTGGGTATAACACACTTTTTTATGATACAGCATATACATTTTATGCTTTTACTGGCATAGAAGGAAGAACAATTATGCCTGTATTTACGCAAATGTTGGTAAAAGACGCTGTTCCTGCGACAATTGTCGAAATAGAGACTTATATGGCCGCTCTTGGATTCAGTAAAGTGAATTCAAATGGTCGTTATAAGAACTCGGAATATGAAGTTTGGGATTTGTTGCCCAGAAATGTCTTAAAAGACACAGATGGCGACATTTATATCATTGATGCAGAGATTAGAAGATTGTAGATTGTTATGTCATATACTGAAAAAGAAATAGGACAAATCGTCGCCACCCAACGCAACTTTTTTCGCACGGGTGCGACGTTGCCAGTGAAATGGAGAATAGAGCAGCTCAAGAAGCTGAAGGCGGCGGTCATCGCGCACGCCACCGAGTTTGAAGATGCGCTGACCGCAGACCTTGGTCGGAGCCGTGCAGAGGCTTTTCTCTGCGATGTGGGCCCCATTGTCGTGGAAATCAACGAGATGATTCGGGGATTGCGGCGATGGGCGCGACCCGAAACTCACTTCAGTGGGCTGATGTGCTTCCCGAGCATCATCACGAAAGTCTATAAAATGCCATACGGCGTGACGTTGGTTATCAGCCCGTTCAACTTCCCGATTCTGCTTACTATCGGGGTGGTGGCGGCGGCGATGAGCGGCGGCAACACCGTAGTCATCAAGTCGAGCAGCAAGTCCGCGGCTTGCACCGAGGTTCTCAAACACTTCTTCGCGGATGTTTTCCCGCCTGAGTACGTCACCCTCATCGACGGCGGTCACGATGCGGCAGATCTATGCCTTGCGCAACGTTTCGACAAGATTTTCTATACAGGTTCGCCCTCCGTGGGCAAGCATGTGATGGCGGAGGCGGCAAAGAACCTCACGCCCGTAGCGTTGGAGTTGGGCGGCGAGACCGGCAACTGGTGCGTGGTGCGCAAGGATGCCGACCTGAAGGACGCGGCCCGCAAGATTGCCTTCTTCAAGCTGCTCAACGCCGGACAGATATGCATCAATATCAACCAGATAGCGGTGGCGAAGGAGGTGGCGGAACCCTTCTTGGAAGAATTGAAAAAGGCCTTCACAACGCAGATCGGCGAGAATCCGATTGCAAACGAAGAGTACCCCAAACTCATCACGGAAGCTGCCTACGACAAGTGCGCGAAGTTGGCGGACGAGTACCGCGACCGCATTGTATATGGCGGTGTCGGCGACCGTGAAAGCTGCAAATATGCGCCAACGATTATCTATCCCGTTAACAAAGATGAGCACATTGTGATGCACGAGCTGTTCTGTCCGCTGTTACCTGTGGTGCCTTTCCCCGACGCGGAGGTCGATGCGATGATGGAAACCATAGCCGAGCGCGAGCATCCGTTGGCGATGTATCTGTTTACCAAGGATATGAAGTGGGCGAACCGTACCATGCAAACCCAGCAGTACGGTGGCGGCTGCATCAACGAAGTGTGCATTCACCTGATGGTCAAGGGTGTACCGTTCAATGGCACGGGCCATTCCGGCATGGGAGCCTACCACGGCGAGTGGGGGTTCCGCGAGTTCACGCACCCGCAAACCGTCCTCAAAGGCAGTACCCGCTTTAACCTCCCCCTGCGGGAACACCCATATAGCGGTAAGGCTGGAGAATGGAAGATGAAATTGTTACGGTGGTTCGAGAGGTGATGTCGTTCATGGGCAAACCTCGAAAAAGTTGTGGTATAAATTCTGGAAAATTCTGAATTATTTTTGTATTTTCGCGGCTCTAATTCTAAAGAGTATGAAAAGACATATCATATATGTATTTTTGGGGCTTCTGTGTTGTTTGATTTCGACACAGAAAGTTGATGCTCAGCGGTTTATCGGTTCGGTCATCGCGGGAACAAACTTCTCTCAGATTGAGGGCGACGATGTGCACGGCTTCTACAAAGTCGGCTTCAACGGCGGACTTGGGCTGACTATCCCTTTGAACAGAAAGCAGACTTGGCAGGTCTCCTTCGAACTGCTATATTCTATGAAAGGCTCCAAAAAAAGTTGTGCGGCAGGCTATTTTGATACGATATATTATTCTCCTGCCATGTTTATGGATGTGGATCGAAGCGTGCCGTTTGATCCGACAACCAAGTGCAACATATCCCTGGATTATGTGCAGATTCCCTTGATGGTGCGCTATGAGGAGATGTATTCCGGCTGTACTTTCGCTTTGGGATTTGCTTGGGGGCGTTTGGTACGCGCTCATGAAGTCTATAACGGCTTTACCCGAACCACGAACGTGCGGTCTGGAACCTATAAGAGAAACGACTGGTCTGTGATTGCCGACGTCAATATTCGACTCTACAAAAACCTGTCCCTCAACATCAGGTATGAGTATTCGATGGTGCCTACCCGGCTGGCATACTATGAATACATGCGTACAGACGGATCGAGTGTCATAGAAACGCACAAATATTATAACCATCTGATTTCCACAAGGTTGGTTTATTATATTAACGAAAAATTTTATAAGAATACCCGCGTGAACAAATATGGTCAGACTATGGGTACCACATGGTTGCGCGAAATCCCGGAATATAACGAATAATTATGAAGAAGTTATTGATTTCCAGTTTGTTGGGTGCGATTGCCCTGATTTTTTTCCATCAATGCAAACCGTTGGACTTAACTGCTGATTATAAAGATATTACTATTTCATACGGCATCTTGAATGTTCGTGATGATGTTCATTATTTCAAGATTTATCATGGCTATTTAACAGAGGGGAACGCCTATCAGGCAGCAGGAGAGTGGGATAATCTTTATTATCCTATCGACTCCATTGAAGTGCGGTTTGAAGAATACAGGAACGGACAACTTACTCGTAGTGAAGTTCTTGACACTACGACGGTTGTCCCGAAGGACGACGGCTACTTCCATAATCCAAAACAGCTGCTCTATTATTCAAAATGGAAATTGGATGACGAGTGTAAGTATCGTTTGGTGATCCACCGGAATAGCACGGGTGAGGAGGTCTATGCGGAAACGATGATGGTGCACGGTTTTTCCATCAGTCGCCCGATGCTTTCATGGAATATGAACTTGACCAATCCCTATCCTATGCGTTTCTATTCTGCAGAGAATGCAGCCATGTATGATGTTTTCCTAACATTTTACTATATAGAAGTGGATAATGCGACGGGTGCGGTGGAGCATAAACAAATTACCCGTAAGATCAATGGTGACTACATTCGGGCCACTTCCGGCTCTGAGGTTACCTATTCAGGTTTCACACCGTCATCATTTTTCTCGACAATCATTCAGGGCATTGAAACCAATCCCAACGTTACTCGTTACATTGATTCTGTTGACGGCAAACCGTATCACTGTATGCGCCTGACAGTATGGGGTGGAGATAAGAACTACTTGACATACAGGGAAGTAGCGACACCAAGTAGCAGTATAGTGCAAAACAATTTGGAATATACCAACTTTGTCTCTAACGATGAGTCTGCCTACGGGTTGGTGGCATCACGCAACTATTCATACGTGAATCTAATGATGGACAACACCACAGGTCATAATGAAGATACATTGGTGTTGAGTCCGCGAACCCGCCGATTGAACTTCAACTATTATCGTTATTCACCCGAATTCCCTCCGCAATTGCCATGATGATGGAAATGGTCATACGTTTGTTGGTGGCCACGGTCTTGGGGGCGCTGATTGGCTTCGAGCGTGAGTATCACGCGAAAGAGGCTGGAGTGCGCACTCATCTGCTGGTGGCGTTAGGGGCTTGTTTGTTTATGATTCTTTCCATTTACGGTTTTGATTTCATGTTGGACAAAGATCATGTGAGCTTCGATCCTTCACGAATTGCCTCTCAGGTAGTTACAGGTATAGGTTTCATTGGGGCGGGTACAATTATCCTGCAGAAACAGATGGTTCGTGGATTGACGACCGCTGCCGGACTTTGGGTTACTGCCGCTATTGGACTGGCTTGCGGGACCGGAATGTATGTCATTGCCGGGATCACAACCGCCATCGTTCTCATATCGTTAGGCTTGATCAACGTTTTTGTGCCTTCTTTGTCGCAAAAAGAGCGCAATGTCACCTTTTTGGCAGAGGATTATGTCGTGATGACGGAGGTGTTGGATAACCTGCGCCGCGAGAAAATCACAGTGCTGAATTACGAGATGCATAAAGATGCCGATGAAAACAATGGCAAGATGTTGGTATCCTTGGAATTGCGGATGAAACGCTATGACAATGTCAAAGGAATTAAGTCTATACTGAACAATTTTGAGAAAGTGGAGATCGTGCAAGTTTCGTAAGGGTCAAGTTGTAATACTGTGAGCCAGGGGATGTCCAGTTAGCAGTGAGTAGTTAGCGGTTGGGTGGGGGACAACGGAATGGAGCCCCTCCATCCCGGACGGCAGCCCGGCTCCGACAGGGGCCAAAGCCCGGTAGGAAACGGAAGCGGCGCGGGGTTCCCGAAGCCCCTTCAGGGGCGGGACAAATCTCCGCGGATCGCACGAATCGCACAGATTTCCGCGGAGAGGGTCTGCGGGGTGCGGCGGGCGATATGGTCGGTGGCGGGTCATAGGCGAGGATTTGAGGGGGACAAAGATATAAAAAACAGGGTTCAGGTTGATGTCCAAAATTAAGCATTCATTATTCACTTTATTTCTGATTCTTCACATGCCTTTTGCCTTTTCTGTTTTTTATAACATTGGCTCTTTTCCCTCTCACCTTCACACTTAAAGGATGATCTCGAATGTATTTTTGATATTCTTCCTTGGTCTGAGAATCATCAGTAAAACACAAACCATAAATATCGTCGGTCAAAAAAATATCACATCCATATTCGACTTCGTTGAGTATAACATTGTTGTTGCCCGGCCAGCCAAAACTCCAATCACACGGCATAATCATATATGGGTCCATGGAATTCAAACTGCATAATGATACATTGATGATATCTCCAACAAAAACATTACGACAATCAGTTTCCACTTTTCTTGTAACAATTTTAAACTTTCTTTGTTCATTATAGGCACATATTACCATATAATCGTTAGTGGAATCTATTCGCTCAACAATCAGCTCACATTTTATACTTTCACAACCTGCAGGTACTTGTGCAAAACAATTGCTGAGAATTGAAAACAGAAATAAAAACTGAATAACATTTTTTTTTATCATTCTTCTATCAATATATTGTTGTCGTCTTTAGGTTTTTTTCACGATCCCCGGATTTAACATTCCAATCTATCCATTTTGCACTATCACAATAATCGGTTGGGTTATCTTGTGAATCATAACAATGCCGGTAAATCGGCCCTGATTGAGGTATTGCACCGTTATGTGCTCTTTCAAACAATGGATTGTTAGATCCAGTTGCAGAAGAAATTACATTTTCTGACAATGCAATTCTTGCTCCCATGTAGGCTTCTGTGATTTCATGTAGACTTGATCTGCCGGATAATCCATAGAATTCATCCATTGCGTTTAATTCAGAGGGAATTACAGTCTGTTTCGCTGTCGCGAACTGAAAACTCCAATCTCCATCAGTTTGTTTGGGAATCAGTACGTTTCCGCCAAACGCACCACCAAACATGTAATCCGTAAATGTTCCTACTTCATCTTTTATGGCCTCAATGTTGACAGTTATATTGCCATCTTCAATTGCATTTAAAAATAGTTGGCCATGTTCTGAAATCGGCCCTTTCCCATTATATTTGGCACTCAGTTTACCGAATCTGTCCATTTTTACGGAAATACCTAGTGCTTTTGCACCTCTTTTCACTTCTCTAAAAAAAGCCCTCTTTGCCTTGCCATATATAAAAACTTCCTCCCCGTTCGGATCCACCAACCTCACCGGGTTATCCGCACAGTAAACATACGGACTCAGCGAAGGATATTTGTCACTCATGGGGTCCACGCTCAGCCAGATGCTCAGGTCGCTGCTGTAATATCTTGATCCAAAGTAAGATAGGCCGGTTTCCGAGTCGCGTTCTTTGGCGGAGAAGGTGAAACGGACCCCGTCAAAATCATACAAACGCTGGTCCACAAACTCCTCGCCCCAGGGCAGATAGTGCAGATGCTGCACGGCTGTGCCGTCGGTGTAGGTTATCCAGGAAGAACTGCCAAGATGGTCGGGGTGGTACCAATAGCATTCTTCCTCCTCCGCCACTAACTCCTGCCAGTCGTACAGGTACCCGAGCGCATCCTCTTCGTGCATCGCATTTGCGCCAAGACACTCCATCACATTGCCGAAAAGACTGTTGGCGCTTTCCTGATGGCGGATAACCATATCTGGATAATCTCCATAGCCATTGTGCAAGTCGTGTAAACCGCCGCCACCGATCCGGCTGGCAATGCGCTCGCTTTCAGCGTAGTAGTGCTTGGTGTAGCCTTTTTCATTGCTCACCAAATAGGGGGATGCATACAAGGTCGGGCGGTCCAAGAGGTAATAGTAATGCCATTGCCCGCTCTGGTTCTGGGCGGAAAATTCGCCCGTGAACTTGTAGATGCGGTCGCCGTTGGCATCGTATTGGTAATAGGAAAGCCGCTGCCCCTCATCTTTCACACCCAACAGGCGGTTCTGCTCGTCCCAACACATCCTGCGCTCGTAGCCTGCCTGATCGTTGTGATGGAAAACCATGTTGCCGTTCAAGTCCCATTCGAAGAATTGTTCATGACCGGCGTCGATGTACGACAGCGTGTTGGGCTGGCTGGAATTCGAGTAGTGATACTCGTTGTCGTAACTTTCCGTGGCGCTATTTCCGTTGAGCCAGGTGTCAACGGACAAAACCTTTCTTGAAATCCTGCCGTTTTTCTCATAATCAGAGGAGGTTTCATAAAGGAGGTCTTTGTTGCCGTACCAGTTTCCTTTCGCGTATGCCAGGCGGTAGAGGTTGTCGTAGGTGTAGTCGTCGCGGTATGTCCCGCCCAAACCGCAGGGCAAAACACCGGCGTGGTTCTCAATGTAGTTGATGTTGCTCACTTCGTCATAGTCGTAGTCGATGTCCTGCATCACACCGTCGGCGCACTCGGAGCGCAGGTGGCTGAGCCGCAGAAGCGAGTCGTATGTGTAACAGGCCTGCGCACCGTTGCCATACCACACCGTGTCCTTCAGCTCGAACTTGTTGTAGTGGATGCTGTCAATGTACCTGTACGGGTTCCCATTCTTGTTACCAACCACGCTCTCCAGCATCCCGCCCCGGTTGTAACCATACGAGACCACCTCCCCGTCGGGGTAGGTCATCTTCTGTATCCGGTTCCAGCTGTCGTACTTATACTTCATGGCGAAGGTGTAGGTTTGATTCTCAAAAGGCGGTGCAAAAGTACGAATATTTTCGGTAAGTTCGCCGAGTTTGCCATATTTAAAAGTTTGCCAGCCGGAGGCATCCTCTTGGAAAATGACTTTGCCGACGGCATTGATGTTGGCATTTGAGGCGTTTCCGTATTTGTAATGGACGTTGCTTTCGGGATAGGCAGAACAGGCGATGTCTGTCAGCCGATTATAGTGGTAGGTGTAGTCCAAATGCTCGCCCGCCGCATTGGTGTGTCTTGTCAGATTGCCCGAAGGGTCGTACATGTACCAGTCATCGCCCGCGTCAGGGTGCTTACGGTGGGTCATTCTTCCGAATTGGTCATACCAGTATTCGGTGCAGAAACCATCAGGGTCGGTGCTCTTCTTGAGCTGCCCTATGGCATCGTACTTGAAACGAGTCGTAGTGTTCATAGGCGCCACCTGTAAAATCTGTAAGCCAAGACCGTCCTTTAACAGAACCACCTTGTTGTTCTTCGCATCAATGGTGGTGTCGGAGAAATATCGACGACTGCTGTCACTGCCAAAGCCATACGCCATCCGTGTGACATGGTTCATAGGATCCTTCACGCGCACAGGCCTGTCCATAATGTCGTACCGAGTGACCGTGGCAGTGCCTGCAACGGTCTGCGGGTTGTATATTGGCCTTGTCAAAACAGTGGCCGCCTCCGTGAACGGATGGTACTGCGCCACCGTGCGCCCGAAGCAGTCATACTCCACCTTTCCCGTCACAATACTCATCTCCTGTCCGCCGATTTCAGCGTCCTTCTTGGTCTGCAGCATTCTGCCCCAGCCATCGCTGATGACTGTGGTGTGGATGTCGTTGCCGGGATGCTGAGAGTCATAATGGCGCGTGATGGCGTATGAATATGGATTTGTCCAGTTATGGAAAATGTCCAGAGCAGAATAGTTATGCGGGGTGTACTCCATCTTGATGGTGTATGGGACCGTTCCCTGTTCGTAAGGGGCTGTTATCTGCACTGTCCTGCCTGCAGGATCGTACTTGTACCACATCTCATTTCCGTTTATGTCTGTGGTTTTGGTGGGTTTACCATATAAATACTCGTATTCAGCAGAAGAGGAGAACCCCAAAGAGGTGTTCGTGACGGTCACGGGATAGGTGTGCACCACAGGATCGTAACCGTATGTGAACTCCAACCGCTGGCTGTTGGCATTGGCGGGCAGTTTCGCCCAGACCATGTTGCCGTAGTTGTCGTACGATAAGTCCCAAACGGCATCCTGTGCGCCGTTGTGCCTCGTCAGGCGTGTAAGATGCCCTTTGCTGTCATACTCCGCCGTTCTTGACTGGAAGATTTCGGAACTGTCGTGGTTGAAGACGACCACTGTTTCAGGAAGGGAGACCATATTGTGCCCTGCGTTCTGTTTATAGGCTATGTGAGCGGTGAATTTCTGTGCATTTCCGTTCCCGACAATTCCCTCGTAGGCATAGCGGGTAATGTTACGGTAACGGTCGTAAATCTTGCTAACTGCCACCACAATGGAGTCGTTGTCCATCCCCTCATAGTAAGTCGTGGTTTCGACTACATGTCCCACATAAATTCCCTCTATACAACATGTGTCGTCGCTCACGGTGTTGCCGAGAAAATCCTTCAACAAGGATTCATAGAGCTTCACCACATATTTCGTGCCATTGCCATCCAATACAGCTTCCATCACCTTGCGACCACGCTTGGCAAGGTTTACGTTGTTATAAACTGTGATATTCTGTCGGTACGGAGCATCTGAACTGTCGGTGTTGTGGACGATGACCTTCACCGTGTCATAACCGAATTCCATCCGCTCATAGCGGTCGTAGTGAGGGTTACCGTACGAGAAGGTGGTAAGGGTCCGATTGCCCCCCACAGGACAGTTGGGCACATTGTTGTTGGTTTCAACACGACTGAGATTCCAGCTGCGCTGCGGCTTCTCGTAGCAAGGCTCAGACAGCTCATAGTCCAACTCAATGGTGCTGCCCGTGAAGTTCGTCACTTTTCGCAGCAAATTGGTCTTCCCTGCCGTGTTCAGGCGTATAGTCACGGACCTTTCATTTTCCGATGTGATGTAGTCGGGATACCCGTCGCCGTCAACATCGACAAGCTGGGCCACGTCCGTGGCGAGGGACCTGTTGTATGGCGAGGTCTGCACGCCGACATTGACTTTGGCGATGGCGCACACGGTGAAACCGGCTGTCACGCCGATGTTCACATCCTCGCTGGAGGATCTGCTCGCACTGATGCTTACACCACTTATGGTGTCCGCAGACGACCACTGTCCGTTGCCGAGGTTGTAGCGAATACGGATACCGTTGGATATAGCCTCCACCTTGTCGGGAAGGCCGTCGCCATTGACATCCATCATCTGCTTGGCAGTGACATTGTAGGAAGTGCCTTTCCCTGTGCCGCCGCTGATGCTGACTTGGGCGAGACTGTATGAGTTGGCCGGAACACTTTGGAGATCTGGGTTGCCCCAACCGCCAGACAACCCCATATTGTCTGATTGGTTGCGGCTTTCGCCTTCGCGTATGAAGTTAACATTCCAAGATTCGGCTTTTAGAAAATCATAGCCTGTGTTCAGTCTGACAGTCTTGTTGGAAGGGTTCACTATGTCGGGCAAACCGTCACCGTTCACGTCCATGAGCATATAGTCGGTGATGTCTTCGTTAATCACCTCGCTTTCGCTTAGTGTCCCGCTGCCTGTTAGAGCTGTTTCGCCGGACTTCGTGTCGTTGGAGGGTAGTTTTCTCGGATCAGGATAGCATCTTCCGTGGGTTTGTCCTTTTGAATAAGATTCGGAAGCACTCAAATGGTCGTTTTTTGGAAGCACGATGGCCTTGAGGTCGCCAATGCCGCCCCACGGCATCGAATATTGGACTCCACCCGTTGAAATCGGATCGGGATAGCGGTCGCCATTCATGTCCATATAGTCGCTTTCTATGTAAGCGCCCCCTATTGAACCCGACCTCCCGAAAGAGAGAAGCACGGCGTTCACACCGACGGATTCATTGCCTCCGATGTTCCAGTGACGTTTCCGGATGGTTTGGACAGGTTCGCCATTAACACTGACCGGAACAGGATGGTCGTAAACAGGGATGCTCTCCAAGTCCACATCCGATTCCCCGTATGACAGAGAACCGGGGACGGAGTCTGCCACCGGGATGTTGAGCACGGGTTCGGTGTTGTCCAAGAACAAAGCGGATACTGCAGTGTTCAGCCCTGTACCCCGGTACATTCCCCTATCGTTGTACGCTGTCATCTCTATCCAACTCACCACAGAGGCGGAATCATCGATAACGGAGACCAGCGGATTGTGGACACTCGCCACCGCAGCGGACAGGGAGTTGCCAAGGTCGTTGGTGTCAACCACGGTGTGCAACACACTCTCCTCACTGCTGCTTAGGGATGTTGCTGTGTACCATATAGGCAGCTCAAGGCTGGAAAGTTTAATTAGTGAGTCGCCGCTTCCCTTTCTATTATAGGCAAACTGGCCCCATCCTCTATACAATTCCCCGAAATACTTCCTGCAAAGTATTTTGTAAGGATCATTGGAATCATCATGCCTGATGTCAAGCTGGATTTGGGGATAATAGTAAACGGTGTCCTTGATGAGGGTGTCGTTTGTCGAAAGGAATTTCAGCAGGGGTGTAAACTGTATATTCGGCCACTGAAGGTTGTCATTTCCTGTACGTTCTATTCTTACTGCCACCGTGTTGGGTGTGTCAATTTGTATCGGTCCTACGTACAGCAGGGTGTCTGTCATCGAATTAGGAGTCAATGTGTACAGGCATACCGACGTGTCGGGCGTAATGAGCATAATTCTGCCAGGGGCACCGGCGTCTTCACACTTCAACCTTCCGGAAAGCCAAAGATGTCCGTTTAACGGTGCTTGGAACAGATTCCTGCCTGTCAGCACAAAATCGCTGTCTGAGTTGAAGACGGACTTGTTCCGGTCATATACGCTATCATGTCCAGTATGGTTTTTCGCCTCAATCCGCACTCGCCAGTCAACCTTGTCAAACGACCTGTTCTCTCTGGACTGGAGGCGGAAAAACAAGATGTCATCCTTGCCGACAATGATGTCTCGGAGAGTGTCAACAAAAATTGAGTCCGGCTTGACCACATCTTGGAACAGCAACAGGTTCGGCTGATTGTTGGTGACCAGCTTCTTGCCGTCCGCGCTGATGTGGCAGCCTTCATTGTGTTCTATGGAACAATACACTCCGTCAGCATATCTGCTTTGACGGAACAGTGTCGTATCATCGGGGGTCAGACGAATGGATGAAACAATCCTTATAGTGTCGTTATATGGAGCAACCCAAACTCTTACCGCGTCAAAGTCCGGAGCATACTGTTTCGGCCTACAGTCCTTTTTATCGGGACAGACTGTCCGAATAATCATTGAATCAACAGCAGGCGGCCAAACATGAGTTCCTGATTTTTTCGGTTGGGTGTGGATTGTGTCCACTATATGCGGCTCAACATATTCGTAATTTTTATAACCGACAATCTGAGTTATACATCCGTCATTAAGAAACTCGTCTGGGATGGTGTCGCTGCGGGGGATGGCTCGCTCATAACTGTGTAAAACACAGGCGATGTCTGGGTCAACCTCCCCGTCAAAAATAATGCCTCCGCAATTGCCTGTCCCAAGCAAGGAGGATGATATATAACTGAAATTGGTATCGCCAGATTCGGGGATAGTGGTCTGAATGGCGTTAATAGGGGAAAATGATGGTGTTTGCCCCTGAATATGTTTCCCGAAATATGCACCTCCGTCCGTGACAATATCCACAAGCCCGTCACCGTTGAGGTCTGTCATGTAGTTGGTCGTTGTTGACCAGCCTGCGGGGAGTCCGTTGCTGGCCTCCACCACACAGGATGCCTGCAGGCCAATGGCAACACCGTTACTGCTCTCCTTCAGAAAGTCTTCAACCCCGCCCATTATCTGGTGTTTGGTGGTATCGAATGCAAACGGAACTTCCGGAGAATACAGGCGTTTTCGGAAATACAATATGCCGTCCTTCTTGAAAACCTTATCGGCAAGTCCGTCGCCGTCCAAATCAACCAAGGTCATCAAGCCCTCGCTCTTTGAATTGGAATAGGTTGCATTTGCTCCGAATGTGGCAATAGTGGTGCAGATGTCTGGGCCAAGTCCAACTGCTCCGGTTCCTCCAAGATTCCAGCTTTTGGTTTTTGTGGCTCCTAATGCTGTGGAACGGAACGTGTTTTTCACCCCTTTAAGGCTGATGTCATCATCCGGAAGGTTGTTCACCGTATTCGGCGAAGAATACAGGTTTCCCGCGTCCGGGTATTCGAAATAATCCAAATGGTAGTGGGCAGAATAAGACCAATAATCGCTTTTTTCATTTATGTGACTCCAGACCTGTCTGTCCGATTCAAGAACGTTGTCACAGTCAACAGACACTCTCGGTGAGTCTATC
>CAMJXE010000078.1 GCA_946409645.1 uncultured Bacteroidales bacterium
TTGGGTGATGCTTGACCGTTTGAAATTATCCCTCGGCGCAAGTATCGGCACTACTTTCGGCGGTTACAAAGTGATGTTCGAGAAAATGAAAAACAAAGCCTCCTATTACAACGAGCCTCTTGACCTCCACTACGACAACTACGCCCGCTCACGCATTCTCGGTGCATATTGCTTCGGCTTGAAGTTAGGAATCGGCTTTATACCGTTTTAGGCGATGAAAGATGAGAAGATAAAGAGAAGAAGATGGTAAAAAAACATATTTTCAATATTGGCATAATTGCAACGATGGTTGCTTCGTTAGTTGGGTGCGCGAAAATCGTGACCCCGACAGGCGGTCCAAAAGACAATACAGCCCCTAAAGTGGTGAAAACGGAACCGCAGGACGGAACCGTGCGTTTCGACGAGAAATACATCAAAATCTATTTCGACGAATTTATCACCCTGAACAACCCGACCGAAAACGTCATGATTTCACCGCCTCTTTCCAAAGCACCCGAATACACTCTCCAAGGCAAATCGTTGGTTATTCGATTCAAGGAACCGCTACAACCCAACACCACCTATAACATGGTCTTTTCCGACTGCTTCAAGGACTACCACGAGAGCAACGCACTGAATTTCTTCCACTACAGTTTCTCCACCGGAGACAGTTTGGACGATTATATGATTCGTGGTAACATTTTGGATGCCAAGACACTTGCTCCTGCAAAAGACTTCTACGTGGCTCTCTACAAGGGCGATGCAGACTCCCTGCCGCTCACCTCCATGCCTAATTACGTCACCAAGTCGCTGTCTGACGGTAGTTTTACGCTGAAGAACATTACGCAAGGAAACTATAAAATATTCGCTATCAAAGACATCAACTCTAATTTCCGATACGATATGCCCAACGAGGAAATCGCCTTCTTGGAAGAGAGTGTTGCCGCTTTCCGTGCCCTGCCCGACAGTACCGCCGATTCTCTTATGTCTGAGTTGCCGATGCTGACCCTCTACTCGTTCATCGCCGCCGATTCCGTTCAACAGCTCTCCCGTTATGAGAACCCCGCCGCTGGCATCTACAAATTCCCGTACAAGATCCGCTTCGCCAACTTTTCCGCCAAACCCGTAGGCAAAGTTCCCGAATATTACGAACTCATCAATCCCACCCACGACACTGTGACTTGGTACCTGAAATCCACCTTAACCGACACGGCCACTTTTATCTTGACTGCGGATGAACGATCTGACACCGTTCATCTTACCCCATTCAAGGAAAAACAACCTACTGGGCGCGGGCGTGTGAAACAGATCCAAAAACTCGATGTGAAGTTCCCGAATGCTGGCGAGTACAAGAACCCTCTGGTTATGCAATTCCCCTACCCCGTCCTCCCTGTCGATTCCTTCAGCTTGTGGCTCTATTCACAGCAAAAGGACAGCAAAGACACCGTGGTTTATCACTACCATATTCCCGACTCTTTCATGCTGGAAATGCTTTTGCCTATAGAAGTTACAGAAAAGAAGAGCTACTCTGTAATGATTCCCGATTCAGTGTTTTTCGGCTATAATGGCCTTACGAACGACACCCTGAAGGTGCAATTTTCCACCAAATCTATCAAAGATTATGGCACACTCATTATGAATTACCAAATTCCTGACGATGGAAAAGCCTACGTAGCCACTTTATGGTATAAAGACAATATTCTTCAAGAAGATATTTTAAAATCCTCAAAAACAATCACTTATCAATTCCTAAATCCCGACACATACCGAGTGAGTGTGTTTTGCGATGAAAACGGCAATGGTCGATGGGACCCTGGCGACTACCGACTGAAACGTCAACCCGAAAAGATGTTTGCTTTTCCTCGCAACATCAGCATCCGCGCCTATTGGGACTCGGAAGAAACGTTTCTAATTGATAATTGATAATTATTGGGGCAGTACTATTGGAAATGGCTAACCTTAAACCTTAAACCTTAAACCTTAAACCCTAAACCCTAAACCATCAAAACTGATAGCAATAACTAAATATCATCAGGGAATTAAACTGCTTGTTGACCAGGCGGCCATACACCCATGTGGGAATGCGGACTGGCACAATGGAGTTCTCGTAGCGGAAATTCACGCTGTGGTGTTCCGCCACCATCAACGAGATACCAGCCATAGCTGAAAATTCGTACCAGCGAAACGGTGGACGTCCGACAATGAGTCCGTTGGCCTCGCGCTCGCGACTGAAGACATTCACCCCGAACACAGGTCCCGCCTCCAGTTCAAATTGGAACGGTTTTCCCCAAAGCGTCCACTTTCCTGCCGTCCAAACCACCATCAGCGGCACTTCCACATAACCCAAAGTCAGCGAATAGAAATTATCTGTAAACGTGTTACGTGGAGTATACGAATGGCTGCCCTTCATCGTGAAATCTATCTCCAACTGGAGTTTCAGCCTTCCAGAAGGATGGATGGCATGGTTGACAAACGCGCCCACAGATGCCCCGATCTTATGGAACCCCGAAAGGTCATCCCCCGAAATCTGCGAAGCGGTGAAACCCGCTCGCACGCCGCCATAAAAGCGCGAAAGAGGATTCTTATCACCGCTCTGCGCTGAGGACATTTGGATTATTCCACATAAACATATCACTAAAAACAGTCTGTTTCCGAACATTTTAAAATTATTTTCCACTCACGCCCCCCTCTTTTCATCTGCGCCGCAAATGTACATAATTTATGAATGCAAAAAAATCCCCTCCAGTGGGCTGAAGGGGACTTTCATTCTAATCCGATGCAGAACGCCTACTCGGTTCTCATGCGGGCGTTGATTTTGTCGTTCAACTCTTGAGGTATCTCAAGACCGAGCAACGCCTTCATTTCGCGGAGGATTCTGTTATTCGTCAGATCATCGGAATTCACTTCGTACGCTTTTTGACACCATTCATGTGCGTTCTCCATTGCGGCCTTACGTTCAGGGCTTTGGAAAAGGCGGGTGGCTTCTTCGTATTGACGAGCATCCATTGCAGCCTGACGACGAGCTTGGATATCGTAGTATTCCACAGCGTAGCGGTATCCCATCTTGCTCAACAGCACGAAGTCGTTGGGTTTGCTTGCCAACTCATCCTTGATGAGCTTCTCAGCTTTTTCGTAAGCCTTCACATTGATGAGGAAGGTAGCGCAAGCAGGGATCAGAGTCTTGTCACCGGAAGCGATCACTTTGTCGCAAACTTCTTGCAACTTATCCTCAGCACCCGTCATAGCGTAGTAGTCCATCTGAGGCTCGTAGAACATCGGGATTTCTTCTCCCTTATACACTTTTTCAGCTTTGGCGAGAATCTCACCGCACTTCACGGTGTCTTTAGCGCCTTGATAGAGGTAGTAAAGCTCAACGTATGCGGCCGGCATCACTTTGGGAGAGACACTAATGCACTTTTCAAGCATCTTCTCATAGTTGTCATTGTCTTTCATACCATTGTAAACCAGACCGGTTTGCAGGTAAATCTTAGCGGCATCGTCCTTTTTGCCAGCCAGTTCGTAGCACTTAGCAGCAAGACCATAATACTTGATTGCATCGTCGAATTTGTTCTTTGCAGCAGCGCTCTTAGCCTTTTCCTCGAACGGGGCGGCGAGCAACTGTTGACCCTCTTTTGCCCCTAACATAGCTGTTTTGGGAGTCACCTTCGGATCCAACTCAACGGCCTTGACGAAAGCATTGTAAGCATCTTCCAGCGCGTTAGGATAACGAGGGGTAACGTTGGGATCCTTCTTCTTACGCTCCACATCATAATCGTACAACTGTACATTAACGTTGGCTTGCATCAACCAAACGGCAGCATTGTCGGGATTCTCAGCCATGCAGGCATCCATGAATTTTTTCGCCTTGGGGATTTGGTTGCTTCTCAAGCATTGCCATACATCATCCAAGCAAGATTGCGAGAAAGCACTGACACTCACGAAGAGCGCGACTAAAACAAGCATCCATTTTTTCATTTTTCTCAATTTTTAAGTGATTTAATTATTTGACTATCTATTTTTCCAATTGTTTAATAAGTGCATCTATCTCATCCGCCTTGGGAGATTGCTGTCGCACGTAAATCGCGCGTAATGTATTCAACAGGTTAATGTCGTTGGGTTGTAACTTGCGAGCCTGTTCGAAATAGTTCGCTGCATTTTGCAAATACTTCTCTGACAGATTTTTAGCAGCATCGATTTCGGATTTATCCCCTTGTTGAATCGCCAATTGGTTCTGACGGTTGAAGTAGTATTCCGAAAAACTATAGGTACAAACACCTAAGTTATAGAGGACTACGAAATTATTGGGACTAACCGTGTTAGCCCTGCGCAACAGTTTCTCTGCCGCTTCGTAGCGCTTCTCCTTAATGTAGAAATTGGCCACATTCACCATCTCGTCTTCCGTTTTCAACGACTGAGCATCAATCTGATCCAACAAGGACTTCGCTTTCACACTATCGCCCGACCAGTATGCATAATCAATCTCCAACAATCTAATACTCATATCGTTGGGATTTTTTTGTTTAGCTGTTGCCAACGTTTTCTCCACATTCTGACGATCATTCTGTGTCTTATAATAATCGATTAATTTGCCGAAAACGTAAGCATTTTGGGAACCGTCGTTGATGGCTTTCTGATAGTATTGCACTATATCATCCGTTTCGCCGAGACTTTCCAAAGCGTAAGCATAATAGTAGTAGAGGTCGCCGTTCATCGGATATTGCGGTGTATCCATCTCGTAACTCTTGATGCCTTTCGCCAATGAGGCTTTCGCACCGGCGAAATCTTTGGATATCAGCTGATCAACGCCACGGACAAGCAAATACGGATAGAGCTGCTTGAGAGCGTCTTGGGCGGTCATCATGTCCAATGCTTCCACCTTCGGGTTGATGGAAAGAGCCTTCTCGAAAGCATCGAAAGCCTCCACGGGGGCATTCGGATATTTAATTTGGTAACTCTCGTTCTTCTGTTTTTCGCTGTATTCGCGATTAGCCAACAGAAACTCGATGTTGCCTTTGTAGAGCCAAGTCTGTGCCTTGCCAGAGAGTTTCTCGTCGGCTGCACACAGATCTATCTGCACCTTCGCTTTGTCAAAATCCTTATCGTAGAAGCAGTTATAGGCTTTCGTCAAAGAGGGTTTCTGCGCGAAAAGGCTTACCAACAGCAGCAGATTAACGGTTAACAGAAGAATTCTTTTCATCACTTTAGGTGTTTGTTGATTACTAATCAGTTAATATCTCAAATCACAAGTCACTATTCAGACTCGGTTTCGGGAGTCTCGTTTAATGGAGCGGTTTCGCCGTTTTCGGTGTTTTCCACCACCTCAGCCTCGTCATACTCTTCTTCGTCCTCCTGGCGTGGCACTTCACAAACGGCGGCTATAGTATCCTTACCGCGAAGGTCGATCAATCTGACACCCTGTGTGTTACGGCCTAAGATGCGCAGCTGATCCACGTGCAGACGGATAGCAATACCAGAACGGTTGATAATCATCAGGTCATCATCGTCAGTCACCGCCTTGATGGCGATGAGGTTGCCAGTGCGTTCAGTTATCTTGATAGTGCTGACACCCTTGCCGCCACGGTGCGTGATTCTGTAATCCTCTAACAGTGAACGTTTTCCATAACCATTTTCGGAGACAATCAGCACATTGCTACGGTCGTTGTCAATGGCGAGCATACCAATCACGCGATCGTTCTCATCCTCGAGACTGATGCCGCGCACACCGGCAGCAGTACGGCCGATAGCGCGCAATTCCTCGTTCTCATGGAAGCGGATGGCGCGACCAGAGTAAAGAGCCATCATGATGTCACTGTTGCCGTCGGTGAAACGGGCGGCTAACAGACGGTCACCCTCGCGCACGTTGATGGCGATGATTCCCTTCTTGCGCGGACGTGAGTAAGCATCAATAGAAGTCTTCTTGATGACACCTTTTTCGGTACACAAGATGATGAAATGGTTGTTAATATAGTCGGGATCGTCAATACTCTTGAGGTTGATAATGGAGGTAATCTTATCGCCTTCCTCAATTTGCAACAAGTTCTGGATGGCGCGCCCCTTGGAAGTCTTCATGCCTTCCGGAATCTCGAACACTCTCATCCAGAAGCACTTACCTTTTTCCGTAAAGAAGAGCAGGTAGTTATGGTTGGTGGCCATGTAGAGATGTTCGATGAAATCTTCGTCGCGGGAGCTGCTACCGCGAGAGCCCTTGCCGCCGCGGTTCTGCACTTTGTATTCAGCTAACGGAGTGCGCTTGATATAGCCGAGGTGCGAGATGGTGATCACCACCTCCTCATCGGCGATGGTATCTTCCACACGGAACTCAGAAGAGCTGTATTCGATGGGCGAGCGGCGTTCGTCGCCAAAACGTTTCTTGATGTCCTGCAACTCGTCCTTGATAATGCCCATGCGCAAGTTCACATCGTTGAGCACGTCGTTGAGGTAAGCGATGAGCTTCATCAGTTCGTCGTACTCGTCCTGAAGTTTCTGGCGTTCCATGCCTGTGAGTTGGCGCAGACGCATTTCGACGATGGCCTTGGCTTGGATTTCGGTGAAGTCCCACTTAGTCATCAAGCCCTGCTGCGCTTCCTGCACGGTTTGAGATGCACGGATGAGGGCGATGATTTCGTCGATAATGTCAAGAGCTTTGAGGAAACCTTCGAGGATGTGGGCGCGCTCCTGTGCCTTCTTGAGGTCATATTGGGTGCGGCGGACCACCACTTCGTGACGGTGTTTCACGTACTCCACAATCATATCCTTGAGGTTCAACGTCATAGGACGACCGTTAACAAGGGCGACGTTATTGACACTGAAGGAGGATTGCAGGGAGGTCATTTGATAGAGCTTGTTGAGCACCACTTCGGGCACGACATCTTTCTTGAGTTCATAGACAATACGGGTGCCGTTGCGTTTGTTGGTGAGATTCTGCACGTCGGTGATGCCAGCGATTTTGCCCTCCTTGACGAGATCCACGGTGTGGCTAATCATGTCGGAGGGGTTGGTCATGTACGGCAACGTGGTGACCACAATGCAGTTATGGTTCTTTTCGGTCTCAATCTCGGCATGACCGCGCATCACGATGCGGCCGCGACCGGTGAGGAAAGCATCCTGAACGCCCTTGTAACCGTATATGATACAGCCCGAAGGGAAGTCGGGAGCTTTGATTGTGTGCATCAATTCCTCGATGGTGATGTCGTTGTTGTCGATATAGGCACAGATGCCGTCACACACCTCGCTGAGGTTATGGGGGGCCATATTGGTTGCCATACCGACGGCGATGCCGGAGGATCCGTTCACGATGAGGTTTGGTATTTTAGCGGGCAGCACGGTGGGCTCGGGAATCGAGTCGTCGAAATTGAGCACCATTTTGACCGTATCTTTCTCAATATCAGCAACCATTTCTTCAGAGGACCGACGGAGGCGGGCTTCAGTGTAACGCATGGCGGCGGGACTATCGCCATCCACGGATCCGAAGTTACCTTGTCCATCGACGAAGGGGTAGCGGAGGGTCCAGGGCTGTGCCATACGCACAAGGGCGTCATAGACAGCGGTATCGCCGTGCGGATGGTACTTACCGAGCACCTCACCGACGATACGGGCGCACTTACGATAGGGACCGCTTTCGGTGATGTTCATATCCCACATGGCGTAGATAATGCGGCGTTGCACGGGCTTAAGGCCGTCGCGCACATCAGGCAGGGCACGTGACACGATGACGGACATCGAATAGTCGATGTAAGCCGTCTTCATCAGGTTTTCGATGTTATACGGAACAATTTTCTCGTCTAAAATCTCATTCTCTTCCATTTTTTATCTTCTATTAAATCTCTAACTATCTTAAAATGAAATATTTATGCTTTTTAACAATAAAGGGCCAAAATACACTTTTTTTTGACTTCACGGGTGGAAAATCTTACACAATTTATCAACATTGAAAAACATCGAAAACGTGAAAAACGGGCGTAAAAACGCATTGTCGAAGAAAAACGGATTTTTTCTCAAATATTATTTTCGGAAAGGTAAAAAGATTATTTTTGCCGCTTCGTTTATAAAAATTTCAAAAGCAATTTCAAACAACAATAAAATCAAACAACAATGAAAAAGACATCTTTATTACTGATTTTGACGCTGCTATGCGCAGCTCCGTTGATGTTCTCGGGTTGCAACCCTGGTCCCACCGACGACGAAATCCTCGCTATGCTGGTTGACGGCAGTTGGGACGGCAGCATGGACATCAGCTACACCAAAGACGGCGTGAAATACCAATCCACCGGCACACATGTCCAATTCTGGAATAGCATAAACAGCACCACCTCCGGTCATGGCAAATGGTGCAACACTTTCGCCAGCAACGCGCCCATCACCTCCCTGTGCTACGAATTCACCTGGCAGGCAATTGACAATGTCCTCTACTTGCAATTCGACACCGAAAACAGCGAACACGTTGAGAAAGCCAAGATGAAAATCGACAGCTACTACATCGACCCCGCTGGCTTCACCGGCAAAATCTCCACAATGGACAACTCCAAGAGCGCAAAATTCAAACTCCTACACACCTCATCGCCGTGGGAGTGGGATTATTACATCATCTACCCGTGGGACACCTACCCATTCTATCCTTGGTACGATCCCTGGTATGACCCGTTCTATTGGTAATCAAAGTAGTATTATAACCCTTCGGCTCGACCGTCCTTCTTCCCTGTGATTATCTCTCCTCGAGCGGTCATCGCCTTTATCTCGGCGATGAGAAAATCCCGAAAAGTGACGTTGGTATGCTCAATTTTATCATATTGGATGCCTTCCAACAAATGATCGCCGCCGTCTGAGATGAAATCAAGGGTGACGAATTTATAGATGCGGTTGTCGTCCAAAGGGTTACCTTGAATCAGAATTTGCAACGGGTGGTTGTTTTTATATTGAATAACCACACCAGAATAAGGGGCGTTGAACTTGTCGTTAAAACGGTTCAACGCCTTTCTTAATTCACTGCCTTTCAAGGCGATAAATGTCAAGTAATTGTCGAACGGGGAGATGCTATAAATATCTCCTACCGTGACATTCCCTGCAGGCATGGAAGTACGGATGCCCCCGAAATTGAGCATCGACACGTCCAAATTATCGAAAATGGTGTCCTTAATGTACTTCGAAGCCTCATTCAACAAGAGGTCTGTCAAGAAGTTGGAAAGTGGACTTTCCGGGGCGTAAGACTCCAGCTCGGCGTTTGTGTGCCCGATGACCGCCTGCATCTGTTTTTCCATCTGATGCCGCTTCTTATCCACATACTTGGCCAATTTAGGATCGATTTTGGCATCATACGTGGAATCCAACAGAATCATCCGATATTGGTAATGATACTTTGGTGCAGAAACATTTTGAGCATAACCAGATGCGGTTATGCTCAAAAGAATGCAAAACGCCAATGACTTTAAATTCATCGAGTTACTTTTTTTGTGGATTTTGGCCTCCCTGGCCCATTTTGCTTATCCCATCGCGCATGGAGGTGTCGGCCTTGATGTTTTCCAATTTGTAGTAATCCATCACACCGAGATTGCCGTTGCGGAAAGCGTCGGCAAGAGCTCTTGGCACTTCGGCTTCGGCGAGAATCACCTGCGCACGAGCTTCTTGGGCTTTCGCCTTCATTTCCTGTTCTTGCGCCACAGCCATAGCACGACGTTCCTCGGCCTTCGCCTGAGCAATGTTCTTGTCAGCGTTAGCCTGGTCCATCTGCAACATAGCACCGATGTTCTTACCCACATCCACATCCGCGATGTCGATGGAGAGGATTTCAAAAGCCGTACCAGAGTCCAAACCCTTGGTTAACACGAGTTTGGAGATGGAATCAGGATTTTCGAGCACCGACTTGTGCGTATCGGCAGAACCGATGGCGGAGACAATACCCTCACCCACACGGGCGATGATGGTCTCTTCGCCAGCACCACCCACCAGCTGGCGAATGTTGGTGCGCACTGTGACACGAGCCTTGGCAATCAGCTGGATACCGTCCTTGGCGACTGCCGCAACAGGTGGAGTGTTGATAACCTTCGGGTTCACAGACGTCTGGATGGCTTCCAGCACGTTACGGCCAGCCAGGTCAATAGCCGTGGCAGCCTTGAAATCGAGGGTGATGTTGGCCTTGTCGGCGGAAATCAACGCGTTGACGACCGGTTTCACATGACCACCGGCCAAATAGTGCGCTTCCAATTGGTCTCGACTGATGTCAATACCCGCCTTGGAAGCCGTAATCATCGAATTGACAATCATATCTGGTGGAACACGACGCCAACGCATCAGAATCAATTGAACTAAAGAGACGTGGACACCGTTCAGAATGGCGATGAACCACAGGCGCAAAGGAACCATCCAGAAAAAGAGGATGACGAGCGCCAGCACGATCACAATGGTGATAATTGTTTGAGGCATAATGTATTAATTTTGATGAATAACTTCTACGATAATTTTACTTCCTTCGATTTTATGAATCACAATGGGCGAGTTTTCGTCGATAAATCCCTGCATGGAAACCACTTCTGCCTCGGTATCGCCAAAGATTCCAGTGCCAGTCGGGGCAAGACGAGAGATAGCCACACCTTCCATTCCTTCTTTTAGTTTGTCAGTATCGACTTCGTTCATCTTACTGTCTATCTTCGTTTTTAGCTGTAACTTGCGCCACGTTTTGGTTCGCATCATCAGCCAAAACGATCCGAAGGTGATGACAGCTGTCAGCACCAAGGTCAGGATGCCCACGGTAGTGCCGAACTGCACAAAAGCTGTGACCACACCCCCTATCATGCAAAGCACACCGAGGATGGCCACCACACCGCCAGGAATCACCAGAAAGTCGAGGATCATCAGGACGATGCCGAGGAGGATGAGGAGGATGAGTGATAAGTAGCCCATTGTTGGTTTAAGGTTTAAGGTTTAAGGTTTAAGGTTTAAAGGTGAGAAGGTGAGAAGGTGAGAAGACGAGAGGGTGAGAAAAATGCCAAGTAATATCTGGCAACTGCATCCCATTATCAATTATCAATTAAACGAATTTCACAATATAATAGTTCTTTTTACCTTTCTGTACCAACACGTATTTGCCGCTGAGGAGGTCGTCTTTCGTGACTGTTTTGTCCTCTTTGACTTTCGTTTTGTTGATGGAGACACCGTTGTCTTTCAACATTCGGCGAGCTTCTCCATTGGAGTTGAACACCTGAGTGTGTTTAGCGAGGAAATCGACCACTCCACAAGCGTCGTCAAGAACAGTCTTTGGGACTTCGAATTGCGGGACCCCCTCAAACACGGAAAGGAACATCTCTTCGGAGAGGGACGCAAGGTTTTCAGCCGTACCTTTGCCGAAGAGGATTTCGGAAGCGTTAACAGCTGCGTCGTAATCCTCTTGCGAGTGCACGCGGACGGTCAAATCCTTTGCAAGTGCCTTTTGCAGGATGCGCAAGTGCGGTTCGACGTCGTGTTGGCGTTCCATCTCCTCAATTTCCTCCTTCGTGAAGTGGGTGAAGATGCGGATGTAACGCTTGCTGTCGTCATCGGAACAGTTGAGCCAGAACTGATAGAATGCATACGGGGACGTGCGGGCGGGGTCGAGCCAAACATTGCCTTTCTCTGTCTTGCCGAACTTGCCGCCATCGGCCTTGGTAATAAGCGGGCAGGTGAGCGCATACGCCTCGCCATTGATCATACGGCGAATGAGTTCCGTGCCTGTGGTGATATTGCCCCATTGGTCGGAACCGCCCATCTGGACCTTACAATTCTGCGTTTGGTAGAGATGCAGGAAGTCGTAGCCCTGCACCAGCTGGTAGGAAAATTCCGTGAACGACATGCCGTCGCCTTCACCGTTGAAACGCTTCTTTACAGAGTCTTTCGCCATCATATAATTGACAGTCAAATGCTTACCAACATCTCGAATAAACTCTAAGAAGGAGAATTTGCTCATCCAGTCGTAATTATTGACTAAAATAGCAGCGTTAGGTTCTTTGCTGTCAAAGTCAAGAAACTTGCTCAACTGTTTCTTTATGCACTCTTGATTATGACGCAATGTATTTTCATCCAACAAGTTGCGTTCTTGACTCTTGCCTGACGGGTCGCCGATCATGCCGGTGGCACCGCCGAGAAGGGCGATAGGACGATGACCACAACGTTGCAGGTGCGAGAGCATCATGATTCCCACCAAGTGGCCGATATGCAAGGAATCTGCCGTCGGATCGATACCCAAATAGACGGAGCAAACTTCTTTATTAAACAACTCTTCGGTTCCGGGCATGATGTCGTGCAACATGCCGCGCCATCTTAATTCTTCTACGAAATTCATTTTTTAATGGTTATGGGTTATTGAAGCAGTTAGTAGTTAGCGATTTGCAGTTAGCAGTTATATCGTAAGTACTTACCACTTCTTCATTATCTTAATGTTATCTTCTTGTCTTTGTTATCTTCATTATGAATTAAATCCATATCAATCCATTGTACTTTGTAATCGTCACGGCATCACCAGGGTCACTTTCCACAGGTCGTCCTCCTTGACGAGCTCCCATTTGTCGGTTCGGGGTTTTCCGTCAATAGTAACGTTGCAGGTGCAGGTGCAGGTAGAATCGGTTTGGGCATCGACGGTCGTCTCCACTATGGTTACTTGACTCTTTTTCATCGCTTCCAAACGCTCGGACTGGTCTTTCATGCCGTTTTGCACTGTCTTCACCACAATTTCAGATTTCTTGGTAGAGTATTGGTACATGTGGGTAAAGTCACCCGTATAGAAAGCCTTTGCAAACTGTTCTGCAACTGCCTCCGGGGTGTTTTTCTTCTTACTGTTCTGACATGAAAAT
>CAMJXE010000079.1 GCA_946409645.1 uncultured Bacteroidales bacterium
ATATGGCAAGTATATGGCAAGTATATGGCAAGTATATGGCAAGTATATGGCAAGTATATGGCAAGTGTTTATGCTATGCCGATTACTTGCCAAATGCTGCTCAAGTCGTGTGCTACTACGACTCAAGTATTTGCTTATGGATTTTGGAAAGGGTAGCTGACAAAAAGAATGAAGTTGGCTATTTTCCTGCAACTTCGTCCCTTAACCCAATGCGATAGACTTTCTCGCCGTCATCGTGAGTGACCGTGATGAGAATCTGTTCAGTGCTCTTTTCGATGCTCACCGTGGCGTTTGGGGATTGTGTTTCAGCGGAGACATCGGGGATGCGCGTGGGGTCGTCGCAAGCGTATGTGTATTCCGTGATGTCGGGGTTGAAGCCAGGCATCGGTTTTCCGTCAATGTTGAGGTAGGAGAGACGTTTGTTGTATATCATCTCGATGTCGTCAACGACGAGCTTGTCGCCACTATTTCCGCCTTTTGCGATTTTGTTCGTGGAAAAGCTGATAAGAATATAGGAAGGGGTGAGCGAAGTGCTCTTCACCACTTGATTCTGCTCGTCATAATAGGTGAATTTGTATTTGTAATGATGCCATTTCTGGTCGTTCGGATCTTTGAAATAACAATAGGAGTTGCCGATTTTGCCCTTTTGTGCAGTGGAAGCGGTGTGCGTGGGGACATCCCGATAGGAGACGTTTCCATGCAAGATGAATTTGGCACTGGCCACGTTGGAGGGCTTTTTCATCTCGAATTTGCACCAGAAATAGACGGAATCGGGACGACCCGTGAACGTCATGGCCGCCTTGTGCCCCATCTTGTTGTCCTTGTCCGTGTAGGTGTAGTTCTCCGGACTGTTGCCGTCAGGAGAAACGAACTGCATTTGTCCAGTGGTGAGGACCCCGTTGGCCAAATTGCCGGAAATAGAGGTGCTGTAAATCTCGCAGCCGTAGCCTGTGTGACCAGTTACACGGTTGCTGTGATTTTTCTTCAAAGGTCCGCAACCCCACGAGTAAATGCCCTTCAGCTGACAGTCGCCGTCAGAGAAAGAATGCCAGTATTTGGGAATAGCATTGCCCTTGTCAGTACTGTTCCACTGCTCGAAATTAGCGTTCGGAATCTGCGTTTGTGCCGATAGGCCAACTACAGCCAACATTAAACCTAAAATAAAACCAACTCTTTTCATCATATTATCTTATTATAGTATTATCTTAATCTTGTTATTTTTATCATCTTACCTAAAAAAGCGTCTTATAAAATTCCGTTAGATAAACACGCCAGTTGCGCCAGGTGTGTCCACCAACAGAACTGTACATTGTGTAGGGGATGTTTTTGCGTTGTATCTTGTTGCGCAAACCGTTGATTTTGCCGTAGAAAAAGTCGGTGCGGCCGGCAGCAATCCAATAATGGGCGTATGCGCTGGTGGGCACTTGCTTGTGTCCGGCTACAGGGGAAAACAACCCGACGGCTGAAAAGGTGCTGTCGTACAGAATGGCAAGGTTGGCCGATTGTTTGGCTCCCAATGAAAGCCCAGCGACGGCACGACTTCCTTTTCTGTTGGAAAAATGGTAGATGTCGCTCAAATAGCTGTCCATCTCGGGATAGATATGCTCGAACTCCATCTTGTTCCACGAACCGAAGTGCATAATGTTCTCCATTAATCCGATGTCCTCGCCTTGGGAAACAAGGCACTCGGGATTGGCGTCTGGCATCACCAGAATCATCGGGTTGGCCTTTTTCTGCGCGATAAGGTTGTCCAAAATTTGTGCGGCCCGCCCGCGGTCGATCCAGGCCGTCTGGTTGCCGTTCAGACCATGCAGGAGGTAAAGTACGGGTAGCTCCCGTTGGCCATCAGTGTATTGCGGAGGCGTATAGACGATTACGGTCCGGTCTTTACGGTCTGCAGTGCCCTTGAATACCAGCGTGTCCATTTTGCCGCGCAACTTTTCGCTCACGTATAGGGCGGTTTGCGGGGTGCCATTGATGATAAAGACACTTTTCTTGTCATCACGAACACGGATGGAGTCTGGATTTGTGGGGTCTGGGAGACACACTCCGTCTATATCGAATTGATAGGTATAGACTTCCGGAGGCAGCGGAGGAGTGGTGTAGCTCCAAACGCCATTGTCGTCCCGTTGCATCTTCACCGAATGATAACTCTCGCTCACGATGGTTTTGATCTCTTTGCGCAATTCGCCGTCGAAGACCAGTTTCACGGATTTGGCGTCAGGGGCAAAATAACGGAACACAACCGATCTGTCCTCTCGAATGGTGAGGTTTTCCAAAAGGCTCTCCTGCGCGCGTGTTGAGAATGAAGACATAGCAAGCAGGAAGCATGCTAATAGACTACGAAAAATACTATTTGGATTGCTCATGATCTTTGATAGCTTCGAATAACATTGACTCAAATTGGGTGATGGAATTGTCAATGCTATATTTCAAGGCAGATTCTTGATAGACTTTTTCCATTCTCAGCCGCTCTTCGGTGTTATCGAGCCAATAGTCGATAGCGCGAGCGAGGTCTTGTGCATCGCCTGCTTTGAAAAGACTGCGTTCGTCGAGGGCGAACTGCGTGGTGGCGGAGTGCGAGCTGTTGGCGATGACGGGCACCAATCCCGTAGCAATCGCCTCGATGCAGGAAATGGCCTCCGATTCCATGTCGGCGGCATGTACGTAAAGGTCGGCCTGCGAGAAGAGATCGATGAGTTCGTCGCGTTTCAGGTAGAGGAATTTCGGCTTTATCGGAAGCGTCTCGCCCACTTTTTCGTAACGAGTTTGCATCGGGCCGTGACCGGCGAAAACCAGCTGGATGCGGTCGGCGTACTTGGAGTAGGGCACAGCGCGCATGATCAGTTCCTGTCCCTTCTCGCGTGTGAGTCGTCCCACCATCAAAAGCAGGAATTTTCCTTTGTATTCCTCGTATTTCTCTGTCCGGTGACCGGCGATGTTGCGCTTTCCCGCCTCAATGAACGGTTCTTGGATGCCGTTGCTGATGGGGTGCAGCTTGGCCTTGAAGCCGTGCGACTTCACCTCGTTGGCCATGAACTGCGACGGACAGTGCACGTGCTGTACACGGTCGTAAATAATCTTTCTGAACCACAAGTAAAACAGATGTGTTATCCAGCCTACCTTGTGCAGACCAAAGATATTGGCAGTGATACTTTCCGGTTGCAGATGAGCGGCAGCGGTGCACGTCTTGCCGATCTTCTCGCAATATCGTTGCGCCCTCTTCTCCAACGCGAAGGGCAGGAAACAGTGCACCACATCGGCCCAATCCACGGCAGCATGGATAGTGTGCGTAGTATATCTACCGCGGAATTGTGCGAAATAGAAGTTGTGCTTGTTCAGCAACGGTTGGAAAAACGGAATGCGGAGGAAATGCACGGAGTAGATGTTTTCATCCGCTTCTGCTGAATGGTTGGCGGTTAAAATGCGTACCTCATGACCACGCTTGCGCAACTCTGACGCATACCGCTGCGCTGAGATACTGGTCCCGTTGTTGTTCGTGTAATATGTGTCAATGACAAAAAGAATCTTCATACGCGATTTTTATAGGTGAACCGATATCGTTTTTACTAAAATCGAACCTCGAAAGAACCGGAATAGGTTTCTAAATAGTTGATATAAAGTGGCTTGAGGATGATAAAGCAAAACTAATAATAATCTCCCATTTTTGGCAAAAATACAAAATTTTCTAATTGACAAATACTTACAGATAAATTGTATCTTTGCACCGTCTTTGATTATTGTATATATTTCATACAAAATTATGAATGTCAGCATATTCGAAATATTAATGTTGCTCTGCTTTGCATGCAGTTGGCCCTTTTCTATCGTTAAGGCACTGCGTACAAAAGTTGTGATCGGCAAGAGCCCGATCTTCATGTCCATAATAGTGTTGGGCTATGTTTTCGGCATCTTGCATAAAATTTTCTACCATCCTGATGCAGTGGTTTTTTTGTATCTGTTTAATTTACTGATAGTTTCGTTTGATTTGTCGCTCTATTTCAAATATATTGAACAGAATCGGCGCGACCTCCATTCTGAGCAATAATGGTCATGATACGTCTGCTTGTCATTCTTTTGCTGATTTTAGCCAACGGCTTTTTCTCGATGAGCGAAATTGCCATCGTTTCGTTTAAAAAGATTCGTATCGAAAAATTTGCGGAAAGATTCCCCAAAGCTGTTCGCAAAGCATTATATTTGCAGGATCATCAGGAGGAATTTTTGGCCTCCATCCAGGTTTGCATTACCCTGATCAGCTTGCTGACAGGTTTTATCGGCGGTTCAGCGTTGGCTCCTTATCTCGAAGTGGTGTTTCTCTGGATGCGTATGTCAGCCCCGTTAGCTGCCACAGCGGCGCTTATTATAGGTTTCGTCATCGTCACTTTCATCACCATCGTGCTGGGCGAACTTGTACCTAAAACCATTGGGCTTTCTAACCCGGAGCGCGTTTCCATTGCGGTGGCACCAATCATGAATTTTATCCGCATGATTTTCAAACCCGTTGTGAAAGCACTTTCTAATACAACGGTGTTGATAGACAGGATTTTAGGGGTTAAAGCTAACAATGACCACCTCACCGAAGACGAGCTTTTGGATATCATCAAGGAGGCTGGTGAAACAGATGTGATTGAGGAAGAACAGAGCGAGATGCATGAGAATATTTTCTCTTTCGCTGACAAACGCGCCATCCATATCATGATCCATCGTTCTGAAATTGAGTGGATTGATGTGAATCTAACCCATGAAGAGTTCATCAACCAACTGTTTGATTGTTCCGTTAGCCGTGTGCTTGTGTGTGACAAACATGTGGAGAACTATCTCGGAGTGTTGAATATCAAGGACTATTTCAAAGAATTGCATAAAGATGAGAATGTGGATGTGCGTTCAATGTTAGACGAGCCGTTGGTGTTCACGGAAAATACTGATGCCCAGGATATTCTGACGGAGTTTCGGAGGTCACAGTACTATTTCGGTATCGTGGTCGATGAATTTGGCGACTTGGCCGGTATTGTCACTTTGCACGATATTTTAGAGAGTATTGTCGGGGAAATGCCTGAAGAAGAGGAGATTGTGGAACCCGATGTCACCGAATGTGACGATCATTCAATGCTTGTGCGCGGCGATGCTCCCATTGACGTGCTTACGGATGTCATTGATGGCTACGAGGTTGATTATGACGAAATCGACTACTCTACAGTGGCTGGTTTTGTGGTCGATCATCTGGAAACCATTCCGAAAGAGGGTGACACTTTCGAGTTTATGGGATGTCAGATCGAAATTGTCAGAATGGACCACAACCGCATTGATGAGGTTCGCATCCGATCGAACGAGACCACGAAGGATTAAGTCCAATTAACTTTCCTATCGACGATCAGTCAATAACCGAAAATGGCGAAGAGATGAAAAGGTACAGACGTATGCTCGCAATAACAACATGGATGTTCGTCTTTCTGATGAATGTGTCGTTTGCGCAAAATATTGATAGCGTGAATGTTGTGAATGAGGAGACCTTCCTTCCGATGGCCACGGGTTACGAATGGATTACCTATCGTGGAAAGTTGGATGTGACGGATCCGGGAGGCACACATTCCTGCAACTTCTACATGGTGAACAGGATAGACAGCATTCTCTACCTGAATCTTCATGCTATGGGAATAGAGATTGCCCGTGTCGTGCTTACTCCCGACAGCATCACATACGTGAATAAGCTGACCTATCAATATTACCAAGGAACCTACGAACCCTTTCGCAAAGTCTTTCCCTTTCCTGTTGACTTTCAATTAGTTCAGTCGATGGTTAACGGCGATACAGAGAAGTTGCCGCAAGGCCAGGGGCTCTCTTTTGAGTATTCCAATTTCGAGCCAGTGGACAGTGTTAGCGTGTTCTTTACAGAATTTACTTTCAAGGAGTTAAATCGTTTGATTGAGGCTAATGGAAAGATTAAAGTGCTCCGTTTGAATGTTCCGGGCGTGACCAATATCAAGATTCCTGAAAGTTTTGAACGCATTGAGCCGTAACATGTCAGAACCACTTTCTTCCTTGAAAATAAAAGCTTTGGCTCATGATGCCGGTTTTCAGAAATGCGGCATTGCGAAGGCGCATGTCCTGACCGAGGCTGCTGCAGATTTCCGAAACTCCATCGACAAAGGCTATCACGCGGAGATGCATTTTCTTGAACGCGATATCGACGGCCGCTTCTCTCCTGAGACACTGCTTCCTGATTGCAAATCCGTCATTGTTGTGACTTATAACTACTTGACAGACGCTCATCCCAAGTCCAACCGTTACCGAATGGCACGTTACACTTGGATTCAAGATTACCATATCTTGGTGAAAGAACTGCTCCAAAAGTTAGCTGATGGTATTCTAAAATATTATCCCACAATTAAATACAGAATCACGGTTGATAGTTCTGCTATTTCGGAGAAGCGTTGGGCAATGGAGGCTGGAGTAGGATGTTTGGGCAAAAACGGATTGATACACAATGAATTCGGGTCTTTTTTCGTGATTGGAATACTACTTTTGGATCGATTTTGCGACAATTATGACCCATCTTTGCCGAAATCCGACTGTGGAAGTTGTGAGATTTGTGTCAATAGTTGTCCCGTAGATGCTTTATCAACCCCTTTTCAGGTTGATGCGCGTCGGTGTGTAGCATACCATAACACTGAGGATAAAACACCGAATTACAATGAGTTAGCGAAAGAAAAATACCTCTTTGGCTGTGATATTTGTCAGGAGGTCTGCCCCCGGAACAAAAAAAAAATCAACAATCCGCTGAACATATCAAAAACTTCTGTATTTTTGCCGCTCGAAAATGATGACTTGGAAACGCTAAGCGAGTCGGATTTTAAGCGTTATTTTTCGGATACTTCGATTCTGAGAAGGAAGTATGCAAGATTTCGTTCTTTGATAGAAGCAAAAAGGCAACAAGAGCATCTTTGTAGAATGGAACCACAAGAAATTATCCCATACGCCAAGAAAGTGTTAAGCGAAGAGGCCGAAGCGGTGTCAAAGCTCACTGATTATGTGGATGATCATTTTGTGAGAGCTGTTCAAGAGATTATCGAGTGCAAAGGTCGCGTCGTGGTGACGGGCATAGGCAAGAGTGCCATCATCGGGCAGAAGATTGTCGGAACGTTCAATTCCACAGGTACTCCCGCAGTGTTTATGCACGCTGCCGATGCTGTTCACGGAGACTTGGGCATCATCCAGAAAGATGACATTGTGGTCTGCATCTCCAAAAGCGGGAATACACCAGAAATTGCGTTGTTGATCCCGTTTTTGAAAGCCAACGGGAACTTCCTCATCGCGATAGTCGGTGCTATGGATTCACTCCTGGCGAAAGAAGCTCACTGTGCGTTGAATTGCACGGTGACGCGGGAGGCAAGCCCTAATAATCTGGCCCCGACCAGTAGCGCAATGGCTCAGTTGGCAATCGGCGACGCTTTGGCGTCAACGCTCATCAAGATGCGCGGATTCTCGACAGAAGATTTCGCTAAAGTGCATCCTGGTGGCATCCTCGGAAGGAGAACCCGTTTGAAAGTCATGGACTTGTACAAACTTAACGAAGTCCCCTCCGTTAGCGTTGAGGCCAATATGCAGGAGATTATACTGGAAATCTCTGGCAAACGCTTAGGTGTGACAGCAGTCGTTGAGGATGACAAGGTGGTGGGCGCCATCACAGATGGAGACCTTCGCCGTGCTATCCAGCATCATCAGGAAATTATGTCGTTAAAAGCCAAAGACATAATGACCCGTGAACCTAAAACCATCCACGAGAACACCCTCGCTGTGGATGCGTTGCAGATGATGAAAAATTACCAAATCACGAACATCTTCGTGGTGAGTGAAGAAGGTAAGTATCTGGGTGTGATTCACATCCATGACATCATCAAGGAGGGTATTTATTAAGCCCAGGTGGCGGAATGGTAGACGCGCTACATTCAGGGTGTAGTATCCGAACGGATGTGCAAGTTCGACTCTTGTTCTGGGCACCCATCAGAAAGACGGTTCATTGACCGTCTTTCCTTGTTTTAATCGATGACAATATGGCAAAACTGTTTATTGTTCCAACCCCGATAGGGAATCTCGAAGACATAACCCTTCGTGCGCTCAACATATTGAAAGCCGCCGATTTGATTCTCTGCGAAGATACCCGCACTACCAAGAATTTGCTCCACCATTATGAGATAGAGGGCAAAAAGTGCATGGCGTACCATATTTTCAATGAGCACCAACAGGTGGAAAACTACATTCGAATGATTCAGCAATGTGAGACCGTTGCGTTGGTGAGCGATGCCGGCACTCCTGGTATTTCGGATCCGGGATTCCTGCTCGTACGCGAGGCCCTCAAGCAAGAAGTTGAAGTGGAATGCCTTCCTGGTGCCACTGCCTTCGTGCCAGCGCTCTTGCAGTCGGGGTTCCCTTGCAGCAGCTTTTATTTCTTCGGATTCCTACCTCACAAAAAAGGGAAGGAAACCCTGCTCAAACGTTTTGCGGAGATGGAAGAAACCGTCATTTTCTATGAATCACCGCATCGTCTGCTCAAAACATTGGCGAAAATGACTGAAATCATGGGCCCAGACCGACCCGTTGCCGTGGCTAAGGAGCTGACGAAAATCCATGCTTTTACTTTTAGGGGAACATTGTCCGAAGCAATTCAACATTTTGACAATCAACCTGTAAAGGGAGAGTTCGTGATAGTTGTTTGATATGGGTGCAGTACTAACTATGAAAACAAAATAATAATTGACGGAAGTGTGGGGAGATAGGCACCATATTCATTAACTATTCTCTGCGTTCTCCCCCTTTAAACAAGTTGAATGATTTTTTATCTTAAAAAACAAAGTATTGCATTTTCTTTTTATTCATTACCTGCTATCACCTCCTTTCTATTATTTTATGATGAGTTTTTTTGTGACTTTGCCCGTACGGGTGGTCGCTTGAATGAGGTATAGGCCTGAGGTGACTCCCGTGATGTCCAAACTTTCCCCGTCGTTCACCTGCTCCCACTTGCGGACGATTTGCCCAGTAAGGTCGTAGAGGCTGACCACGACACCTTCCTCGCAAAGATTCCAGCGGAAAAAGCTTGCGGTAGGGTTGGGGTAGGGGCTTGGACCGTTGGGGATGGTCGGTTCCTCAACACCAACATCGTCCTCCTCGTTCTCCTGTTCTTGCCGCTTGGTGATGACAATGTTATTAAGTTGCGTGTTGCCACTGCCAGCTGCGGCCAAGAGCCATCTTACATATCGCGTCTCTTCGGAAAGTAAGTAGGGCCCCAAATGGCTGAATGATTCAGTGCTGATGTCGGTCTCGTTTAGGGAGGCCACTGTGTTCCACTGTGTTCCGTTCGCCGATTCACTGACAATAAATGTGATTCCACTGTATGACGAAGGTGTTCCGCTCTTCACCCCTTTCAAATCGAAGAACAAAGTGTCGGGAGAACTGTCCAAATGGGCGGTGAGGGTGGCCGTTCCTGCGTTTTTCGACTCGAACTTCACCGATCCGTTCGCATAGGAACTGCCAAGCTTGTTGCTCCGGAACCCATCCATGGTTTTAATATCGGCATGGGTGGATTCGCTGTTGCTTGAGATGTTGAACGGCAAGATAACCAGTGAGTTGGTGTCGATGATGGTGTATTGTACCGTCAATATCTGGCTGTTGTACATGTTGTTTTTCTTTGCGAAAGCCTTTAGGGTGCAGTTCGAGTTGATGTGTATCGTGTCCAAAAACGGGTTGGATTGTTCGGTTGGAATGCTCCCGTCCAAAGTGTAGTAGATGGATGCTCCATCGGTGGCGCATTCGATGTTGACCTGCTGCGGTGCATAATAGGTGCCTCCCGAAGGGGTCACGGTTGGAGTGGCGACCGTCTCGAGAACTACTTGCTCCCCTTCCACGATGGAGAGGTCGTCCAGTCGGTAATCTACATTCGCCAAGTTGGAGAACCGAAGATGGAGGTGCGGGTGTGACGGAATGTCTGGGAAGCTGACGCGGTACCATTTCGAAGTGCCGGTGCCGGTCGGCAAGGTGTCAGCCATGGGAACTCTTATCCATACCATACTGTCGGTTGAGAACTCTACCACAAAGTTGCTGCCATCCTCTGAAGTGGTCTTGCGAAGGCCGCAGTGTAGCGTCACAGTCAATTGTGCGGACGAGGTGTTCAGTCCGGAAATCTGGAGCCATTTGCTCGTGTTGTTGATCATAGCGTTTCCACCCCCGGAAGCTCCGGCGTAACCTGTTGAGGCATTGGAAGAACGGATGTCGCATGTGCCGTCACCCAAGTAGGAGACAGTGTTGTTTTGCCAACCTGTGTAGTTCTGAATGAGGGTGTTGGACGTTGGAGAGCCGAAGTTTTCTTCATATAACACGGTCTGCCCGTAAAGATTTGCTCCCATCCCTATCAACATCACCATTGCTGCGATTCCTGTTTTAATGCGAGTAAATTTTTGTTTCATTTCTGTTTTTTTTCAAGTTGAACGAATCCTTAATCAAAACCACTGCAAATGTATAATAATTTTAATTACAAATCAATTTTTATTTATTATTATTATCAAAAATAATTTCAACAAACTGATTTATAGACAAGTACAAAAAACAAACGTGCTAAATATTAACGAAAAATAGTTAATATTATTTTTTAAATTAAGAATATGATGTTAAAAATCGGGGTGCGAAAAACAGGGGAGGAGGTCAAAATCGCGCTATTTGGCGCATTTGGCTGCAATTTCTTGCATAAGCCACATCGGAGTTGAGGTGGCGCCGCAGATGCCGATGGTTTCCGTTTTTGACAAGTCGAGGCTTTCTACTTGATCTACTTGGGTAATCATGTGGCTTTGCGGATTGTGTTCCTTACATATATTATATAAGTATAGTCCGTTGGAACTCTTCTCGCCGGAAACGAACAGAATTACATCGAATCGGGTGGCGAATTCGGCGATTTGCTTGGCACGGGATGAGACTTTCCGGCAAATAGTGTCATGGAATTCAAACCAGTCGTCATGCCCTTGTGACTTATAGCGCGAGTGGATTTGATCAATCAGCTGGTTGTAGAGCTCCAAACTTTGGGTGGTCTGTGAGTAGAGGATTGAGGGACGGGAGAAATCAATGCACTCAATATCAGCGATTGAAGAGAGCACGATGCCGGTATTATCAGTCTGACCGAGCAATCCGACGACCTCAGCGTGGCCTTTTTTTCCGAAAATCAGGATTTGTCGGTCGTTGCCGGATGTGTGGTAGGCGTCAAGGATGCGCTTTTGGAGTCGCAGAACCACGGGGCATGTGGCGTCGATCAGACGGATGTGGTTCTGTTCGGCGATGCGGTAGATTTCCGGTGGTTCTCCATGGGCGCGGATGAGCACAGTGGTGTTGTGCAGGTTCTTGAACTGCTCGTGCGTGATGATTTCCAGCCCCAATGCTGAAAGACGGCTCATCTCCTCGTTGTTGTGGACAATGTCGCCCAAACAGTAAAGGAAATGGTGCTCAGTCAGGTACTTCTCGGCGGTGTTGATGGCGTTGGTGACGCCAAAGCAGAAGCCCGAATTCTCATCGATGACGACTTGTTTGGCCATGATTACCAATTGTCGGGGAAGAGGGAATCTACGAATTCCACGCGGTTGAAGATTTGCAACTGGTGGATCTTCTCGCCTACGCCGATATACTTGATGGGGACTTGGAACTGGTCGGAGATGCCGATGACGACACCGCCCTTCGCGGTTCCGTCCAACTTGGTGATGGCCAGTGCGTTGACTTCTGTTGCGGCGGTGAATTGCTTGGCTTGTTCGAAGGCGTTTTGGCCAGTAGAGCCGTCCAGGACCAAGAGCACCTCGTGCGGGCCGTCGGGCACGAGTTTGCGGATGACGTTCTTGATCTTGACGAGTTCGTTCATGAGGTTGACTTTGTTGTGGAGACGGCCGGCAGTGTCGATGATGACGACTTGGCTCTTGTTGGCGATGGCGGACTTGACGGTGTCGTAGGCCACGGCTGCGGGGTCAGAGCCCATCTTCTGCGCCACGACGGGCACATCGCAGCGGTTGCCCCATTCCTTGAGCTGGTCGATGGCGGCGGCGCGGAAAGTGTCGGCGGCACCCAGAGTGACGGAGTAGCCATGCTGTTTGAACTGGTAGGCCAGTTTGCCAATCGTGGTAGTCTTGCCAACGCCGTTCACGCCGACCACAAGGATAATGTAGGGCGTGTCCATTTCGGGAATGACGAAGTCGTTCTCCTTCTCGAGGTCGTTTTCGAGCAACAAGCCGGCGATTTCCTCCTTGAGAATCATGTTCACTTGGTTGGTTCCTAAGTACTTGTCTTTGGAAACGCGCTTCTCGATACGGTCGATGATCTTGAGGGTGGTTTCGATGCCCACATCGGAAGTGACAAGCACCTCTTCCAGATTGTCAAGCACTTCATCATCGACTTTGGATTTGCCAACGATGGTTTTTGCCAGCTTTTTGAAGAAGTTTTCCTTGGATTTCTGCAAGCCTTCATTCAGTTCCTGTTTCTGCTCCTCGTTGATTTCGCTTTTTTTATCTTTTTTGAAAAATGAAAAGAATCCCATACGTTTGAATTTTTCGCAAAAGTACGATTTTTATTGATACGATGATACGATGAAAAGATGGGAAGATGAGGAGATGAAAAGATGAGGAGATGAGAAGATAAGAAGATGAAAAAGGCGCAGGGTATTTTTAATATCCTGCGCCTTTTCATTCTTAATTTTGAATTCTTAATTCTTAATTAATTTCCGTACCGC
>CAMJXE010000080.1 GCA_946409645.1 uncultured Bacteroidales bacterium
AAGCAACTACGAGAAGTGTGTAAAGTTTTTTCATTTTTAATTGTTTTAATTATTATAATTTGGATATTTCAAACAAGGCTGCAAAAATAATGTTTTTATTGATACCTCGGCAAATTTTTTTCATAAAAAATCTTAATGTAAAAATGTTGATAATTTTGGGTTTAAGGTCGAGGGTTTAAGGTTTAAGGTTTAAGGTTGAGGGTTTAAGGTTGAAAGTTTAAGGTTTTGGGGTTTGAGAAGCCCCCCATGAACTATAAACCTTAAACCCTAAACTATAAACCTTAAACTAAAATCAAACTTTTTTCACAAAAATGTCGGGCATATAAAGAAATATTGTATTTTTGCGGCACTTTTCAAAAAGAGACTTTGTGACGGAAATTGGAGGAGATTGAAGGGTTTGGATAGTCCAATCTAAAGGGATATTATTTTTCGTCATGATAAATCCAAAGCAATTTTATAAACCAAAAAGAGACAATAATTAAATGTCAGAAATTAACGAGAACAAGCCCAGAAGAAGAAGGGTTGTAAGAGGAGGCGAAGGATTGTTGGCCACCTCTAATGAGACGAAAATGAAGACGAAGGCCCGCGTGGTGGAAAAACCGGTAACCCCTTTGTTTGGTGCAGTGAAAACGGAAAAAGTGGAAGCCATTCCGGAACCTGAAGTCCATTCTGAACAGGTAAATGTTATACAATACGCCAATCCTCTTCCCGTAGAGGTAGCTCCCAAGCCGAGGCGCGGTCGCCAACCCAAAGCCCCCAAAGTAACAGAGCCGGTCGAGGAAACTCCTGCTCCCGTGACAGAAAAAAAACGCCGCGGTCGCCCGAAAAAACAGGTGATCGTGGATGATCCTCCCGTGGAACAAGTAGTGGAAGAACTGATGCCAAATCAGGGTAAATCTTCTCAAACCGAACTGTTTGCGGATGAAACGATAGAAAAAAACGACCCTCCTGCTGCAGAGAAACAAGAAAAGGAGGATATGAAGAAGACGAATAAGGAAGAGATCCCAGCTGGGAAGACGGAGAAAAAAAGCCGCCGCGGTCGTCCGAAAAAGAAAGTGACTGAAACACCTGCCGAGGAAGAAAAAGCAAAACCCACAGAAGAAGAAAATCATTCAGAACCAGCAGTTTATACCACAAAACACGATGATATTCAAGAATCTCATCTGGAAGAAGCCCCTGTCCCATACTTGGCTAATGCTCAGTATGAGGGATCTGTCATGGCGGAAGGCGTGCTTGAAATCACCAGCGAGAACTGCGGCTTCCTGCGCTCGTCCGACTATAACTACCTCTCCTCTCCCGATGACATCTACGTATCAATGTCGCAAATCAAGCTTTTCGGACTGAAAAACGGAGATACTGTCTATGGTGCTATCCGTCCGCCGAAACCAGGCGAGAAATATTTCCCACTGACGAAAATCGAGAAAATCAACGGTTGTTTACCTGACGATATTCGTGACCGTATTCCGTTCGATTATCTCACCCCGATGTTTCCGGACGAGAAAATCAACATCACCGGGCATCCTGGCTGCAAGCTCTCCACCCGCATCATTGACCTCTTCGCACCTATCGGCAAGGGTCAGCGCGGCTTGATCGTTGCTCAGCCGAAAACCGGTAAAACAGTGTTACTCAAAGATATAGCCAATGCTATCGCTTATAATCACCCCGAAATATACCTCATCATCCTGCTTATCGACGAACGTCCCGAGGAAGTTACCGACATGCAACGCAGCGTGAACGCCGAGGTCATCTCCTCCACATTCGATGAACCTGCGGAACGCCACGTGAAAATCGCCAACATGGTGCTCGACAAGGCGAAACGCATGGTGGAGTGCGGTCACGATGTCTGCATCCTTCTCGACTCCATCACCCGTCTGGCCCGCGCTTTCAACACGATGGCACCCGCATCCGGCAAGGTGCTTTCCGGTGGTGTGGAAGCCAACGCCCTGCAGAAGCCCAAACGCTTCTTCGGCGCCGCCCGCAACGTGGAAAACGGCGGTTCACTGACCATTATCTCCACCGCCCTCATCGAGACAGGCTCCCGTATGGACGAGGTGATCTTCGAAGAGTTCAAGGGTACCGGCAACATGGAGCTGCAACTTGATCGCAAACTATCCAACAAGCGCATCTACCCGGCTGTCGATATCGTGGCATCCAGCACGCGCCGCGATGACCTGCTGCAAGATCCAGTTACGTTACAGAAAGTATGGATTCTGCGCAATCATATTGCAGATATGACAACTATAGAGGCTATGAATCTGATTATCAGCAACATGGAAGACACAAAGAACAATGAGGAATTCCTTAATTCCATGAATGGATAGTTTCATTTGTAATAGTGATTATTGGGGTAGTACTTTTCTCTCCTGTTATATGTTAATGTTTCCATATATGGGATGTAGATGAAAAGGGTGTTGACGACAAATATGTATAAGAAGATTTTATTACAAACAGTCGTATTTTTGTGTCTTGTCTTTACATTAGATGCGGATACAGGTACGACTTTTTATTGTGCAGGATCGTCAAGTGACACTATTGACGACCGCTATGACATTGAGGCTTTAGAGTTTGTGGCTAACGATATGTCCGAAAAACTCAACGGGGTGATGTTGGTGGCGGTGCGCGACACGGTGTTGATGGAACACGCCTATGGGGAGTTGTGCTTGACGGGGGAACCGCCACGCCGAGTCTTCTATAATAACAACTACATCACAAAAACCACGCTTTTCGATTTGGCTTCTATCTCCAAACAGTTTACTGCAGTATCCGTCTTGCAGTTGTGTGAACAAGGTAAAATCAACTTAAACGACCCCATTACAAAATATTTTCCCAATTTGCCCTATAGTGGTGTGACTATCAAGCATTTGTTGGTGCATACGTCGGGGATTCCCGAATATTTCCATTTCAAATATACGGTTTATGATTCTTCTGCTTTTATTGATAATCAGCAACTTATAGATGTATTAGTAAAACAGAAGTATGCGAAAACCTTCCCCACAGGAACAAAATTTGAATATGTGAACACTAATTATGCTATATTGGCATCTTTGGTGGCGCAAGTGTCGGGAATGACATTTGAAGATTATGTGCGAGAGTATCTGTTTAAGCCTGCGGGAATGAAAAACACTTGTTTTTTCACGGAAATCGTGGGTATTGATGCAAAACAAAGACGAAAATATGCGAAAGTGAACCCGAAATCGGAAACTGTAGGAGTTTTGCCGTTACCAATGGGTGCTGTGACGAATGTGCCTGTGGCGCGTGGTCATAAAAAAACCTCCGAAGTTGCCAAGTACGATCGACTGAACGGTGTGCTCGGAGACAAAGGCATCTATTCCAACGTAGAGGATATGTTGTGTTGGGCCAATGCTCTCTTCATCGATTATAAAATCCTGCCTAAAGAGTGGGTGGAACTTGCCTCGCAGCGTGAAAATCAGCTCAATAATGGTATTTTGCCGAAGAGTATTTATGGTTACGGATTGCGAATCGAAGAGAGTCCGGAGCACGGAAAGCTGGTATATCACGGAGGACTTTGGAATGGTTTCCAAAATCTTTTCCTCTATCGTCCGTCTGACAATGTTGTTATCATTTTTCTCAGTAACCTTTATAACAAAGCTCATGCAGGTCGTAGCAACGAAATACTCAATATTTTGGATGGGATTCGGGACGACGACACGGTTCAGTTCGATCAATGAGCGATAAAAAGCGATGAATGACGATGATACGATAATAAAAAAAATTATTCATTAAGCAGTCTCGAGGAGACAAGTTTTTAATAACCCCATATAAGCGAAGCGCAGAGTGGGGTCAGCAAACAAAACAAAAATGACCTATTACAAAGCTAATTACCACACCCATAGTCTCTATTGCGATGGCAAGAGCACCTTGGAAGAGCATGTGCGCGAGGCTGAGAAGCAAGGTCTCCAGCAGTTAGGATTTTCCTCGCACTCACCGGTGCCTTTTGAGAACAGTTTTGCCATTTTAGAGGAAAAAGTGCCAGATTATGTGCACGAAATCGATGAATTGCAGCAGAAGACCTCGATAAAATTGTTGAAATCGTTAGAGTGCGACTTTGTTCCGGGTATGACAAAAGATTTCGATGAATGGCGCACTACCTACCAACTCGACTACATCATCGGCGGAGTGCATCTCGTCCGACCACCACATGGCGACGGTCTCTGGTTCATCGACGGCTCTAAGCAGGAGACTTACGACAATGGATTGCTTGACCTCTTCGATAACAACGTCAAAACGGCTGTCACGACTTTTTGGGAGCAGACCTTCGAGATGTTGGAGACCCAGCATTTGGATATCATCGCACACTTCGACAAAATCAAGATGCATAATCGTGACCGCTTTTTCACTGAGAATGAACAATGGTATAAAATATTGGCAGACAAAGCGATACAGTTAATAAAGCGGTATGATGTCATCATTGAAGTGAACACGCGCGGACTCTACAAAAAGCGTTGTGAACATTTCTATCCCTCCACAGAATTGTTGATGAAAGCTCGCAAGGCTGACATTCCGGTATTGGTTAGCAGTGATGCGCACAAAGCGGAAGAACTGACACTTTTCGTGCCGGAAGCACTCGCCGAACTGGAACGTTGTGGTTTCGATCACACGGCATATTTTGATGTTGAAAAAGGTCGGTTTGTGTATTAACAATTTTGGTTTCAGGTTTCAAGATTCAAGTACTTGAGACCTGAACCCTTTTTTTGTACTTTTGCGGCGTAAAATTATTCAAAAATGGAAAACAAGGCCAATCAATTTTTGGAGCGATACCGCGAAATAGAAGAGTGGGTGCTCAATAATCTGAATGTTTCGGAAATGAAGGATCTGGAGCAGATGCCCCAATACAAGAGCATCCGCAGCAATCTCGCTTTTTGCAGAATGTTACGTAACTTGCTGTCACATTACGATTGGTCGAAAGGGGGCAATGATACCGTCATCGTTACCAACCAAGCTGTACGGCAGGTCAACAACCTCTACTATTCACTCAATCCGGTTACGCTGATGCGTGTGGCGATTCGTGTAGGACAGATTTTTGCCCCGTCGCCTTCGGATTCTGTGCTTGCCGCCGTGAAAGTGATGCAACGCAACGATTATTCCTATATCCCCATCGTGGAAAACCATAGAATCGTGGGTGTTTTCAGTACAAAAACCATAATGCAGCTGGTGGCAGAAAACAACACTATCAATTTTTCTGAAGCATTGAAATTCAGTGAAATAGCAAATCTTATCCGATTGAAAGAGGAACCAGAAGCGCATTACGGCTTTATTGATTCCAATATGAATATGGAGGATGTCAATGCGAAATTCCAGCGTTCAAAAACCCGCAAAAAACGTTTAGATGTGTTGTTTATTACAGATAATGGAAAACACAATGGGTTATTGCAGGGTATGGTCACGCCGGTGGACATTCTCTGACGATGCGGATGTATGCGATACGTCCCTACTCTTCCCAATCGGCGTAGGAGGTGTCCGTTTCGCGCAGGCGCACACGACAAAGCTTAACCGTTTCGGGAAGGCGTTGTTTGATTTTTCCCGCAATGAAATCCAGCAAATTTTCAGTGGTGGGTTGGAATTCCACCACAACTATCTTGTCAAAATTTTGTTTCAGCACTTCGATGAGCTGGGGATCGTTTTTGGCATTTAACACCAAAGCGTGATCGAAAAGTGAGATAACCTCTTCATTGACAAGTTTTTTCAAATCTCCAAAATCCATCACCATACCATTTTTCGGAGAATTGTCGTCGTTTAGCGGTCGCCCGGCCAAGGTGATGTCCATTTTGTAGGAATGACCGTGAATGTTGCGGCACAAACCGTCGTAGTTGCGCAGCGCATGCGCCATTTCAAAAGAAAATTGTTTGGTTATCTTAATGATACTCATTGTTTTACGATTTTATAGGTGTGTATGGTTTGCTCATTGGATACTTTAAGTAGATAGATACCCTGAGCCAAAGAAGAGATATTCAATTGAACACAATCTTCACTAATATTTTGGGGAATCATTCTGAGTTTACCCATCATATCATAGAGTTCAACATAAATATTATTTATTTGATTGTCATTTAATTGAATATTCAATTGAAGAGTAGCCGGATTTGGGTAAATTTTCCAATAGGACTGTTCTTGTAGGGGAATACTTGTGACGAAGGTTAGGCTCGTGTCGTTGCCGAAAATCATCTCCGCCAATTCGGGATAGTCGATGAAAGGATTGCGGTTGTGTTGCAGTTGATAGACGGCATTGTTGCGGTCGATTTCTTTCTGACTTACTGGATCTATGACCGCCCATTGCAGCAGCAGATCCCTAGCCCATGGCTTGAGGTTTCCGCCCATGAAGTTGGATTGCGTCTCCACACCGAGGTTTTTGTCCATGTAGCAGACGGCCATATAAAAGTAGGTACGAGCGAAGTCACCTTTGAAGCTGTCGATGGGCTCGAACACTTGACCAGAATAACCTGGTATGTTGGATGTGCCAACTTTGGAACCGTTGGTGCTGGTCCAGGTCGTGTTAACTACCTGACCGATAGGTAAATTACCACGTTTGGAATTTACAAAACCATCCGTGGGGTAGAGGTGAAAAAGGTCGGTGTACATAGGTGCGACACTTCCCCCAAACCAACTTTTGGGAACGGAATGTTCGCGGTTGTAACAATCGCCCTCACCCGAATAGTTCCCGCATTGATCGTTGCCGAAAGTGAAGAAGTAAGCGGGAGTTCCGCCAGGCTGGTCAGAGTAGATGTCCCACACCTTCCCGTTGTCGGGGCGAGCATCAGTAGTGTAGAAGGCCTGCCACAACTCGCTGTACGACAGTGATGTATGGCTTTTGATAATCTGATGCATAGCGGAACGTAAAGGCAGTCCGTTCAACTCTTCTGCGGAGGCATAATAGCCTTGGGGAGGTTGGGCGAAGGAGATAGTGGCTGTAATGAAGCACGATATTAGGAAAATCGTTTGCAGAGCCGTGCTAAGGCGCGACTTTACAGGAGAAAGACGTATGTTCTTCATTTTATACATGAGTAATCTTATAAATCATCTCTTTCAGCAGTTCGCCTTCATCGTTGTTGGCATCCACGCCTTTTGATTTTACATCGTATTCCCTTAATATAGAGATAATTCGAATTAATTGTGGTAGAGTGTGGTTATTAGAGATACCCACATTTCGGGCGATAATATTGGGTGGCAAATTGCCGAAAATGGTTTTCAGTGCCTCATTGCTCTTGTCGGGTGTGAGGTGGTAACGGAGCATCTTGTGGTAGTAGGAATATAGCATGGAAATAGTGCGAATATTGGGATTTTCCTTCAGATGCATGGTAAAATTGAGCATAATGTTATAGACTTTCGACAGATTCCGGCTACCCAAAGCATCTTGAAGCTCAAAAATGTTGTATTCCTTGCTAATCCCAATGTGTTGTTCGATAACGGCGGGGGTGATTTCACTGCCAGGGGGTAGTACAACTTGGAGTTTCTGGAATTCGGTGAAGATACGCGATAGGTCGTTGCCGATGTGTTCGCTCAGCACAGCGGCACTTTGAGGACTCAGTCTGTAATGGAATGTCTGGTCTGCCAGATTCTGAATCCAAGCGGCCAGATTCCAATCTTTTACTCCTTCCGACACAAAAATCACACCGTTTTTACTGTAGCTTTTTGTCTGTGCGGCTTTCAGTTTGTCGTATTTGTAACATACTACCAAAATGGTTTGCGGACTCGGATTCTGTACGTAGGCATCCAGCAATTCGATGTTTTTCAGCTCTTTAGCCTCTTTCAGGATCACAACACGGTAGGGACTTCCAAATGGGAATTGCTTTGCGTTGGCGAGCACCATATCTGCGGAAGTGTCTTTCCCATAGAGCACCACCTGATTGAAGTCGCGTTCTTCTGGTTCCAAGATGCCCTCCTCAAACATCTTGGTGAGGCGGTCGATAAAAAACGGTTCTTCGCCATGCAACAGATAGACCGGCGCAAACTGTCTGTTTTTAATTTGCGCAACGAGGTCGCTGTAACTAATTGAATTACTGCTGGTTTTCTTCGCTGCCATAATATCGTGTTTTTTGTCGTCAGAGATGCGTGTCGCATACGCATCTACCATTCATCGTCTCATCACTAAAAATAATGTTCGGCCACTTGGAAAATCACTTTTTCGTCAGGTTCGTACAAACCGCGGGGATTGGTGAGGATGAAGTCGACAATGTTGTGCTGACGGTATCCTTCAGGGATTTTATTCGGACTGTCGAGGATGATGTCGAAGGTTTCAGGATGGATACCCACGACCAAATCAGTGGCATAACTGGTGAAATGATGCAAAAAGTCATCGACTTTTTCCACCAAGGCATTGCCGAGAGCAGCGGCCGTTTCAATTTTTTTCTCGTTCATGTTCTTCAAATTTTCGAGTGGCAAATATACATAATATATTGCTACGGATGGTTTTTTTGAAAAAAAAGCGGTAGAATCTTGAGGATTCCACCGCCTTGGTATTATTCAATAATGATAGGATTATTCTGCTGTTTCGGGGACAACGTTGATTTTGATTTCCACCTTGAAGTCGCGGTGCAGGTTCACCTGAGCGGTGTATTGACCCAGTTCCTTGATTCTGTCCTCGTTGATGGTAATTTTGTGACGGTCAATCTCAATATCGTGTTGAGCTTTGAGTGCGTCAGCCACCATGATGTTGTTCACTGAACCGAACAGGGTGCCGGCTTCAGAAGCCTTTGCAGGGACAGTGACTTCGAGACCTTCGATCTTTCCAGCGAGGAATTCAGCTTCCTTGCGGATTTTTTCAGCCTTGAAAGCGCGTTGTTTGATGGTTTCCGCCAACATTTTCTTCTTTGCCGGGGTAGCGAGTTCGGCATAACCTTGCGGAATGAGGTAATTGCGGGCATAACCGTCTTTCACCTTTACGAGGTCATCGGCATAACCCAGATTAGCTACGTCTTGTTTCAATATGATTTCCATGACAAAATGCTTTTTTAGTTAGATTTTAAATTATCGGTTACGAACGGCAGGAGAGCCAAGTGACGAGCGCGTTTCACTGCTTGAGCCACCTTCTTCTGATATTTCAGGGAGGTACCGGTCAAACGACGCGGGAGGATTTTACCCTGTTCGTTCACAAATTTTTTCAAAAATTCAGCATCTTTGTAGTCAATGTACTTGATACCGCTCTTTTTGAAACGACAATATTTTTTCTTTTTAATGTCAACTGCTACAGGAGCAATGTATTTAATATCGTTTTGTTGTGCCATAATCTTAAGCTTCTACGGGGTTAGACTCTTCGTTAACTACTTCTTCAACAACGGGTTGTTGATCAGCCTGAGCGGCTTTTTCTTTGCGGTTGTTGCGTCTCTTCTCAGCGTAAGCGATGGCGTATTTGTCCATCGTCACTGTCAAGAAGCGCATGATGCGTTCGTCACGGCGGAATTGCAATTCCAACTCAGCGACCACATTGCCGTCAGCCTTGAATTCAAATAAATGATAAAAACCAGAGGACTTTTTCTGGATGGGATACTCCAATTTGCGGAGGCCCCAGTTCTCCTGGTGAACGATTTCTGCACCTTGGTCGGTGAGAATCTTCTCGAATTTTTGTACCGTTTCCTTCATCTGTTCTTCAGACAAAACGGGCGTCATAATGAAAACGGTTTCGTACTGATTTGCCATAATGCTTTTACTTTTTAATTTAATTTGTACTAAAATTTTGGGCGGCAAAAATACACTTTTTTTATTATCACACAGTGGGTTGCAAAACTTTTTTTTGAACATTGTTGAAAACAGGTGCGCTGGCCCGAAAGACAATAAAAAAAGCCCCGAACTATCGGGGCTTGTGGTGCTGACGGGAATTGAACCAGTGACACACGGATTTTCAGTCCGTTGCTCTACCAACTGAGCTACAGCACCATCGTTGGATTGAGGCTGCAAAAATACACTTTTTTTCTAATGCTCCAACATTTTTTGAAATTTTTTTATAAGAATCTGTATATGAATTAATTGCAATAAAAAAATCCTATCGAATTACCAATATTTTGATAAAGGAAACTGCTCTCTTAGCGTTTTTAAGGCATCAATGTCGCAAGAATGGATCAAAATCTCCTCTTTCCCAGAAGTTGATTGAGCCTCAATTTCGCCGTGCGCGTTGATGAAAGCACTTCCTCCCGCATAACGTCTTTGGTATCCGTCGGTGCCTACACGGTTCACGACAATAGTATATGCCTGATTCTCAATGGCTCGTGCACGTGCCAAGGCTAACAACTCGCTTTCGCGCGGAGCTGGGAAATTGGCCGTATAGACCAAACAGTCGTAGTCGAAATGGCCGTTCACGACGCGATTGCGGCTCCATTCTGGAAAACGAACATCAAAGCAAGTGAGTGGTAAAAACTTATAACCCAGTGTGTTGACGATGGTTTTGCTCGTGCCTGGCGTGAAAAATTCCTCCTCACCCATGAAAAGGTAATGCTTGTCGTATTGTCCTAAAATCCGGTCGCGGGAGAGCCATACCAAACGATTATACAATACATTATTACATAGAACGGGTAAGGTCGCTACCACATCGCATTGGAATTCGTGTGCTGTCAGATATAGAAAGTAAAGACTGTCGCCATTATGCGGTTCCGCATCCTTTTGAATATCGGGGGCAAAACCGCAATGAAACATTTCCGGAAAAATCAATAGATGTACAGGCACCTGAATGGATTCTTTCAACCATTCGGAATAATGGGCGATGTTGCCCTTTTTGTTGTACGCTTTAATGTCCGCCTGGACCAATCCTACCGTAATCATGCCTATTCGAATTGAATGATGATTTTGTCTCCGGGTTCCAAGTCGGCCAAAATCGCCACGTCTGCCTGGTATGAAGCGACTTCAAGGAACCCCAACGCATTACTACACAGATACATTTCGTCATCGGCGGACTCATAATGTTGAAAATACCTATTCATTTTCCACACACCTTTAGAGTGAATGGTTGCCGTGAATGGACGTTGCTGTCCCTTTTCCTCAAACATTTTAACAGGAATGTCCGTGATGGCATTATTGAAGGCATCAATATAGACAATATTACCTTCAATTTGCTGATTTTCAGATATATATTCAGATTCTTGAACAAACATTCTTTTAAAATTCAAATATGTTTGTGTGTTATTTTTGTTCAAGGAGTCGGTCGTGATTAATTGTAGCCATTGAATAATTTGCGATAGCGTATTTTCTTTGTTGTCAGATAGTTGCAATCCTTTGAGCGCTACTTCTTGTCCGAACATGAGATGGAAAACGCCATTGTCTTCTCCGATGAAATAATGACCATTGTGGTTTAACATTACGGGAGAAAAGGTAGAGTTTAGAGACATATTGGTGAGTATCAGATGTATAGAGCCATCAGGAAAAGCACTATAACAAGATTTCATTAACAAAGCAGTTTGCAAAATGTTGAATTTGTCAACATAATGGGTAATGTCAATGATTTGAGCATTGGGTAATGTCTGAAGAAGAGATCCTTTGAGCATGGCTACGTAAGGATCGCGGAGGTGCCAATCGCTTAACAAGGTGATTACTGGATTCATAGCAGATTAGTTTAATGCCTTTTCTCTCAATGAATTAAATCCGTCTCCTAAGGTTTCGGAAGCGTCAAGAATGGTGACGAAAGCGTTAGCGTCAATTTCGTGGACGAAGTGGATAAGCACTGGCAGTTGTTTACGTGAGATGGAGGTGAAGATGATTTTTTTCTCGTCATGGTTGTACATGCCTTCGCCGTTGAGGTAGGTGCCGCCGCGGTCAAGTTCGTCGAAGATGCGTTGCCGGATTTCCTCATATTTTTCGGAAATAATCAGCACGGCTTTGTTGGAGTGGAAACCGGAAATGACTTTGTCCATGACGATGCCGGTGACGTAAATCACTAACCATGAGTACAATGGGATGGTCCAGTCTTTGAACACAGCCAAAGCGATAAGCACGATGGTGGAATCGACGCAGATGAGGAGTGTGCCAAGAGGGATATGTTTGATGTACTTACCGAGAATCATGGCGATGATGTCGGTGCCGCCAGAAGTGGCGCGGGTCTTGAAGATGAGTCCTAACCCGATGCCGATAATCACGCCGCCGAAAAGTGCGAGGATGAAGGTGGCGGAGGGATCGGGGGTCATGGGGTCGTTAGGCAAAGCGATCAAGGGTGCATAGCCGTAAACCTTTTCCCAGAGAGAGATAAATGCAGGCAACGAGATGACCCCGACCAACGTTTTCGCGCCAAATTTAGGTCCGAGCCAAAGCGTTCCGATCAGCAGCAGTGGCAAATCGAGACAGATGCCCGACAAACCGATGGGGAAGTTAAAGACGTGGTGGAGGATGATGGCGATACCATACACTCCACCCGGCGCGAGTTTCAGCGGGGAAATAAACACCACAAAGCCGATGGACATGATGAAAGTGCCCAATATAATCAGGCAGTATGTCTTGATAATTTCTTTTCGTTTTTCAGATGACAAGTTCATTTTTTCGACAAGTTAAAAGGAAACGGCAAAGATACTATTTCTTTGGTTACAAGGCGGAATCTTTTTTCCCGTTGTAGAGACGCGCCATGGCACGTCTCTTTTTCTACATGTTCGGACTGTCGTCTTTC
>CAMJXE010000081.1 GCA_946409645.1 uncultured Bacteroidales bacterium
ACTACTGGGACACCATCTACAAGTACCCGCAATTGCAGGGCGGCTGCATCTGGGACTGGGTGGATCAGGGCTTGCTGACCCACGATGCGCAGGGTCGTGAATTTTACGCTTACGGCGGCGATTTCGGGGTGAACATGCCCTCCGACGACAACTTCTGCATTAACGGTCTGGTGGATCCCGACCGGAAACCGCACCCGCAGCTGGCCGAAGTGCGGAAGGTCTATCAGCCCATCAAGATCGAGATGGTTGACCCATCAAGTTTGAGGTTCCGCATCATCAACCGCTTCGATTTCAGCAATTTGAACGAATATACGCTGTTGTATCGCCTACGTCCAGACGTGGCGCACGAGCCGCCCATTCACCCCAACGACTTCTTGAAAGTCATTGATCAAATCAACGGTTCAATTCGCATTGACTTAGCACCCCATGACACCGGCTATTTCGAGTTCCCCGAGGTAGTGGCAGATTCTATTAAAAACCTAGACACTGTAGCTCCTGGAAGGGATGTGATGTTGGATTTTGTGCTGATAGACAAGAATTTTATGGATGGTGCTGCCACGAACCACGTTCATTACCTCTTTGAAGAAGCTGCAGATGAATCCAATCCAAACCACGTGGTCGCCTACGAGCAGTTCAAGCTGCCCGTGCCGACGCGAAAACCGCAAGGAGCCAATTTCGGCTTCTTCACCGACAGCGTGACCTACCGCTGGGAAGGCACCATGCTCAATGTCCATGTGGGCAAGGTGGAGATGCTGTTTGACTCCAAAACCGGACACATTGCCAGCATCAAGAAAGACGGGATTCCCGTGGTGGTGGACGGCCCGCAGCCCAGTTTCTGGCGGCCACCCACGGACAACGACCACGTAGATGGTCACGGCGAGCTGCTCTGGCGTAGAATCGGACTGGACAACCTCATCTGGACTGTGGATAAAGTTGATGTGGGCAAAAGTTGGAACGATAACTTCACCATTACCGTGCATCGAAATGCGGAGAACGAGAATGGAGAATGGGTGTTAAGTACGTATGAAGACTATGAAGTGAAACGCAGCGGAGACATTCAAATCCATTACGATTTTGTCAGGAGTGAATGGGTCCCTTCTTTCCCGAAAATAGGCCTGCAGATGAAGGTGTCGGACGAGTTGGTGACCACCGAATGGGTGGGTTATGCGCAGGAAACATACAAAGACCGCCAAGCGTGCGGCTTCTTAGGCCACTACGAAGCCCCGACTGACGACCTGTTCCACCAGTATGTACGTCCGCAGGCGGCAGGCAACCGCATGGGAACGCGCTATGTGTCGCTCTTCAACAAAGAACACCAGCGGATGCTCTCCGCCCGGCTTTCGGGTTGGCATCTGCAAGATTTCCAATTCAGTATTTATCCCTACGATGATAAGAATATAGAGCAAGCCAAACATACCAACGAACTCAAAAGGAGGGGATACCATACTTTAAATATTGACTATGATCAAGCCGGCTTGGGTACCGCCACCTGCGGACCGGGTGTCGCCGAAAGAGATTTGGTAAAAATGGAAAGCCGTGTCGTCGGCATGGAATTGCATTTACAACTCGGTGAGAATCTGTTCTTTGAAGATTTCTTCGTGGACCAGTCCAAACAATTGGATCCTATATTCGGTCGATGCATCAATTTTAGAGAAAGAAGAGGTTCATGGAATCCCATCACCCTTCTCAACAAGCCCACGGCGCCTTACGACAAGGATGCCGACACTCTTCTCTTTGACGAAAGAATCGGCAATCCCGCCGACTTTCATGAAGGTTGGGTCGGCTATTTCGGGAATCCGATGATGATTCAATACGAAACGGGGGAATGGAAATCCGACTCGCTGACGGTAACGTTAAGTTTCGCGCATCACCCCTCACAGTGGGTCTTCATCCCGCAGAAGGTGTTGGTGTCGTACTCCAAGAACGGCAGGAAGTTCAGCAAGCCCGAGGAGGTCGCGCTGCCCTTCGACCCGGTGTTGAAGGAGAACGACAAGCCGCGGGTCTGCATCCTGCGCCACAAAATCCCGGGCAGCGGAGTGAAATACATCCGCATCGAGGCCGAGCCAGTGGAGAAATTGCCGAAGTGGCACGCCGCGGCAGGCGAAAAAGCCTGGATCATGACCGACGAGATAAAGGTCGGACGTTAGGCGGTTAGTGGTTCCCTAACGGAAATCTATAGAATTTGATTTTAACCCACCCTCCTCTAAACTTCTAATCCTTTTAAGCTTCTAATATTGTAAATATGTAAACCTGTGAACTTTTAAGAATTTTTAAGAAATGACGATTTGAAAAAAATATATTTTTGCACTTTGAAATAAAAGGCAAGGTAAAAAAATAAAATTCAATATTTATTAACCCTAAAAAATCAAAAAAAAATGAAAAAAGTTTTTAGCGTATTGGCTGTTGCAGCCATGATTTTGGTAAGCTTTTCTAGCTGTAATCCTGAAAAAACCTATGCAGATTATTTAACCCAGAAAAAGGGTTGGGTGTTGTCAGCTGCTACTTCAAACCCTGCTTACGAAATGGAAGACGGTAGCTATGTTACCAATCTGATGACGGAAGGTTACCTTTACGATTTCGAAAATGAATACATCATTACTTTCAATGAAGATGGCACTGAGTATGTGAAACCTGGTAAAACGGTTGCTCCCGCGGATTTCGATGGCGACGCTTACAGAGCTGAGACATTAATCGGAAACTGGAGTTTCGACAACATTCTGATTCCGGGTATTCTCAACATGCAAGTTCCTTTCTTCTATGACGCTGCTGTGGAAACCTGCAAGCTTCTCTCTCTTACCGAGAACGAACTTAGGGTCAGCTGCACCATCAACGATGATGATCCTACTGCAAAGGGCACCTATTCCTTTATCCTGACTTACGTTCCCGCTAAGTAATTCACCTGAAATTAATCACTTAAATTATTGAATAAAATGAAAAAATTATTTTTAGCAGTATTGTGCGCAGGCCTTTTCTTCGCTTGCGGTAACAAGAAACAACAAGAACCTGAAACTTTGGTTGACACCCCCGCTTGCCAAGAGATGGTGGAGGAGACTCCGGCCGTTGAAGAGCAAGAGCCCATCGCTGAGGTTCAAGAACCCGCTCCCGCTCCTGCAAAGAAAACCACCAACAACAAAAAAACCACGAACAACGACAACAACAGTGGTTTTACGACTACCAATGAGAACACCTCAGTGAAGGAGCACGCTGAAGGCGCAGCTAACAGAATTGCCAACAAGGCTATTGACAAAGCTGAGCAAGAAGCTACTACGACTATCGTGAACAGTGGTAAGAAAAAAAGATAATTTTTCTTGTTTCTTAGAAAAAAAAGGTGTTCTTTTCGAACACCTTTTTTGTTTTAAAAAAAAGTGTACTTTTGTGCAATTTTTCTAGAGCATAGAAAGTGATGAATATCAAGGAGAAAATACGCGTGGTAAATGATTTTCCGACACCAGGAATTCAGTTTTATGACATTACCACTCTGATTAATGATGCGCAGGCATACCGCGAAACGATTGACGAGATGGCGTTGATCGCTAAAAAGTATGACCCCGAAGTGGTTGTTGCCTTGGAAGCCCGTGGCTTCTTTTTCGGTACCACATTGGCGTATCAATTAGGCATTCCTTTCGTGCCTCTGCGCAAAAAAGGTAAACTTCCTTATAAGACCTACGAGGAAGCATACCCGTTGGAGTATGGTAACGCCACGATGGCAATTCACACTGATGCCATGAAAGAAGACAAAAATGTACTCATAGTCGATGACATATTGGCAACAGGTGGTTCCATGGCCGCTGCAGTAAACTTGGTGAATCACTTCCATCCCAAAAGCATCCATCTGCTCTTCCTAATGGAAATGGAAGCCCTAAAAGGACGCGAAAAATTGAGTAAATATCCCATTGACAGCTTAATAATAGTATAAAACAACTAATCAAATACATTTTTTATGAAAAATATCGATTGGAAAAACCTCTCTTTCGGTTACATGAAAACCGATTACAATGTTCGCTGCTATTTCAGAAACGGCGAATGGGGAAAACTGGAATTGTCATCTGATGAATACATTCCGATGCACATGGCTGCTTCCTGCTTGCACTATGGCCAGGAAGCTTTTGAAGGAATGAAAGCCTTCCGTGGTAAAGACGGCAAAGTACGCTTGTTCCGTTGGGAAGAAAACTGGAAACGTATCAACAATTCTGCTGATGCCATCATGTTGGAACCCATCCCTGAAAAGATCTTTTTCGATGCATTGGAGATGGTGATCAAGGCCAACGCCGAATATATCCCGCCTTACGGCACCGAGGGCTCCCTCTATATCCGTCCGTTGCTCATCGGTACTGGCGCCACCATCGGTGTGAAACCCGCTGACGAATACCTCTTCATCGTTTTCGTGATGCCTGTTGGACCTTACTTCAAGGAAGGTTTCAAACCCACTGACATGCAGATCGCTAAGGATTATGACCGCGCAGCTCCCCTGGGTACTGGTCACGTGAAGGTTGGTGGCAACTATGCCGCTTCCCTCCGCGCTGGCGAACGCGCCCACAAGGAAGGCTTCAGCGCTTCCATCTTCGCAGATGCCAAGACCAAAACCTTCATCGATGAGGCTGGTCCCGCTAACTTCTTCGGCATCAAGGATGGCAAGTATGTGACCCCAGATTCTGGCTCCATCCTGCCCTCTATTACTAACATGAGCCTCCGCACTATCGCTGAGGAACTCGGACTCGTGGTCGAAAGACGCCATGTCAGACTCGACGAAATCGACACCTTCGAGGAAGCAGGTGCTTGTGGTACCGCAGCTGTGATTTCCCCCATCCACAAGATCCAAGACAGAGAGACTGGTAAGGAATATGTCATCTCCAAAGACGGCAAACCTGGCCCTTGGTCTATCAAAATGCGCGAAACCCTTATGGGTATCCAATACGGCGAAATTGAGGACAAATACGGCTGGTGCACCATCGTGGAGTGCTAATCGTTAGTTCTTTCAAAATAAAAAAGGATGTCGCAAAGGCATCCTTTTTTTGTCTTTCGGACAATAAAACGACCCTTATCCACGTTTAAATCCAAGTAAACAAAATTTTATAAACTATGAAACTAATAGATAATCTACTATCCCTGTTTTATCCGAGGCTCTGCGCCTCTTGCGGCGATGCACTGCAACAAAACGAACAATGCATCTGCTTGAATTGCATGTTGCATTTACCTGAAACACAATTTCATAAAGAACATTTCAACCCTTTGCGACAACTGTTTGACGGGCGCGTGACTGTGAAAGAGGTAACCGCCTTGATGAGCTATAAAAAGACGAACAAAGTGCAGAAAATTCTTCATCATCTAAAATATTGCGGTCAGAAAGAAATAGGCAAGGTGTTGGGAGAATACTTTGGTGGTCAGCTGATTACAGAGGAACGATACCGAAGCATACAATATGTTTTGCCAATCCCCTTACATCCGAAAAAGGAACGTTTGCGAGGCTATAATCAGAGTGAATGGATTGCAAAGGGACTATCTGCAGGGATGGGTGTACCCTATCTGACGGATGTGTTGGTACGGACTCAACACACTGACACGCAGACTCGGAAAAGTCGTTTCGCCCGATGGCAGAATGTGAAAGAGGTTTTTGAAGTGCAAAATCCTGATAAGGTGGCATATACGCATGTGTTGGTTTGCGATGATGTACTCACCACTGGTGCGACCACCGAGGCTGCCGTCCAAAAATTACTGGAAGTGGAAGGGGTGAAAGTCAGCGTGGTCACCCTGGCGGCCACGACATTGTGATTGTTGTGGGTGTATGCGATACGCTATGGAAACCTTCACTATGAGCATTCTCATCAAAATATTGCTTCAATAACCCATAACCTATAACCATTAAAAATGTATCTTTGCAGTATGAAAAAGAAACTGATATTAGGAGTTATTTTATGCGCAATAATTTGTTTGTCAACATCTTGTGCAAGAAAAATTCGCGGTGCTACTCCGCATCGCCGTGACCGTAATTGCGGATGCGAGTATTTGCAAGCACCCTGTTCTTCCGATTCGATGTTTGCCTATAAGGGCGTAGTATCGCATGCGCCCCAGGAAATAAGCGATAGGCAATAGAAAAATCATATAATGATGAAGAGAATTTTTTATTTCGCAATACTGATTTTGGCGGTGTTGGCAGCAGGTTGTTCAGACCACAATGTTTCTGTAACGATTTCGGGCAACATCCAAAACGGCCGCAACCAAATGATGCGTCTGGCACTCATCACCTCGGACGGCATGGATTTTATTGACTCCACAAACTTGAAGGATGGCCGTTTCGAGTTCAAGATCTCCTCTGAAAACGAGCTGATCAAGGAGCGCGAGAACGCCCCGATGATGTTCCAGCTTTTCTTGTCGGAAGACAACTGTATTTCCACCATGGCCAAGAAGGGTGAGCATCTCCAGATTACTGCTGATGCCGAGAATTTAACGCGCACGTATCACATTTCCGGCGGGGAAGAGGCAGTGTTGATGCATCAGTTAGACAGTGCTTTAACTGCTTTTGCGATTCCTACCGAAAAGCTGTTCGAACCCTATAAGAGCAATATTTACGACGACTCTGTCAGGGCAGCTATAGAGGCTCAATATGTTCCATTAGTGCAACAACATAGGCAATATCTGGAAAATTTCATCGATGAGCATCCGAACAATATGGCTTGTTATATTGCTTTCTACCAAAGCTTTAACCGTCGAACTTTTTTCGACCCATTACAAGATTTGGCCTTGTTGAAGAAGATAAATGCGAACATGTCGAAAATCTATCCTGAAAGCGAGTATGTGAAAACGATGATTCACGTAGCGGATATGATAGAACTTCGGATGCCCAAAAGCGAACAATAACCGCTTTTTTCTTACTATGTAACATTCATTAAAAATCGAAAATATGCAACCATTAGTCAGTATTATTATGGGCAGCACATCCGATTTACCCGTGATGGAAGCTGCATGTAAGTTCTTTGATAGTCAAGAGATTCCGTTTGAGATGGTGGCTTTATCTGCTCACCGCACACCCGATGAGGTGACTGATTATGCCAAGAATGCTCACCATCGCGGTATCAAGGTGATCATCGCAGGCGCAGGCATGGCCGCACATCTACCTGGTGTGATAGCCGCCATGACCCCGCTCCCTGTCATCGGAGTGCCTATCAAGGCTTCGCTCGAAGGTGTTGATGCGGCTTTGGCCATGTTACAAATGCCTCCCGGAATTCCTGTGGCCACCGTTGCCATCAATGGTGCTCAAAACGCTGCAATACTCGCCTTGCAAATGCTTAGTGTCAACAATCCAGAAATGCTGGAAAAAGTGGTGACTTTCAAACAGAATCTTAAACAAAAAATCGTGAAGGCCAACGCCGATCTCGCGCAAGTTAGATACTCTTATAAAACTAACTAATAGACTTTTACATGTTCACCGTTTACTCCGCTTCGGCAGGTTCGGGAAAAACATACAATCTGGTATTTGACTATCTTGCCACTTGTTTTCACCCGAACCTACCGGATTTTTTGAAAAGATCAGACAAACAACGCTATAAGTGTATGTTCTGTTCAGATTATCGGAATATTTTGGCGATAACGTTTACCAACAATGCCGGTGCGGAGATGAAAGAACGGGTGGTGAAGCAACTTAATCGTTTCGCCTTCGCAAAAACAATTGATGACCTTGATAGCAATGATTTCGATACGTTGTGTCGAAAGGTGTTCGGTGATACTCATTCCCTCTCTCAGGAAGAGTGCTTCGTTTTTTTGAATAGCAATGCCAAAGCGTTGTTATACAATATTTTGTATGATTATGCGCGCTTCAGTATTACCACAATCGACAGCTTTATCCAACGGGTGATTCGTTCTTCCGCTCTTTATCTCAACCTCGGTATGAACTATGCCGTGCAAATTCGTCTGACCGATTTTTTCCGCATGGCTATCGAACAGTATATCTGCGAGTTATCAAACAACAAACAGCAATTTGATATCGTAGTAAAGGAGCTGATGAGGCAATTGGAAGATTATGGAAGTGCCAACATTAACCGGTTCCTTTCCAAAGGGTTGGGCATTATCTATTATGATGCGGAGAAAAGCCACCCATATCTCAAGAATTTTCATGATGTTGATGGTTTATTGAATGTTGTAAATCATTGGAGGCAAAGCTACCATCGTGTTTTGGAACAATGCAGACAGCAAGTGGCACCGATAGTGAATCGGGCTTTAGCCATTTTTAAAGAGGCGGAAAATGATGGCATCTTGCCCAATCAAACCTATAAGTGGGACAAATGGTTCTCCCAAATGTCCGATGATCCCTTCAATTTGAAGGATGGTTTCGAAAAGAGTCGTTTCCACAAGGAAATGGATGAACAAAAGATTTTCAGTGCCGTCAAAAAAGGAGGAAAAGCAGAAATTGAACGTTGTGAAGCGTTGAGAACCAGTTTTTCCGATCAGGTAAAGGATCTTTTTCTGCAAATGCAACAAATAGTGTTAAAAAGTGCTAATTCCTATTTTTCATACCATATACTTTCGAAAAATGCGAATCATTTGTTGGTGTTGGATGCACTGAAAAACCATATTGATAACATTAAAGATCAGACCGATTCTTTCTTCCTGTCGGAGAGCAATCCGCTGCTAAATGACCATATTTTGTCGGAATCTAATGGGGACCCGCTATTCGAGAAATTGAGTTTCTACCGACACTTTTTCATTGATGAATTCCAAGACACCTCCTATATGCAGTGGGAGGATTTGAAGCCATTGATAATCAACGCATTCTCAGAAAATGGAAGTGTTACACTTTTTGGTGACGTCAAACAATCAATATACCGATTTCGTAATGGCGATGCAGAGTTGTTTTATCATTTGTCGGATCATAATCGCTTACTCAATGCTCCTTCTGAACAGGATATTGCTGGTTTTCTGAGGAATCCGAAGAGTTATCAATTCAAACCATTGAATACCAATCACCGATCCCGTTCATCGGTCATTGATTTCAACAACTATTTTTTCGAATATTATGCCGATAAATTGGGGAAAAACGACTACTATGCCGATGTAAAGCAGGAAAAACGTGATGATAAAAAGGGCGGATTAGTGCAGATTTTTGGATATAACAAGAAGGATTACAAGGATTTACGTTTGATTTGGCCCGAATGTTCCGAAGAGTTTTATCAGAATGTTTATTTGCAATTACGACCGGAAGAGGCGGAATTGCTGTATGCCGTCAAGGATGCAGAAACACGCGGCTACCGCTTTGGCGAAATGGCGGTACTGCTCAGTGGACGCGCAAAGTGCAACGATTTTGCGCAGTGCTTGATGCTCGCCAACATTCCGGTCATCACATCTGAATCTCTCCAACTTTGCGATAATCCAAATATCAACCTTATAATAAGCACTTTACGAATTTTGTTAAACTCCCGTGACGCGCTTTCTCAAACGGTCATCTTGCACTATTTTTCTGATAAGTATCAACAAGATTTTCATCAAGTCTTGGACGAACGTGCTGATAGCGATTTTTTGGAAGTGTTAAAGCAACGGTTTGATATTCAAGATTTTTCGTCGATAATGGAAAATTGGTGCAAGAATCCATTCCTGATGACGGTGCATGATATTGTGAGTTTTTACGATTTTGATGTTGATTCCGACCCGTTTGTCGCTGATTTCATTGATTTATCGTTCGATTTTGCACAGTCTCAAGCTGCTTCCACATCAGATTTCTTGATTTGGTGGGATGACCTTAATCGTTATCAAGAGACGATCCCGCGACTGTCTCTTTCGGGCGCGGCGGATGCCGTTCGGTTGATGACTATTCATGCTTCAAAAGGACTGGAGTTCCCAGTGGTGATTACCCATTGTTCTGCCTCTCGAGCGCGTGAATCCTACTATTGGGTGAAGGATCCTGACAGTGGTCAGAGCTGTTACGTGAAACATGAAAAGAATATGCAATACTCTGATTTTCATAGAGAATTCGAGGAAGAAGAGAAAAAACGGAACTTGGATGGACTCAATTTATGGTATGTGGATTTCACCCGTGCGCGTGACATGCTCTATGTTCTCAGCGAGTTTTCGCAAGACGCTGATAAAAAGACAGAGAAATGGGATGTTAAGAGAGCATTACAAAAATATGTTGAAAATCAGCAAGATATTTTCTTTGACGCTGATAACAATATTTATTATAGTGGTGATATCAACTGGCGAAATCCAAATCATTGTGACCCAGTAACACAATCAGAAACAGCCTTTCGAGTCACTTGCTCGAAGATGACCTTTTGTGGAAACAATTCGTTTAAAGTCATACTGCCCGATGTTAGAACAGAGTCTCAAGATACGGGTACGCGAATTCATCAATTTTTGCAAAAATTAACTGTTTTTCCTACTTCAGCGGAGGAACGCATGGCAGTCACCCAAGGAGTGCCGGCTGACATTCGAGAGCGACTGCATCAACTGTTTGATAGAACGGCACAAGACGCCACCTTAAGACCCTATTTTTACCCTGAACCGGAGGATCAGGTGTTGAACGAAGTCTCTATAATTACCGAATCAGGTGATTTGAAGCGTCCCGACCGTATAGTGATCAAACCCGATCATGTAATGATTATTGACTACAAAACAGGTCAAGAACATAGACTAAAATATGAAGCGCAACTGTCTGAATATAAAAACTGTATGATGAAGATGGGGTATAAGGATGTGCGTACTGAAATCCTCTATTTGGATTAGATTCGGAACGATGAAAACGAGGTTGTCGAATGTATCCTATTTGAAAAAATGGCGTTTACTGCTATGACAGCCTGCCTCCATGAAGGAAATGTATTCCAGAAAAGCATCATCTTTATTTTCAGGAAAGGCATATCCGAATCTTTCGGCAATCTTTGTAATCTGCTGTAAATTGTTGTATTCCAATGGATTTTCCAATTCCGAAATGAAGGTATGAGGCACTTTCGCGGTGTCGGTATAGGTGCCGGAAACCTCTTCAGGAAGGTTGGCGGGTAGAACAATGTCGTAAAGTTCTGAGTTATCTGGCAGGTAGGCGGTTTGCAGGAGCGTGAAATCTGCTTTTCTTAACTGATTTACAATGTCTTGTGGAATCTCGGCGTTTAATGCATTCCACAAAAGTACATTTCGGAAGCCAACACGGTCAATCGTGGACGCCACATCTATGGGTTCTGCGCAGACCGGAGTTTGCAGCACAGTCTCCATTTTCTGCCGCATTTCTTCATTCAACGCATTTCCGCCGGGTGCGATGTGCGGGAACAAGCCCATGTCGTGGAGTCCCTGACTGTTCAGTTCGCTCTTGATGGTCAGAAATCCAGAGGCTGGCTTCGACTGGATGTCAAGCAGCATACAGAGGTTCTCCAACTCGTGGTAGGCACTTTCGGTCAGCCACCGTTCCCAAACGATGAAGGCAGGCTCGGAAATTGCTAACAAATCTTCTACAAATTTCTGAATATCAGTATTTTGGAGGCTGTTTCTGCGCAATAATCCCTCATAATCATCAGCCAGCAATTCCTGCTTATAGGTTCCGTAATTCTTGCCCAAGACATCCACATAAATCCCCTTCTCCAAATGATGTTGAATCAGGTAGAAGTTGACACTGCGGAAGAAGGCATAATAGTCGGTAATATGCAGTGTTCCAGGCATGTTGAACCAATAACGTGGAGTTTCGGGACAATGTTTCAGGATTTCGCGTATAGCCTTTAACGTCTCTGGGATTTGTTGAGACGTGCCATGGCCCGTCTCGACATTCGGGAAAATGCAATAGAATTTGTCTGACTGGAACATCTCCGCGAACGGCAGGATATCGTTCTTGTCGGCAAAGAAATCGGTGCCGCGACGGTAGTAGTCGAAAGAACCCAACGAATTGGTGTTCAGCACCGTGCGGGCTAACCTTTGCAACAAATAGAGCGTTTCGTTGGAGTAGCTTCCGGAACACATCACCAACGTCTGGTTTGTCTCCACACCCTGCAACTTCCGAGCCACCACCTCGAACACTTCCTCAAACGAGGTCTCCGCTAATTGCCCGTTTTTCTTGATATATGGTGTTGTAATTCGTTTATTCATCATATCTTCTCATCATCTTATCATCGCTTCATCTCATCATCTTATCATCGCTTCATCCCATCATCTTATCATCGCTTCATCCCATCATC
>CAMJXE010000082.1 GCA_946409645.1 uncultured Bacteroidales bacterium
GTGACGGAGTTGATCTCGGTCTCCACCACGTTCTGCACGTGCTCGATGGCATCTTTGGACGCGCCGTGCACCTGCGGCATGCAACGGAAGGAGTAGGGATCCTGCACGTGTTCCTTGTGTTGGGCGATAATCTCCGAACCCTCAAGCAGTTGCGTGATGTGGGCGGCGGTGATGATTTGTCCGGCGTGCGGACGAACCAAATGCACTAACATGTTGAAGGGCTCGATGCGGCCGTCGAAAGCCTCCAAGGAGATGGCGCCGATGATGTCGGCGAGCCAGCTGAGCTTGCGGGCCTTCATCAGCAACCAGACGGCGTAGGAGCTCATGAACTGCGTGCCGTTGAGCAGCGCGAGACCCTCTTTGGACTTCAGCGTGATGGGCTGCCAGCCGAACTTCTCGTTGATTTCCGCGGCGGAGTATTTCTTGTTGCGGTAATAGACCTCACCCATGCCGATGATGGGCAACGAGAGGTGCGCCAACGGTGCCAAGTCGCCGGAAGCACCCAGTGAACCTTGTTGATACACAACGGGATATACGCCCTTGTTGTAGAAATCCACCAGTCGTTGGATGGTATCGACTTGAACTCCAGAGTGTCCGTATGACAGCGACTGAATCTTCAAGAGCAGCATGAGTTGCACAATTTCCTGCGGCACCTCCTCGCCCACGCCGCAGGCGTGTGAGATGACGAGATTGCGCTGGAGGGTGGAGAGGTCCTCCAGGGAGATGTGCTTGTTGCAGAGCGAGCCGAAGCCGGTGGTCACGCCGTAGATGGGCTCCGCGCTCGTGGCCGCCTTGGTGTCCAAGTAGTCGCGGCACTTCTTCACCGCTGCAATCGCCTCTTCGGACAATTCGATTTTCTGCTTGCGCTCAATGATTTTGGTTACCTTCTCAATGCTGAGAAATTTCGTTGAAATTTGATGTTTTTTCATTATTTTTTGGGTTTATTGTTTTTTTTTGTGAATAGTGAATAGTGATTGGTGAATAGGCAAAAGGCAAAAGTGTTAGTCCAAAGTCTCACGTCTTAAGTCTCAAGTCTTAGTTCTGAATAACATTGTGTTTGCCGATATGTCGATACGTCCGCATCCCCCCAATCAGATTGTACACCTCCTCAAATCCGTTCTGCATGAGGATGCGGGAGGCAACGTAGCCGCGCAGACCGACCTCGCAGAAGACGACGATTTTCTTTCCTTCGGGAATCTCTTCGAGGAACTCGCGCAGCTCGTCCACAGAGTAACGGGTCGCCCCTTCAATCGTACCATTCTTGTATTCAGGTAGTTCGCGGACATCCAACAAGAAGAAATCCTCCTTGTTATCAATCATTTCGTCCAGCTGTTTCACGTGAATCGGGTTCATCAGGTGGGCGAAGATGTTTTCGGCGACCATACCGGCGAACATCACGGGACTCTTGGCCGAGCCGAACGGTGGGGCGTAAGTGTGTTCGCTGTTCACCAGGTCGAAGATGGTGCCGTTGTGTTTCAGCAGCAGCGAGATGATATCAATCTGTTTGTCAATGTTCTGCGTCCCGATGGCTTGTGCGCCGTAAATCGTGCTGTCCTCCATGGAGAAGTTCAGCTTTAACGAAATCGGGCTGCTGCCGGGGTAGTAGGTGGCGTGCGCCGCGGGATGCACGATAACCGTTTCGTAATCAAGGCCTGCGCGTTTCAAGGCAGTCTCGTTAAGTCCTGTGCTGGCCACAGCCAAATCGAAAATCTTGGCGATGGCGGTGCCTACAGAACCTTGATAGACCACGCTTTCGGGATAGACCATGTTCATGGCGGCGATACGGGCCTGCGCGTTCGCGGGACCTGCCAAGAAGTTGCAGTACGGAATGCCCGTCACAGGATGCGGGAACTCGATGGCGTCGCCCACGGCAAAGATGCGTTCGTCGGAGGTCTGCAGGTATTCGTTGACTTTGATGCCCCGGCCGATTTCCAGACCGGCGGCTTCGGCCAAAGCCGTGTTCGGACGCACGCCGATGCTCAGCACCGCGAGGTCGCATTCTAATTTCTGACCGTTCTCTAAGCAGACAGTCAGCTGGTCGCCGTTTTCCTCAAAGCCTGAGATTCCGTTGCCCGTAATCAGCTCTACTCCCTTGTCTTTCAGGTGTTTCTGTGCGATGGCTGCGATGGGCTCATCCACGGGAGTGAGCACATGGTTGGCCTTCTCCACCACGGTAATTTGGTAGCCGATTTTGTGAAGGTTCTCTGCCATCTCCAACCCGATGAAGCCGCCGCCTATAATGACGGATTTCGCATTGTCTCTCAGGGATTCAACGGCTTGCATCTTGATTCTGTCGCAGTCGGTGACGTTGCGCAGGGTGAAGATTTTGGAACTATGTATGCCAGGCAGTTCGGGAATCACTGGTTCAGCACCGGGCGACAGCAGGAGGATGTCGTAGTCCTCGGTGTAAGTCTTGCCGTTGCGCAGGTTCTTGACCTCCACGGTGTGTTCCTCGCGGTTGATGGCCGTCACCTCCTGCAACGTCCTGACGTCCACATCGTAGCGGTTGCCGAACGACACGGGGGTCTGCACGAAGAGCCGCTTCCGGTCTTCGATGGTGTTGCCGATATAGTAGGGCATACCGCAGTTGGCGTACGAGATATATTCGCCTTTCTCGAACACGATGATTTCAGCATCTTCATTCAGTCTTCTCAGACGTGCGGCCGCCGATGCTCCGCCAGCGACACCGCCTATGATTACATATTTCATATTGTTCCGTATTCGTTAGTAATACCCAGGGCTCGCTATCGCTCACCCTGACTGTTCTATCCCAGGGCTCGCTATCGCTCACCATGGGTTGACACGTGTCGGGCTTGCAGCCCTTTTGGAAAGGGGCTATCTATTACTCAGCCACTTCGTGACATTGTCGTAGATCCGTTGCTCCACATTCTCGGCGGGGGCGGGTTCGAATTTCTCGCCGGTGATGTGCTCGTAGAGCTCGATGTAGCGGTTGGTGATGCCGTTGACGACCTCTTCGGTCATTTCGGGCACCTGCTGGCCTTCCTGGCCCTGGAAGCCGTTGGCCATCAGCCATTCACGCACGAACTCCTTCGACAACTGCTTCTGCGGCAGTCCTTTGGCGAACTGCTCTTCGTAGCCCTGTGCGTAGAAGTAGCGGGAAGAGTCAGGAGTGTGGATCTCGTCGATGAGGTAGATCTTGTCGTCGGCCTTGCCGAACTCGTACTTGGTGTCGACGAGGATCAGTCCTTTCTTCGCCGCGATTTCCGTGCCGCGAAGGAAGAGCTTCATCGTGTAGTCCTCCAACACGGCGTAGTCTTCGGGGGAGACGAGTCCTTTGGCGAGGATTTCCTCCTTGGAGATGTCGGCGTCGTGTTCGCCCTGTTCGGCCTTGGTGGTCGGGGTGATGAGCGGTACGGGGAACTTCTGGTTCTCCTTCATGCCGTCGGGCAGGATGTTGCCGCAGAGGTTGCGCCCGCCGTTCTTGTAGAAACGCCACGCGCTGCCACAGAGGTAGCCCCGCACGATCATCTCCACCGGGAAGCCTTTGCAGACGCGGCCCACGGTGACCATCGGGTCGGGGGAGGCCATCTTCCAGTTCGGACAGATGTCGCTGGTGGCATCCAAGAATTTGGAGGCTATCTGGTTGAGGATCTGACCTTTGTAAGGGATACCCTTCGGCAAGATGACGTCGAAGGCACTGATGCGGTCGCTGGCGACCATCACTAACACATCGTCCAAGAAATAGACGTCGCGGACTTTTCCGTGATACACCGACTTTTGGTTCGGGAATTGGTAATTGGTTTTTGTTAAGGCGTTCATATTTGGTTTAGGGTTTATAGTTTAGGGTTTAAGGGGGTTATTTTACAAATTTGAAAGATGCTGTCTTGTTGCCATCTATCGTGGCGGTTCCGACATAAAACCCTTTCGGCAAGGATGTTACATTGATTTCAATGAGTGCGTCACCGTTGACGGTGTGTTGCAGGACAAGTTGACCGGCGGCGTTGAAGATGCTTATGGTCTGGAGGTCGCCGTCGGGGTTGACGATGTTCAGCTGGTCGGTGACGGGATTGGGATAGACACTGAGTTGCAGCGGTTTGTAGTCGTAGATGCTGACGTTGGTGGTGTAGGCTTTGTAGAAGTCGGGGATACCGTAGCCGAATTCGGGGTTAGGGTTGTCGTAGAGGTGGCCGCTCTCGCGGATAATCTGCATGATTTCAGTAGAGGAATATTCGGGCATCGCCTGCCACAGACAGGCACTGAGACCGGCGGCTACCGGAGAGGAAAAGCTTGTGCCGTCAACTGGCATAAGGACATTGTCATAAAAATAGGTAAGAGTGGATAATCCCACGCTAGTGATATCAGGTTTCACGCGTCCGTCGAATGCATATCCGTGAGAGGAGAAACCGGCAATGAGACTGTCAACGTTGCAAGCACCTACGGAAAGAATGTTAAATGCATCCGCAGGGGATGCGATGTGATACTCGGCATCCAATCCATTATTGCCAGCAGAAACACACGCGATGATACCTTTCTCCCCTAAAAAGTTGGCACAACGACTGGGGAAGCAGTAGTAGCCGGTCATGTCGGCGTATGAATGATTGCCCTGGGGAAAATCGGGAAATACCGAATATGAAATGGACGCATTTATGACATCGGCGCCAAGACTGTCGGCAATTTCGAAGGCGTTGGCCAATAGATCCTCCTCGAAGGGCTGTTCGGTATTATTGCATTCAGAGAAGATGAGGGCGTAAGAAGCCTTGGGAGCGGTGCCTACAAATTGACCGTTTTCAGCGGCAGCCATAACGGCGGTCACCCTCGCGCCATGTCTTGATTCATTTAGAAGGTTTTCGTCCACAAAGTTAGGCCTAAGGGAATATCTTCCGACAAGACGACCTTCGTCAATCAATTTCTGGTAGAAAGGATTGGTCTCAATTCCCCTGAAGCCACCGTCTATCACCGCAATAAGCATGCCTTCGCCGAGAAACCCCTCCGCATGCAGAAAATGTCCGTTATGTATTGCGATTTGTCGATAGGCGTTTCCATAATTAATGTTATCTTTTGTGAGTGACGAAACATTCTGCGTCATGGGCACAGGATTCTCAGGTACAGAAGCGGTGGGATTGTCTTGCAACTCTGTCGAGCCAATCGCTAACACGGAAGTGACAAACGGAAGACTCGTGATTTGCTGGGCGATAGCGCTATCCGGACAATAGACAGAAATCGTATTCAACCATTTGGAGACAGCCAGCAGTTGCATTTGGGGATTCAACGCCAAAATCTGTTGCTTGTATTGCGGATTCACTGGCAAATCCTGTTCTGTAATAGGAATGTTGAAACGAGTGCGCTTGTCAATGGCGCGCTGTGAGAGAAATTCCGATGGATTGTCAATGGAATAGGGACTGTTGTTCTTGTCACTCAGATAAATACGGTAACAGGTTGGACTTGGGTTTTGGCCGAAAAGGGAAAAGGAAAGACCAAAAAGGAACCAGATTAGTGTTAGATGTTTCATATAGGGTTTAAGGTTTATAGTTTAAGGTTATAAAGATATTTCCTTGAGCGGTCCCGGCAGGGGCAAGAGATCGGTAGATTATTATTTTACGAATTTAAAAGTTGCTATCTGATTGTTGTTGAGCGTAGCTGATCCGACGTAAAACCCCTTCGGCAAGGATGTTACGTTGATCTCGAGAATCGGGGAGTGGGAAACGGCGGTTTGCAGGACGAGTTGGCCGGAGGTGTTGTAGAGGGTGACGGTCTGGATGTTGCCGTCGGGGTTGACGATGTTCAGCTGGTCAGTGACGGGGTTGGGATAGACACTGAGTTGCAGCGGTTTGTAGTCATTGATGCCGACGTGAGTGGTGTAGGCTTTGTAGAAGTCGGGGATACCGTAGCCGTATTCGGTGTTGGGATTGTTGTAGCGGTGGCTGTTCTCACGGATGATCTGCATCATCTCGGAGGCGGTGTATTGAGGCATGGCCTGCCAAAGACAGGCACAGAGCCCTGTAGCTACTGGAGTGGCCAAACTCGTTCCGTTCTCCGTTATGAGCCAGTTGTTGGGGTAGTAACAATAGGTGCTCACCCCCATGGAGGTGATATCGGGTTTCACACGGCCGTCGTAAGAGGGACCGTGCGACGAAAATCCGGCGATAACGCTGTCCACGGCACTGGCGCCCACACACAGAATATCGACGGCATCGGCAGGCCGACCAATGTGGTAGTATTGGTTGTCGCCATCGTTACCTGCTGCGATACAAACAATTACCCCTTTTTGTCCAAGAATGGTGGCGCAACGCGATGCGATGCTGTTCAACCCGTCCATGTCGGCGTAAGTGATGTCGGACTGCGGGAAATCCGGGAACGAGCGATACCCCAGCGAGGAGTTGATGACGTCAGCACCTATGCTGTCGGCGATTTCAGCTCCGTTTGCCCAGAAGTCCTCTTCTACAAGTTCTTCAGAGCCCACCCATTCGGTGTGGATAAGGGCGTAGGATGCGGCAGGTGCGGTGCCGATCAGTTCGCCGCTGGTGTTGGCGGCGATGGCGGAAGTTACAAGCGTGCCGTGTATTTCGGACCAACCGCTTATCGAAGTGTCCATAAAATCAGGCATCAGCGAATAATGGCCGTAGAATCTCCCGTCGTTCACTATCTCCTGGAAAAAGGAGATCGTTTCAATGCCGTAGAATCCACCATCAATCACGGCGATTAGCATTCCTTCGCCATGGAAGCCTGCCTCATGCAGCAAATGTCCGTTGTGGAAAGCGATTTGTCCGAAACCATAACCGTAATCCAAAGATTTTTTGGTCGGAATAAGCGTGTTTTGGACGATAGAAGGCTGAATTTCAGGGATTTTCGCAGATGGTGCGTCGTTCAAGATAAAGGCTCCCACTGCCATGATGGAATCCACGAACGGCAAATTCTGAATTTGCGGAACCACTGTGTTGTCAGGACAATAGACCGTGAAGGTGTTCATCCATTTCGAAACTGCCAGCGGTTGCATTTGCGGGTGCAATGCTAAAATCTGCTGCTTGTATTCCGGATTAATGGGCAGATCCTGTTCCGTGATCGGAATGTTGAAACGCTCACGCTTGTCGATGGCACGCTGTGACAAATATTCCGACGGATTATCGATAGAGTAGGGATTGTTGTTTTTGTCACTCAGATAGATACGATAACAAGTGGCATCCTGAGCAGATACAAAAACTATGAGGCTTAACCATGCTAATAAAAGTGAAATATGTCTCATACATTAATATAATAATACAACCTGCAAAAATACACTTTTCTATGTTCTCTCTTCATTCTACACTCAACAAAAATTTGTATTTTCGCGCCCTAAATATAATGTATATGAAAGAGATATCCTCCGAGGGCATTCAGAAGGCCGTCAATATTCTGACCAAACACACGGACAGTAAGCTTCTTACGCATCTCAACGCTTGCGTGCACTGCGGATTGTGTGAGACCAGTTGCCTCTTTTTTAAAACATTTGAAGAACCGAAATATATCCCCGGCAAGAAGGTGGATATGGTTTCTTCCATCTATCGCCGTTATTGTACCTTTTTGGGTAGAACTGCGCCTAAGTTGACCAATGCCAAGGAGTTGACGGAGGATTACATCGCCGAAATGGTTGATTCGTTGTATGGCTCATGTACGATGTGCGGGCGTTGCGTCAAGCACTGTTCTATTGGTGTCGATATACCGTTCGTCGTGCGCACAGGTCGTCGAATGTTGGCCGCAATGAACTGTGTGCCAGATACTTTGCAAGCTACTGTGGATGCTGCACTCAACACTAAGAACAACATGGCAATTCCGAAAGAGGATTTCGTGGATACCATCGATTGGATGCAGGAGGAGTTACAAGATGAGTTGGAGACGGAAGAGACATTGATCCCAATGAACAAGGAAAACGCCGAGATTCTCTATACACTCAATCCGCGTGAACCGAAATTTTTCCCACTCTCTATCGCCGCCGCCGCCAAGATTTTCCACGTGGCAGGTGCCGATTGGACACTCTCCGACGAGATGTATGATGTGACAAACTATGGTTACTTCTCTGGCAAAGACGAGCATGCCAAGCTGATTGCCCAACACATGTACGATGAAATGGCGAAGCTAAAATGCAAAACGTTAGTGTTGGGCGAATGCGGTCACGGCACACGCGCACTCCGCTGGGAATCTCCCAACTATATGGGTCAACATCCTGATTTTAAGATAATTTCACTCGTGGAATTGATTGAGGAATACATTAAATCAGGAAAGATAAAATTAGATAAGTCTTTGAATACCAAGAAGTACACGATTCACGATCCGTGTAATATTACCCGTAATGGGGGACTTTTTGATTCGTTGCGTTTTGTGGTGAAAGAGGCTGTGCCAGAGCTGATAGAAATGGAACCATTTGGCAGCGACAATTTCTGTTGCGGTGGTGGTGGCGGAATGTTGGCTATGAGCGAATATAACGAACGTCGTCTGAAAATCGGGAAAATCAAGGCCGACCAGATCAAGGCGACGGGCGCGGATGTGGTCATTACACCGTGTCACAACTGTGCTGACCAACTATCACAAATCAACCACGAATATAAGCTCGGTGTGGAGATTAAATCCGTGGCTGAGGTTGTAGCGGACGCTATAATGTTATAGCCTTATTTTCTTTTGTTCGTTTTTTTCTTGTCAACCAAGGCTTGTGTCAGGGTGATGTTGATTATTTTCATCGTCGTCGTAGTGGTTGTGGCATTGTCAATACCCACACCGTCAACAAAAGCCTCAATGGCATTAAACATGGTTGCGCTTGCTGTAGCTGAAATTCTCATATTATTAGCATCGAAAGCACTGATACGGAGATCGACGCTTTTCGCCCACCAGTCGCCATGAATGACACCGTCTTCACCAAATAAAACATCGCTTTCGTAGTATTCGAAGTCGGAAATGATGTTGTTTTGATAGTCATATCCGTTTGTCGTAGCATCTGAATAGCGTCCCACAGTGGTGACGTAAGCGGCACATTCCGCTTTCGGAAATTCGTGGGTGCTGACAGGGGCGGCTGCCACTCTCCATCCTGTTTGGTTTCCCACATAGTATTCTCCGCCGATGTCTCCAGCTTCCCATTCAGAGCCTTTGAAGGTGACTTTCGCGCTTGGTTCGACGGTTGGCTCTTCGAAAATTGCTGTATATGTGACATTTGATGTAACTGTGATGACACGGCGAGACTCCCGATTGCCGTCATCCCATTTCACGAATTTATAGCCATCATTCGGGCGTGCCGCTATGGTAGTGGTATCTTTATTTTTGAATTTACCACCTCCTATCACGGTGCCCCAGTCATCATTGTTGGCCCTTACAGTGATGAAATAATGTTTTGTGCAAGAGGACAAAATCAGGCCACCCAATAAGATAGCCATGAACAATGTGGTGAATGATTTTTTCATAATAATAAGTATTGATGATGGTTTATCTTTTGAAAAAGTTTCGGTGGGCATGCCAAGACCGTATCTTGATGGACGACTGAAGCAAAAGCGCCACAACCGCTACTCTTTTTTCATTCTTGAAGAAGGTTTTGTTTGATCTGTCCTGCCAGGGGTCAGTTTTCCTTTGTATTTTTCATCAAGTGCTTTTGAATCCACCTTATATTCGATTTTTAACATTTCGGGGATTTGAATGTTGACCTGTGCTTTCCAGTCTTTATCCCGCTTGACCATCTCTAGTTTTCCCTCTTGTACCTGTATAGGTGTTGTTTTTTTGTAGGTAACCTCGGCCGTTGTGTCATCCACAATGCTAACATCTATTATCTCAATTGTTGCAGGAGTGTTCTGTTTGATTACATTGGAATCCAGGTTAGGCATGATGTATTTTTCAATGGCATGAAGCGTATTTTCAACGGTTTCCGCTGTTGCGTATGGTTCTGCCTCGGAAATCTTGTAATTACTCATCGCAGTAAGATAACCCATTGCAGATTGCTCAATCAGCGATTTCTCGCTTTTGCAACATGACAGTATTGAAGTCATTGCAAAAGCGCAGAGAATGAATGCTATATTTCTCATAATATCAGCCATTTAAAAATAATGCTCACGTTCACACGTGAGCATTATTTCTGTTTCTAAAAAACTGATTATCTAGCAGCAACCAATTTTTTGGCACCGTTCTTAAGAGCTGCACCCTTGGATTGGGAGAGCGTGACGTTTGTGATGACATTCGTCATAGGAGCGGTAGGAGCAGCGTCAACACCAGCTTGATCAACAAATGCAGTATAAGCATCAAACATGGTTGCATTCAAATTAGAGGAGAGAGTAAGAGCAGTGGGGTCAAAAGCAGTAACATTGAGCGTAACGCTCTTTGCCCACCAGTCACCATAGTTGTAGGTATTGTCAGTCAAAGCGGTTTCATTGTAATATTCAACGTAGTTGAAATCACCGCCGCCCAATCCGCCATTGCTGCTGGAAGCTTGGTCAGTGAAAGTACCTGTGCTCTTGCCAGTCAGTGTAGCAACATCACAAGTAGGGAAGAGATTGTCTGCAGTTTTAGCGGCAGAAACGACCCAACCAGAATAAGGTGTACCATCTTGCATAGTGCCAGAGTAGAAACTACCTGCGAAATCACCTGCAGTCCAGTTATTTCCGTTGAAAGTCACTTTCACACCAGGTTCAGCAACTTCAAAAACAGCGGTGTAGGTAGCGTTAGCAGTAACGGTGATGGTGCGGGGGTTGTCCTTAACACCGTCATCCCATTTTGCGAATTGATAGCCTTGGGCAGGAGAAGCGGAGATAGTGGCAGTAGCTTTATCAGCGTATGTACCACCACCGGTCACAGTCCCCCAAGCATCGTTGTTAGCTTTCACTGTAACAGTCCAGTTTTTCGTACAAGAGGTGAAAATCATACCTCCGGCCAGAAGGGCCATGCAAATTACACTTAAGATTCTTTTCATAATAATTGTTATTTTTAAGGTGAATAAAATAAGTTTTTTCTACTCAAAAATTGTCGTTTTAGACAGACAAAAGGTTTTAACGTTTAATGACGCGGATTATTGTGCGTCGTTCTCGTGTTCGTGAACCAGTTTGTCGTCGATGAAGATACGTCCGCAAGCCTCGCACACGATGATTTTCTTGTGCAGGCAGATATCCAGTTGACGTTGCGGAGGGATTTTGCTGAAGCAACCGCCGCATGCGTCACGCTCAATCTTCACGATGGCCAGACCGTTGTGGGCATTTTTGCGGATACGTTCAAAAGCGGCCAGCAGACGAGTATCAACCTTAGCTTTAAGCACTTCAGCCTTCTCGAGTAGGTCCTCCTCTTCTTTCTGAGTGTCAGCCACAATCACCTCCAATTCAGCTCTCTTGTGTTCCAGAATATCTTCCAGCTCTTTTAGGCGCTCGTTGGTTTCGTTGATTTTATTCTGTTTGTCCAAAATCTCGGCATCGTGTTTTTCTTTATGTTTCTCTGCCACCTGGATTTGCAGGTTCTGGAATTCAATCTCTTTGCTCAGGGCTTCATATTCGCGATTGTTGCGCACCTCATTCTGCTGATCCTCGTACTTTTTGATAGAAGCTTTGGCTTCTTCAATATTTGTGTTCTCGGAAGCGATTTTGAGTTTGAGATTCTTGATGTCGTCCGTAAATTTGTTGATACGGGTGTTCAAACCTTCGCATTCGTCTTCATTATCTCGAATTTCCTCAGGCAACTCACCGCGAATCATGCGGATTTCATCAATCTTGGTGCAGATTTGCTGAAGATTATATAGAGACAGCAATTTTTGCTCAATGGAAAGCTCTTCGGCGGTACTTTGGTTGGTTTCGTGTTTTTTCACCTCCACGACACCGTCGGAAGATTTTTCAACAGTTACCTCATCATCTTCGATAATGGTCTCAATTACAGGCTTTTTAGCTACCTTCTGTTTCGGTCTCGGAGCCTCTTCCACCTTCACTTCCTCCACCACAACAGGTTCTTCGGGCACCACTTCCACCACCTCTTCCTTCTGAGGAACCTTCACTCTTTTGGGAGTGATTTTTTTCATTTTGGGGACAATCTTCTCAGTTCTCGTCTTTTTGGTACCTTTTTCAACCTCTTCTTCCGTAACTTTTTTCTTAGCCATATTGGGTATAATTATTTAAATATCAATATTTTAAAAATATTTGACTTCTACCTTC
>CAMJXE010000083.1 GCA_946409645.1 uncultured Bacteroidales bacterium
ATCGAGTACTTTATAGGAGTTCCACGCCCCTCCGGGATTCTGCGGGGCGATGATGATGGCGTTGATGTCACGACCCATGGAGATGGCATCCAACGGACCGTATCTGCGCACCCGGTTCAAATCGGTGCCGCGCAAACTCGCACCGTGCAAGAAAAGCACCACGGGGATCAATCCCTTCTGTTCTTCGTAGGTGTCGGGTACAGAGACCCAGAAGTTGTAGCTGTTTTTCACCACGTTATGGTGCGTGATGAAGGTGTAGTTGGTTTGGGCCGGTAGTAGGGCCCATAGAGTGAGGGTGATTATTAGTGTGATTATTTTCTTCATATTATTTGGGGTTTTATTCCCTGGGTTCAGTGCGTTCACCCTGGGTTAGCATACTTCGGGCTTTCAGTCCTTTTTGGAACCGTCCCACACTGCGGCTTCGCCTTGTGTGGGATTAATTGCGCTTCGGGCGTGTTGCCTCTCCGAGGCTGCTCAGGGAGAAAGCTTCTATAATATTGGGGGTTATCATTACTAATTACTAATTGCTAAGGCTGCCGCTCTCGCATCCTGAATCGTATCCGAGATGCTCATCGGGCGTTTGCAGGCACCGGCGACGAACAAACCGGGTTGGACGGTGAGGTTGTCTTCAGTGTGCGGGGAGAGGCTCCGGGCGAAACGGTAGAGGCCGTCAATGCCGGCGGATTTCGACAGGATGGCGGTGCCCTCGGAAGCGCACATGCCGACCATCAAGACGAGCAGATCGGCCGTCATCGTCATCGGGTTGCCCATCAGCGTGTCCTCGGCTTTGATCTGCACGCGATTGTCGAAAGTGGAGGCCGCCTCGGAGATACGCCCGCGCACGAAGTTCACGCCATATTTCTCCTGCGCTTCGCGGTACATCTCCTCGAAACCCTGTCCCCACATACGCAGGTCCATATAGAAAATATAGACATCCGTCTCGGGATTCTGTTTCTTCACCTCAATGGCCTGCTTGACGGCGGTCACGCAACAGACTTTCGAACAGTAGTGATTGCCCGACTTCTCATCGCGGGAGCCCACACACTGGAGGAACACTACCTGCTTTGGCACCTCGTTCATGATGTTGCGTACCGCGTTCTCCTTGATCATCTTCTCCATCTCCAGCGAAGTAATCACGCCACGGTAGATACCATAGCCAAGCTCCTCTTTCTGATGCGCATCGAACACGCGGTAGCCGGTAGTCAGCAACACCGCATCGAAAGTGGCGGTGTTGCCATCCTCAAGGGTCAATGTCCACTGTTCGCCTGTGCGATTCATAGTCGTCACAGCGCAGTTAGGTTTGAAGGTGATGCTATCGTTTAGCAACTTGGCCTCCAACTTGTCGGCCAGCTCATCGGCGGAGCTGAAATCCGGGAAGAGGAAAGCCTTGTCGCGGATGTTGCATAGTGGTCTTTCCTCTTTCTCGAAGAGGGTCACCTGATGTTGTTTTGCCAGCACGGAGGCGGCTTCTATACCGGCCGGGCCGGCACCTATGATTGCGATGTTTTTCATATTCACTTGTTTTTCTTAATGTCCGCACACTGCGCTCGCTTGTGGGGTCCATCCCACCCATACTGCGCTTCGCCGTGGGGCTGATTCCCCACACTGCGCTTCGCTTGTGTGGGGTTAATTGCGCTTCGCGCGTCTTGCCTCTCCGAGGCTGCTCGAGGAAGCCGTTTAATATTACTACCCCGCCCTTCGGGCACCCCTTCTAAAAGCAGGGGAATTGGGGTCGCTGGTAACTGCTAACCACAGATTACTAACTGTTAACTCATTACACTTTCAGCACTTCGGGTTTTTCGGGAGCACGCAAGACCTTGCCGGATGCGCCGCGATACTTGTCGTCAGGGTTGTAGGCAACACCTATCTTGTCGAGAAGACGCTCGCACTGCACCTGATGGAGCTGCATACCCATAGCCCACGGATCGTAGCCGAGCAACATACCGGCAAGTTCCTCATAAGTAAGCACTGGGATGCCGTAGCCCTCCTTGTCGTAAGTCTTGTGTTCCATCTCTGCAATCGTGTATTGCCACTTGTCGAGGAACATGGCGCAGCCTGGACAGTTGGAAACGATGAAGTCGGGCTCGTAGGGTTCCATCGACTCGAACTTCTTCTTGGAGTTGGCGATGGAGTACCCGCGGTTTTCCTGCACGAGGTATTGACGGAAGCCGAATCCGCAGCAGTGACGACGTTCGGGATAATCGATAACTTCGCCACCCCAAGCCTCGATCATGCCGGCCAGCACATAAGGGAACTCCGCATTGCCGATGCCATGCTTCGGGAAAATCTTCGCATAGTGACAGCCGATATGCTCCACGCCACGCAACGGTTTGCCCGTAAAACGATTAACCAACTGGTACTTCATCTTCTCTTTCAATTCGAAGCGGAACTTGAAAATCAAATCCGATGGATGGACTATGTTTTGCGGGATCTCGAAGGTGCGTCCGGTAGCTTTGTACAAATATTCGCGAGCCTTCTCCAGAATCTCGGGCTGCTCTTTCCATTTCTCAATAAGCTCGGTCATCACTCCGAAGGAGGTGACGCACGAGGGTACATAGTTCTTGTAGCCGCGCTCGGTCATCAGGGAGAAAAGCCGCGCCACGATGGTCATGGTCGTCTCAAACGGGACCACGTCGGAGTGGTAGCCGATACCCGAACAGGTGTGCTGGTGCGAAGAGTCGTAAATATCCTTCCTCAAATCATTGCGCATGATGTTCAGGAAAGTCGCCTCCGACCCGGGGAAAAAGGTCTGCCGGATGCAACTCCTTTCGTAAAAGAAGTGGTCTTCTGCAATCTCTTTCTGATATTCGTTCCAAAATCGTTTTTCCATCAAAATAGCTATTGGTTATTGAAGTTATTCGTTTAGGGATTTGGGTCTAAAGTTTTATGTCTATAGGTTAAGAGGTTCCGTCTATTGCCTATTGCCTTTTGCCTGTTTCCTATCTCAAAAAAACAAGGTGGCAAAAATACACTTTTTAGCGGAAAGCGCAAATCATAATTTTCATCCGAGGCATCAAGACGTTGATCCTTCCATTATTTATAATTATTTATTAACACTATCAGTTTCTACCATTAAAAGCATTATTTTTGCATTTTCTTTTGAAGTACAATAATTTATTCAAACATAAAAAGTTACCAAAAATGAACCGTAAATTAGCGATTATGACATTTGTATTGGCGACCGCAATATTGGGCGGCGCGTGCAAGAAGAAAACGGCCGAGAACCCCGATCTGGCCAACAACCCTTTCATGAAAGAGTGGGACACCCCCTACGGCGTTCCTCCTTTTGACCAAATCAAAACCACAGACTATCTTCCTGCCATTCAGGAAGGTATGAGGCAACAAGCTGCCGTTATCAAAGAAATCTGCGACAACAAGGAAGCTCCGACTTTTGCCAACACGCTGATTCCATACGAATACAGCGGCGAACTTCTTAACAAGGTGGCGGCCGTCTTCATGAACCTCGCCGAATGCATGAACAGCCCGGAAATGGAGAAGCTCTCTGACACCATCATCCCGATGCTCACCCGTCACGGTGACGATATCATGCTCAACGCCGATTTGTTCAAGAAAATCAAGACCGTGTATGAAAACCGTGACAAGGAGAATCTCAACGCAGAGCAGATGCGGCTGTTAGAGGAGACCTACAAAGGCTTTGTGCGCGGTGGTGCAAACGTTCCCACCGAAAAACAGGCCCGCTTCCGCGAAATCAATGAAAAGCTCTCCGCCCTCACCCTCAAGTTCGGCAACAACGTGCTCGCCGCCACCAACGGATATGCCCTCTTCGTGGATAACGAAGAAGACCTCAAAGGTCTGACCGAAGGACAGTTGTCGGCTGCAAAGGAGGCCGCCGACGGCATGAAGAATGCAAAAGGCAAGTACGCCTTCACGGTACACATCCCCTCCATGGAACCGTTTCTCCAGAACTGCCAGAACCGCGAACTACGCAAGCAACTTTGGACCGCCTACTCCACCCGTTGTCTGGACGGCGAGAACTCTAACAAAGATATTATCAACGAAATCGTCAACCTCCGTCTTGAAAAGGCACAGATTCTCGGATTCGACAACTACGCCAACTATGTTCTTGACGATTGCATGGCCAAAAATGACAAAAACGTCTATGAACTGCTAATGAAAGTGTGGGAGCCCGCGCTCTCCAAGGCCAAAGAAGAAGCCGCAATCTATCAAAAAATGATGAACAAAGACGGCATTGCCGGCAACCTGCAACCTTACGACTGGCGTTATTACGCTGAAAGGTTGCGCAAGGAGCAATATGACCTCAACGACGAAGACATTCGTCCTTACCTTGCCCTTGATTCTACCATCAAAGGGCTCTTCTACGTCTGCGACAGACTTTACGGATTAACTTTCAAAGAAAACAGCGAAATACCTGTATATCACAAAGATGTGAAAGCATACGAGGTCATCGACAACAACGAAGTCATTGCTGTGGTCTATATGGACTTCTTCCCACGGGAGAGCAAGCGCAGCGGTGCATGGATGACCAACTTCCGCGAGCAATACTACGATCGTGACGGCAACAACCACATTCCTGTGGTGTCGTTGGTCTTCAACTTCACGAAACCTGTCGGCGACAAGCCCGCGATGCTAAATATCGATCAGACGCAAACCCTTTACCACGAGTTCGGTCATGCGCTGCACAGCATCCTGTCACGCTGCCACTACCCCAGCCTCTCCGGCACTAACGTCCCTCGCGACTTTGTGGAGATGCCCTCACAGTTCATGGAGCATTTCGCTTTCGAACCCGAAGTGTTGAAAATCTACGCCCATCACTATCAGACCGGCGAAACCATTCCTGACGACCTGGTACAGAAGATCGACCGCGCCGCCACCTACGGACAAGGTTTCATCAACACCGAACTGCTCGCAGCTTCGTTGATAGACATGGACTACCACACGGCAACCTCGCCAGTTCAGATCAAACTACCTGATTATGAAGAACAACAGATGGCAAAAATCGGACTCATTCCGTCCATCATTTCCCGTTACAGAAGTCCGTACTTCCAGCACATCTTCGCCGGCGGCTACGGCGCAGGCTACTACAGCTACACATGGGCGGCTGTGCTCGACAACGACGCATACCAATGCTTCAAAGACCACGGTATCTTCGATCCTGCGACTGCCACCTCTTTCCGGACTAACATTCTGGAGCGTGGCAACACTGCCGACGCCATGACTTTGTACGTCGCCTTCCGCGGGCAGGAGCCGTCTATCGAGCCACTGCTGAAAAACAGGGGGCTGAAGTAATTAGTAATTAGCAATTAATGTCCGGCGCGGAATTTTCATTCCGCGCCGGTTTTGTTTGGAAAAATGAACTTTTGCAATTTCATTTTTAGGTGATAGACTTGGGATGGTTACACTAAATTGATTTACATTTATCGCGCTGCTCATCCACAAGCATTTGACATAGAGATAGATACATTAAAATTGTATTAAATAAATTACTTTTTGTAATTTATACTTGCTTTTTGTAAAGAATTGTGTATTTTTGCCGCATCGATTTATTTATCAATCATCTTAAAAATTTAAGGTTATGAAAAACACAAAATTCTTGTTACCAAACGGTTACAAAAAACCAGGTTGGTGGATATTCTGTATCACCGTTGTACTGATCGTCCTCCATTTCATCTTCCAAAGTCAATGCGACTTCAGTCTCAACAACATCCGCGAGCTTTTCGGGATGGAACGTCTGAAAGGCAACGGGGAGCTATTCTCTGTCCTTCTTTCTTCCTCTTTCGGTCCAAACGACGACCTTCTGCTGACATTTATCGGCGTTTTGCTGATTGTGGCCGGCGTTTTCATCGGTTTTTCCCGAAACAAGGAAGAGGACGAGTTCATCGAGCAGCTCCGGTATGAGTCGCTGATCCTGTCGCTGTACATCAACAGCGGAATTGTGCTGCTCTGTCTGATTTTCGTATGGGGTCTTCCCTTCCTGTGGGTGATGATGATCAACATCTTCTCCATCCTCTATGTCTTCATCCTTTGTTTTTACCTTCGTCTGTACCTTAACAAACGTTCCATGCGCTATGAAAAACAGGATTAAAGTGGCACGCGCCGAGGTGAACATCACCCAAGGCGAACTGGCGGAAAAGATCGGCGTGACCCGCCAGGCGGTGAACTCCATCGAATTAGGGAAATATGTCCCCAGCACCCTCTTGGCACTGAAGATGGCGCGGTATTTCGGCAAGACCGTGGAGGAGCTGTTTATGCTGGAAGAGGGAGATTGATTTTTCTGCAAAATCTGCGGGTTCTGCGAGCACATTTTCTCCCGCAGAACTCGCAGACTTACGATGACAGGAAATTGAAAAAAGTGTATCTTTGCCGGGTCAATAATTTATAGCAAACAAGTTATGAGAAAGATAGTTTTCAGCATCGCCCTTTTTACACTCCTGCTATTCCAAGTAGGCTGTACCAAACACAATAAATGTGATTGTATTGAAGAATCCATCAATCTTTCTGGTGTTTTAATAATTTATGATGATCCCCTTATTCTTGGTGTTGTTAGTCAATATAAAGTCCCCGCTTTAATTTTGCCAGGGAATCCTTCTCAAGAAGAAATAGAAAAGGCGTTAAATAAGGACATCAACCCTTACAATGGCGATTTATGTTATCTAATTGCAGGTGTTCGCAACACGTTCAAGAAATACAATTTACAAAATGTAAATGTAGCATTGAGCGGGAATTATCATAATTGCTTTGACCAGCCACAAACTTTTAATATTTTGTGTATAGAAAAGAAGTAAAACTTTATTCCAAAATGCTTATAGAATAGCTTCTGCGAAAATCTGCGGGTTCAGCGGGCATATTTTCTCCCGCAGATCTCGCAGACTTACGCAGATAAATATAGCATGATGATGAATTACTTTACACCCCCGTCCGTATCTTACTCCTATCCTCCCCTTCCGTTTTTCCCGCACCGCTCTTCTTGTAGGCGTTGAAGTTGTAGCTCACCCCTAACCAGAACATCCGGCTCTTGCCGTGCAACATGTTGTCTAACTGATAGTACTGGTTGTCGGCGAAGATCTCCCATTTGCGGGTATTGAAGACGTCCGTGAGCTGCGCGGAGACCGTGAGCGCGCCCTTCAGGAACTTCTGGCTGATGCCGATGTTCAGGTAGTGCGAGAGGCGCGTGGTGAACTGCGGGTAATACTGCGGTGTGTTCACAAAATACTGCAGGTTGATGTTCATCCCCTTGATCGGGCGGAAATCGAGGCGGAGGTTGCTGTTGTTGACCCAGCCGCTGTTCGAGATGTCCCATTCCCCGATGTTGCCTACCGATCGGAGGTAGTAGGTGTTCGTGCCGAGCGTCGCCGTCATCCACTTCCACGGGTCGGCCTTCACGCTCAGGTCTAATCCCGCCTTGGTCTGCGAGGTGGCGTTGATGTAGGTCATCAGCAGGATGTCGCCCTCGAAACGGGCCACCTGCGTGATGTAGTTCTGGATGTAGTTGCCGTAAACGCCCACATTCACAGCCCATTTCGGCACCTTGAACTGATAGTGCAACTCCGCATTGTCGGCGGTTTCGGGCTGGAGGTGCATGTTGCCCTGCTCGAAGTTGTGCGGGTCGATCATGCTCATGTAGGGGTTAAGCTGCGGATACGTGGGCCGCGTGATGCGCCGCGAATAGGCGAACGACAGGCTGTGCTTCTTGGAAATCTTGTACTTGAACGACAGCGACGGCCCGAGGAAGAAATGTTGCGACGACTCGTCCAACAGCTCTTTCTCACTATGCAAATGCGTGCGGCTGTATTCAACACGGAGACCGGCACTCCAGGTGAACCGGTCGCGCCACTCCGTAGAGGTGAACTGTACGTAGGCGGCGGGCACGTACTCCCTGTGCAGCAAGTCGTTACTGAATTGATGGGAGTAGTCCCAACCGAGACTGTCGCGCACGAAGAAGTTGTGGTAGATGTCGTTTTGGCGGTAGGAGAACTTCACGCCCGCATCCCAAAAGCCGTACTTTTCGATGAAGCGCCAGTCGGTCTGCGCGGAGGTGAGCAGCGGACTTCCGCCCGACACCGACTTGCTGACCGAGTCGCCCTCCAAGAAGTAGTACGACGGACGGTGGCCCCAGATTTTGGAGACGTTCGCCTTGACGGAGAAGGTGAGCTTCCCGGGACGGATGGCGTGCCAGTAGGCGAATGTACCGTCGAGGTTCTCGCGGTTCCAGGTCACGTCGCTGCGACGGTTCTCGTGCGTCAGGATGCCGTTGTGGAGCCAGTCGTTGGAGAGATCTTGCACGGTGTTGAAGCGGGGCAGGATGAGCCGGAAGTCGGCATCGATCTTGTTCCGCATATCGGGCTTGATGGTCACCCCAAGGGCGATGTTGTTGTTGAAAACCGTCCGCAGGGCGTGGATCTGCTGGCTGAGACTGTCGCCAGTGGTACGGTAATAGCGGTAGAGGTAGCCGTTGTTGAGATCGTCTTCGTATTTCGCCTGGTAGTTGAAGCGCAGGGCGAACTTGTTGCGGGTGTAGTTCAGCGCGAGACTGCCGTTGGTGAAGTGGTTGAAGCCGTAGTTGACCGCCGCCATCCCGCTGAGGCCTTTCTTCCCGTCCTTCTTGGTGACGATGTTGATGATGCCGCCCGTGCCCTCCGCATCGTAGCTGGCACTCGGATTCGTGATGATGTCGATGCTCGCCACATTGGAGGAGGGTATCGCGTTGATGGAACCGAGGTTGGTGGGCACACCGTCGAGGAGCAGCAGCACATTGCCGTTACCGCGGATGGAGACGTTGCCGTCGGGATCAACGGTCACGGAGGACTGCTGGCGCAGAAGGTCGGCGACAGTGCCGGTCATCATAGTCGTGGCATCCGTGGGCATTATGGTGGTATGTTCGGCAGTGACGATTGTTTGTCCGCCATCCCTCGCCGAAATGTTCACCTCTTCCAATGTCTGCGATGTGGCCTCCATCGGAATATTCCCCAAAGCCACTTTGCTTTTATCTGCCGTAAAATCAAGATGTTTCGACTTATAGCCCATATAAATCACGGTCAGGGTATAAGTTTTCGGCGACTGGGGCACTTTCAGCGCGAACTGACCGTTTTGATCCGTAAGCGCACCCGCCACCACGCTGTCCTGCAGCGAGGCATACACGGAGACGTAGGGCATCGCGAAGTTTTTGTCATCAACCACTTTGCCAGTAACCTTGCACGGTGTATGCTGCGCAAAAGCGGAAAGGCTGATAATCAGCAGGATAACGGCGAAGAAGAGTGGGTGTTTGGGCATAAAAATCGGCGTTATTTTTGAAAACAATTTGTGGCAAAAATAAAAAAATCGCGTGTCCATTGTATATCTGTTTTTTTTGTATTTTTGCAACTGAAAATTAGTAACAATGAGCAAAAAAGAAAAATTGACACGTAGGCTAAAAAATCTACCCAAAGACTTCACATACTCGGAGCTTATTTCCATTTTTACCATGTGCGGATTCATTGAGGATACTAAGGGGAAGACATCGGGGTCACGAGTCAAATTCTACAACAGCGAAAAAGACATTGGCTATTTATTACACAAACCGCACCCTGGAAACATCGTAAAAGGCAAAGCATTGAAAGATGCTGTTGAGTTTCTAACAACAAATAACCTGATTTAAATCACACAATATGGATACATTGAAATACAAAGGGTTTATCGGAAGCATTGAGGTTGAGGATGATTTGTCTCTTTATGGTAAAGTCCTTGGACTAGGGAGTAAAGCTTTGGTGACGTATGAAGGGATGACTGTGCCAGAGCTTGTGGCGGATTTTCATGCCGCCGTGGATGATTATATCGAATATTGCAAGAAACATAATCTTCCTCTTAGAAAGTCATACAGCGGAACCTTCAACGTAAGGATACCCCAACAACTCCACGCTCAGGTTTCTGAACTCGCCATGGAAAGAGGTGAGAGTCTGAATGCCTACGTGCGTCGTGCTCTCGAAGCAGCAGTCCAGGCCGCGCAAGTATAATAATCCCTAGTGACTTTCCATGCACATTGCTCACAAATATGGGTTTCCGTTACCGCATCCATCCTTCCAGCTTGTAAACCTTCGACAAAAGGCACTTGTCGCGTCTGGAGGCATTGTCGTGGCACCAGACTTCCACACGCACGGCGTAAGGTTCGCCCCAGACACCCTCGTAAATGGTGAAATCTCGTTTGTCAACCACTTTTCCGAATGAAGTATGGTCGGAGAACTCATGCTTGGTCCGTTTTACTATCTCTTTGGTTGACAAAGCAATATCCTTCGTCACCTCAAAACAGCGCAAATAGACATACCCGTCTGGTAGTGCAGGCGCATACAAGGTGTATTCATAGATGCCGGGTTGTCCGCCTTCATACAGCTGTAACCAGGTACTTTTGTCTGTCGAAAGAATCCTAATCGAGTCCGAACCCGCGGCAACGGAACAGGAATCCTCAGGCAATTGCATAATCACGCCACCGATAGGCACTTCGCACTGCAATGTGTCCGGAATCGGATGCTCCAATCCGAAATGATCCTCTTCCTCTTCGAACAAGACCGTAACCATGCCCACAAACACTATCGCGGCAAAGCCGAGTGCGCACAGGAAACCTCCCACCATGATGCCTCCGAGTTTCCACCACGCCTTGCGGGCAATAGAGAGAATGAACGCAACCACCTGCAAAACACCCAACAGAAGGATAATTCCCCAAATAACATTGTCGATGACATTCGGCAGGAAGTGCCCGTTGAGCATATCCAACAGCTGCAATACGATAAGCAACAGAAACGCCAAGGGCCAGACCCACCAATATCTCAGCAGGAAATTCCCTAATGGTGCGTTATTCTGACTCATGACAAGATTGTTTTACTGTTCATAATCCTTGTGAAAAACACGGCAAAGATATAAAAATTGTCGACAGATTAGTTGACATTTTTTTACATCACTCCTCCGGATACCGATTGTAATAGGCATCCTCATATTCCCAATGCAACGAGCGGGCAAAATCGAGGCCTTCTTTGGCATTGGCAAGAACAAAAATCAGTTCCACCCGCCCACATCAGGATTTTCAGGAAAATTCTCATAACATATACTCGCAAAACACTTCTAGTAACGCTCTTTGAAAGATTTTATTATTTGTCAAACAACGAATTGCCGTTTGTAGAAAAAAGCGTATCTTTGCCGCGTTAATATAGAAAGTAGAAAGCACTATGGAATACAGCATCATCATAGAGAAAAATCCAAAAACAGGCGTCTATGTCGGACAATGTTCACAGCTTCCCGAAGCGATGAGCCAAGGAAACACGCTGGCTGAACTGATGGCCAACATGAAGGAAGCCATTGAGTTGGCCATTGAATGCCGTCGGGACGAACTCAAAGAACTATATAAAAACCGTAAAGTTTTTCACAGAAGACTGACCGTGAACGCATGAAGAAAGAAAAACTCCTGAAACACTTGAGAACAAATCATTGTTACCCGACCGGAAGACAAAAAGGCAGTCACGCCCAATTCATCAACCAAGATTCTGGTAAACGGACAATCATACCGTTACACAATGATATTGATGATATACTCGCAAAGAAAATTTGCAAACAGTTGGGGATTCCGCTTGTAGGGAATAATTAAAAAGAAAAATTGTCAGACATCCCGCCATTTTGTCGCCAAAAAACAGACAATTTGTCAGAAAAGATAAAAATAATTGAAAAATATTTGTTGGCACGCGGTTTGCATTATAGGTAGCGTCGCCGATGCGAGAGCGGAGGCGGCAGGAAAAGAAAAAACAATAAAAAGTCTAACAATAAAAAGAAAGGAGTTCATTATGCTACCAGTAATGTTTAAAAACAGTTGGTTTCCGACCATGTTTGAAGATTTCTTGAACAGCGACA
>CAMJXE010000084.1 GCA_946409645.1 uncultured Bacteroidales bacterium
ACCAGAGGAACAGCGTGGCGGCGATGCGTTTGTTGCCATCGCTGAACGAGTGGTTTTTGGTGACCAAATAGAGCAGCATGGCGGCCTTTTCTTCCACGCTGGGATAGAGGTCGTTGCCGTCGAAAGTCTGGTATATTTGACCGATGGAACTCTTGAACGAGCCGTCCTTCTCGTTGCTGAAAAGGGCACTTTCGCTGAAACGCTCCTTAAGAGCCGCGATGGCGTGCTTTGCATTGTCGTAAGTGGCCTGAAACTTCTCCTCTTGTGTGGTGTCAGCCACCGCCAACCGCTGATAGTCGTAATTGTCGAGCGTGTCGAGCGCATAGGTGTAATCAACCACGATGTCGAACAGCACCTGGTTCTCATCGTTTTTCAGCAACGGTTGGTTTTGGATAGTCCTTCCCAACATTTGAACGAGTTGCCGGAGTTCGCCAATCTGTTTTTTCCGGATTTTTTCGTTCACCACATAGCCGTTGATCAGATAAGCCTTCAGCACTTTGTTTGCCTATTTGCGGAAATCGACGCTCCGCTGGCTTTTCACACGGTAGCCGACGGAGATGATGACATCAAGATTGTAAAGTGTCGTAAAATAGGTCTGGTCGCCGTCAACACTCATGTGTGCAAATTTTGCACATGTGGTCTCGACGTCCAGTTCGCCCTCTTTATACACGTTTGCAATATGTCGTGCTATAACAGAACGGTCTTTCTGGAACAAGTTTGCCATTTGGGCTTGAGATAGCCAAACTGTTTCGTTCTCTAAGCGCACATCAATTGCTGTTTTGCCGTCTTCGGTCTGATAGATAACAATTTGTTCTTCAATGTTTTTCATGACTTTTTTGTTTTTTTATTGTTCTCACCAATAAAGTATGCTAAAAACAAAAATGTTACAAAAAAGTTCTTTCAAAGCTGTAATTTATTTGATTTAATTATCACTACTTACTTATCTAAAACTTCTTTCATCTCTTGCAATAGTCGCCGTATGGTTTTCAGTCGCTCTATCTGACGAGGATATTCCTTCTTGTCGAAATACAGCGGGATATCGTGAGATGGCAGATTCACCATCAGCAAAGCCTGCTGGTCGGTAATTCCGTAACGGTTCATCAGCTGCCATACAAGGCTTTTCTTGTCCGGATATCCGGCTGCTATCAGATTGGCTATGGGCTGTATTGAGAAACCGAGTTTCTCGACAGCAGAGATGTCGTTAATAAAATTATCAAGGTACTCTGGTGCCAGTTTTTCTGTTGCTGTACCTACTTCATACATTCCCTTCGCGCGGGATTCAACATATAGTTCCATATTTTTTTATTTATCCTGAACAACTTGCATCTCTCGTAGCATTCGTTGCAATGTTTTCAGACGTTTCACTTGATTGTAATACTCGTGTTTGTCAAAATACAGAGGTTCTTTACATACTGGCAGGGTTTGTACCAATAAACCTTGACGGTATGTAAGATGATACTCCTTCTTTAAAGCCCTTAATCTGTCATCCACAGTGGGATTTTTAGCCGCCAAATCGGAAATCACCTGTTGACTAAAACCAATTTTCTCAAAAGCGTCAACAACATGAAGGAAGTCTTTTATTACATCTGGCGTAAGTTCCACATATTGTGGCATAAACCCCTCCATTCCCAAGGAAAAAGTAGTTGTATACAAAGTCATAATTTTTAATGTTTATATGTTTTTTCGAGATGCAAAAATACAGCAAGGGTGTGCCAGTTTATGACACACCCTTAATGATTATCTTTTTTTTACGAGATTTCGGGCAGCAGGAGACGCTTTACACGATCCTATCTCCGCAGTATGCTTTCCGTTTGCACTTGGCACATCGTCTCCCTTGCCAAACGCTGTCGATATGGTCGGCGGCGGTATCCACCAGCGACGGCTCGTCGGTGAGGATTCCGGCTTCGAAGTTGCGGCTGTTGTCTCCCTTCATCCCCATGCCTGCACCCGTGAGGTTGGCAGAGCCGATATAGGCAGTAGCGCAGTCGAAAATCATTGTCTTGAAATGCACCCGAGGACATAGCCTCCGTTCCAGCTGGCTCCACAATCCAGGGTATTTGTCGAAGTCTTTGCGGAAGTTCTCGCCTGGCTCTTTAGCGTGAAGCAGTCGCACATCGACACCCCGTTTAAGCAGTTTATCCAACACAGACAGAAACGGAACCGCATCCTTTCCTCCCTCCACATACAAATCCTTCAAGTCGGCAGTACCAATCCACAAATCGTGCTTGACCTTCTCGCAAAGCGTCAGCACTTTTGTGTAATGTTCCTTATCTGCGATGTACTCAATCATACCCGATGTGACTTGATGAAATTTGGATGCTTCTCAAGAAAGCGATGATATGCATTTCTGATTATTCACTCTTTGCGTAGCTTCCACGAAAGATGCGAAGCCCGAAAACATCATCCGCAGAAAAACGACGCTGCAAAGTTACAACTTTTCCCGTTCTCTTCATGTTTCCACAATGAGTAATCCGAAGCGTGAGACAATCACGCCTCGGATGTGTAACTACTTGGGTACAAAAACGTAAGTCTTCCCACCTACGCATTTGGCGCTGCCGAAATAGACCGCGCAGCCGTCGAAGACCAGCATCTTAAAGTGTACCCGGGGACAGAGCACACGCTCCAACCCTTTCGCCAACGACGGGTACTTGTCGAAATCCTCGCGGAAGGCCGGTCCCGGCTCCTTTGCGTGGATGAGGCGCACCTCCACGCCCTTGCGCACCAGCTGCGCCAGTACCGCGAGGAACGGCAGCGAGCCGTTCCCGACTTTCACGTAGAGGTCTTTGATGTCCGCGGTGCCAATCCACAGCGACCTCCTGACGGAGGCCACTCGGGAGAGGACGAGGTTGTAGTGGTCGGTGTTGGAGATGTAGGTGAGCATAATATAAAAATGTCAAAGTCGTTCTAACCAATGCGAAAAGAAAACATCGTTGACTGCGTATTCAGTACGGTGGAGGGTTTTTACTGCTGCAAAGATACACAATTTTTCCAAATTACACAAAAGGTGTAATACAAAAGGTGTAAAATGTTTTTTGCAAAGTCACTCCTCGAGACTCATCAGCCCGCTGAGGATTTTTTCCTTTTACCGCCTATTCTTATCCCTCAAACCTTTCACCTATATTCCCGCCAGCGGATACCCCCAATCACTCTCCATCTCCCGCAAGATTTCGCGGAAGACGGCGGGTAGGCGGGGACGGTGGGGGCTACTGTGGTGTCTCTTCGAAACGCTCAGTTTCTACCATTTAATCCCACAAATTCCTGAAATGCTTGCAGAACAGGGCAAGTCCTTCTTTTTCTCTGTTATTGCTTCCCTTTAACAATCCCCGCAATCTTCCCATCCATCCTGTTCAGGAACTCACCGAACGGCTTGTTTGGGTCCGCGTGTTCCAGTTCTTCCTGATAATCAACCGTATGGAAGTGGTCCACCACAGGCTCGAACCAGTGGTCTTCGATGATTGGAGACTTTTGCCCAGATGCGGGCGGCAGCACCTTAATGACGTGGACGGTGAGGCCTTTGTGGTGGTTCTTGCACCAAGCCAAGTTGACGCTGACGGCCAAACATTTCACATATAATGACGAGCACCCACCTTTCGGAGGTTTGATCATATTGCCGGGCGAGTCCCACACGAGCAGCCACACCTCTATCGGCGGCTCGTAGTCGCCGTCCTCTTGGCAGTACAGGTATTGTTGCACGAAATCCTGGTCCGACATCCACTCCGTATTGATGTCGTCCGCGAAATAAGACAGGACACCTCGTTTGCACTGCTCGGCGTTGAATCCGACGGGGATGATGATGGTTTTTGCGGCCATATCTTTGCTGTTTTTGATGTGGCAAAGATAAAGCGAGACTGTGCCGATTCGTGGCATTGTCAAGACTGTGGTTTGCAACTTGAAAAAAACGAAAAAACAATATATGACCAACCGAAATGTTATGTATTTTTGCCATCCGATTCCGAAATTACATAAAAATGAATATCCATTACATTAACAGAGAAATAGAACAAATTATAAATGAAGCGGCTGAATATTATTCAGTTATATCTGTTACTGGTCCGCGACAATCAGGCAAGAGCACACTGCTGTGGCATCTTTTTCCCAATTTTAAGGAATACAGCATGAAAGAGGTGCATGTTCGTGAATTTGCCTTGAATGACCTGGTCTCGTTTCTTCAGCAGACTTCGGAGGGGATGTGTATTGACGAGATCCAAAAAGCCCCCATTCTGATGGAATACATACAGGGGATTGAGGACCACCATCCCGAAAGGAAGTTTTTGCTAACAGGCAGTTCCAACTTTGAGCTGATGCGGGATCTGTCGGAGTCGCTGGCAGGGCGTGCGGGCGTGTTCGAGCTGCTGCCGATGTCGCTGTCGGAAACCGTGGCGCAGCGTGAGGGGGAAAAGTCTGGACCAGCAACTTTTCAACGGCTTGTATCCGGCGGTGAGTGCGGGCAAGAACACGGCGCGCTTTTTCTACCCGTCGTATGTGAAAACCTATTTGGAAAAGGATGTTCGTGACCTGCTGAACATCCAGAACCAGATGCAGTTCCTGCGTTTTATGAAGCTGTGTGCCGCGAGGATCGGTTCCCTGTTCAACGCATCGGAGCTGGCGGCGGAAGTGGGTGTGGACTCCAAGACCATCACCCGATGGCTGTCGGTGCTGCAGGCGTCGTGTTTAGTGACGCTACTGCCGCCGTACTACGAAAACATCTCCAAACGATTGGTGAAAAGTCCGAAACTCTATTTCAACGACACGGGATTGGCTTGTTATCTGTTGGATATCGAAAGTCCGCGGCAGCTTGCGCGCGACAAGATGCGGGGGGCATTGTTCGAGAACATGATGGTGATGGAGGTCATCAAGCACCGGTTCAATCAGGGGAAGGAGGATGGCGTGTTCTTCTACCGCGATTCCAACCAGAACGAGGTGGACATTCTGCTCAAGCAGGAGGGTGAAATCACCGCCATGGAGGTGAAATCCTCGATGACCTACCACCCCTCGTTGAGAAGACACTGCGCCATCTGCCAGAGTGGATAAAGACCCCGGTCACCTGCCGTGCCGTGGTCTATGCCGGAGATTTTGAAAATGCTGTTGGTGATGTCAAATTGGTGAATTTCAATAATTTGAGCAGTGTTCTTTAATTATATCTAGCACTTTTTTGTGTTATTGATTTGTTGTTGGAAAAAGTTACAGTCGCCTCATAAATAATGTTGGAAAAACGGATAATTTTAGTATTTTTGCCGTTGAAAAAACGGACAAATTATGATTAAGAGAAAGATTGACAGGTATTTAGAAGAATATTACGCTTCAACAAAGAAAGCCCTTTTAATTACAGGGGCTCGGCAGACCGGAAAAACCTACTCCATCCGCCATTTTGGGAAATCTCATTTCGAAAGCATGGTGGAAATCAACTTTCTTGAAATGAATGATGCTGTGCCTGTCATCGCAACCGCCAAGAGCAGTCGCGATTTGCTGCTACGCATCTCGTCACTGACCACGCAACCGCTTGTCAAGGGGAAGACATTGATTTTTTTCGACGAAGTGCAGGAATGTCCTGAAATTGTGACTGCCATCAAGTTTCTGGTTGAAGAAGGAAGCTACAGATACATTATGAGCGGCTCTCTTTTGGGGGTGGAACTCAAAGACCTGCGTTCAGAACCAGTGGGTTACATGGATGTCAAGGAAATGTTCCCTTTGGACATGGAAGAGTTCTTCACGGCTGTCGGTTTGAGTCAAATGGTCATGGACGAACTTCGGGATGCCTGGGAAAACAAACGTTCTGTGGACGAATTTGTCCATGTCAAATTGATGGAGTTGTTCCGTCTGTATCTCATCGTGGGCGGAATGCCGGCGGCTGTGCAAAAGTATCTGGATTCAAACAATCTTCAGGAAGTCCTTGCCGAGCAACAGGCCATTTTACGGCTCTATAAGCGCGACATTGCCAAATACGACAAGAAGAACAAACTTTATTTGGAAGAAATATTCGACTTGATTCCTTCAGAGCTTAACGCGAAAAACAAGAGATTTATACTGAAGAATCTGAACGAGAACGCAAAATTCTCACATTTTGAAAACAGCTTTATTTGGTTGAAGGAGGCGGGTGTGGCATTGCCTGTCTATAATGTGGAGGAGCCTGTCGTCCCGTTGAAGCTGTCCCGTTCTCGAAATCTGTTCAAGTTGTTCCAGAACGATGTCGGTCTGCTGGCCAGCCAGTACGCCGACGGCATTCAGCTGCGATTGCTCACTGATGCCAAAAGCATCAATTTCGGCTCCGTTTACGAGAACGCCATCGCACAGGAGCTGTCTGCCCACGGGTTCGACCTCTATTATTTCAACAGCAAGAGACAGGGCGAGTTGGATTTTGTGATTGAGAAGAACGGGGTTGTCTTTCCCATAGAGGTGAAGTCCGGCAAGGACTATCACCGGCACAATGCCCTGTCCAATGTAATCTCCAACCAGACCTATCAAATACCGGAAGCTGTTGTCTTCAGCAACGAAAATTTCAGTCAATCTGAGAAGGTGATGTATCTTCCCGTCTATATGGCAATGTTCGTAGAGAAGCAGCCTTCCGTTGACATCACCTATAAGGTGGATCTGTCGGGTTTATAATATGAACCAATTGGTGCGTCTTTACCGGTTTTTCACACACCTGACGGAACGCACGGCACACGTCATTTGGCGGTTCTCGCTCAAATCCTGGCCCTATGCGCGGGGCACCATTCCGCTAGTGACGACAGGAACTGGCGGAATCGCCTACATTCAAAGACAAAGTTCCATAAAACAGGTGATGCCCGGCAGACCTACGGCCTGCCTGATGACAGTGAACAGTGAATATTGAACAGTGATCAGCAGTCTTAACACGAAAAGGCACCCCGTTAGGGGTGCATGGCTTGGTAGGATGAGGCGAGCACGGGGAATGCGCACGCCGTCAGGTGTGCGGGGAGAAAAGGGTGGGGGAAAGGTTAAAGGTTTCACCCCGCGGGAAACGGCATCTCACACCTCACTCAACCTTGCGTTTTCGTCCTTCTCGATAATACCGATGCATTTTTCGATGTCGGCGATAATATTTTTCATCACCTCTGTTTTATCCTGCTTTGTGTATCCCTGAGTATCCACTGCGAAAATCACTTGGTTGAATTCATTGTCAATAAATTCCCGGATTTGCGTCTCTCGTCCTGCTAAATCCTCCAAAAAACCTATTTCAAAATTTAACAATTACAAAATTTATTAGTTAAATTTTTTATGTATTTTCTTGACTGTCAACACCGAAAAAAATCTCACAAAACCCTTGACAAATGCCTTTTGTTGTTGTATATTTGCCGTGTAGTTAAACATAGTTTCTAATCATCAAAATAAAGTGTTATGACGAATATCATAGAAATTGAGAACAAGATGATCACCCTGCGGAACCAGCAGGTGATTTTGGACTCCGACGTGGCCGATCTCTACGGTGTGGAAACGAAGCGTGTTAATGAGGCTGTAAGCAACAATCCGGAGAAATTCCCTAAAGGGTATATTTGGGAATTGGCCGCAGAGGAGATCGTGGCTTTAAGGTCGAAAATTTCGACCTTAAAGAAAACGGGGCGAGGACAACACTCCAAGTATCCTCCCAAGGCTTTCACAGAAAAGGGTCTATACATGCTGGCCACGATTCTGAAAAGCCCGAAAGCGGTGGAAACCACCATCGCCATTGTGGAGGCGTATGCGAAGTTGAGGGAGCTGTCGTGGGTGATGACGGAAATCCCCCGGCAGGAGGAGAACTCCGTTGAGCAGAAAACGTTGCTTCAGCGCGGTGGGCAGTTAATGGAGGATCTGATAACAGACGTGCTGCCGGTCCAGAGCAGCGAGACCTCTTTCGAACTGAACCTCGCAATGCTCAAGTTCAAGCATTCGGTGAAACGCGATGTTGATGAGGAAAGGGTTACCCGGTTGGAAGAGGAAAATGCAGAACTGAAACGGCGACTCGGGGGAAAGCCGGACTGAGAAACGAGAAACAGTAGGTCAAGGGGTTCCGCTACCACAGGCACCCTCTTTCCGCCGCCCATCTTTTCCCCTTTGCCCCCCATGCACGGGGCACCATTCCTCCAGTGACGACAGGAACTGGCGGAATCTCCTACGTTCAAAGACAAATTTTCACAAAACAGTCGGTGCCCGCAGACCTACGGCCTGCCAGCTGACAGTGATCACCCGCCGTCATTGGGAAGCATATCCCGCCTGTAGCCGCACCCCGTTAGGGGTGCAGGGCTTGGTAGAATGTAGCGAGCACGGGGGATGCGCACTTGATTTTTAAACTAATAATTGTTAAATATAATTGATAATCAATGTGTTATAAAAGTTTTTGTGTTTTTGCGACGGAATAAAATTTTGAACTATGGAGGAAATAAAACCTATGAAAACAACATTCTACGGAGATGTTGTAATTTATCATGTTGCGGAGAATGCCGATCTTGAAGTTCGTGTGGCTGATGACACGGTCTGGCTGTCGCAGTCGCAGATGGCGATGTTGTTTGGTGTAAAAGAGAATACCGTAACTTACCATATCAAAGAGATTTACAAGATTCGGGAACTGGAGGTGGAAGCAACTGCTCGAAAAATTCGAGTAGTTCGTAAAGAAGGCAATAGGATGGTAAACCGAAATATTGATTTCTATAATCTTGATATGATATTATCCATCGGCTATCGTGTAAATACCGTTTCTGGCATACAATTCCGGCATTGGGCAAGTGGTGTTCTTAAAGAGTATATGTTTCGCGGTTATGCCTTAAATCCGCATTTGGTTCAGTTAGAACAACATATCATAAGACACGATTTGCAAATTTCGGACATCAACCAACGGATAGATAATATAGTACAAACCGCTATTCCACCTAAGGCTGGATTGTTTTTTAATGGTGAGACTTTCGATGCATACGTGTTTGTGGCGGATTTGATCCGAAGTGCCAAAGAAGACATCAAACTGGTTGACAACTATATAGATGACAGTGTGCTTCTGCTTTTGGGCAAACGACAATCGGAAGTGAGCGCGACCATTTATACGGAGTGTATTACGAATCAAATACAGACAGACCTTAGCAAGTACAACACCCAATATCCACCCATCGCAATCCAAGAGATGGGGAAAGTGCATGATCGGTTTTTAATCATAGACCGACAATTGTACCATTTTGGGGCCTCTTTCAAGGACTTGGGTAAGCGATTGTTCGTGGTATCAAAGATTGAGGAACCTGCGGTGACAGATGCCTTGATGAAGGTTTTCTCATAACATATAGGGTGTCGTTGTCGCCGCCGAGCGAGACGGGCGAAATGGCGTGGCGGTGTCACTGATGCCTGCTCTGGCGAGGCGGGGATTCCGCTCGCTCACTGCGTTCGCGGCGGAATGGTGTGCGTTACACCATTCCGCAAGACGCGAAGCGTCGAGCGGAATCCCTCGCCGCTCGAGATGTGGTAGCTCCGCCTACAGACATTATCGGTTTGTTCGCAGAATCAGTTCCCGTTTTATGGCCTCTTCCTCCTCGTCCACCAATCTATTCCATAGTTGTGAATTTTCCAAGGCTTCTGCTGGAATATATTGTTGGTAGCGGTTGAAAAACTCCATATTTAGGACTTTGCCCTTGATTTCCCCACGATTATTATGATAATGGTAATGACAATGATCAATCAGTCGTGCCCAATCCCACCGATCAATGTATTTGTCAATGAGTTCGTAGGAGAGAGGCAGATTAGGGTTTCCGGAAAGCTCCGACCAGTCCCATTTGTCTTTGAATTTCTCAATCACTACTTCCGAAAGAATCTCATTATCGGCATTTCCTGAAAACACCTCCCAGTCAATACTACAACGGTATCGCTCCAACATATCGACATCCCAATGGATACTTGGATTTCTTGATACCTTTTTCCAGTCAAGCTCACTTAAATTTTGCATCAGCATCCTCTCGGTAAGCGGGTAATTGCGTGAAATGTTTTCCCATGCCTCTTTTTGAATCTGTTTCTTGAGCAAAGCGCTCGCTAAATCTTGCTTTTCCATTTCTTTTTGATTTTTTAGTGAAAAATTATTGATTGAATGATGCGGCAAAGATAAAGCGAGACTGCGCCAACTTGTGGCATAGTATAGGGCTGTCGCATTGCGACAGCCCGCACGTTGGAAGAAAAAAAAGGATTAAGGGTTTCACCCCGCGAAAAACCGCGAGGGTGGGATGATTGGTGGAACGGCCTATTTCCGTGTGTTGAACAGGTCGGCGGCGGAGTGGAACAATTCGAAATAGATGCGCATGTTTTCCAGCTCGTACCACTGGGCCAGATTCACGGGGTCGGCATCGAGGTTGTAGATTTTGGCATCCGGCATGGCTAAGAGGAACGGGGAGTGTGTGGCGATGACGAACTGGGCGCCGCAACGCATAGCGGAGAAATGGATGACCTTCGCCAGACTTTGCTGAAACTTGCACGACATACTGTTTTCGGGCTCGTCCAAGAGATACAGACCATCTTCCTCGATTTCCGTCATCAGATACCGCAGACCGTTTTCTCCGTTGGAGTACCCCTGTTCCAAGGTGCCCAACTCGTCTGACAGTGACTGCACCACACTCTGTTTCTTGAATTTCCGGGTTCGCAACAACTCTTCGATTCCCTCTCCTGTGGAGAAATCGATACGCTGTGGGTACTTCTGATTGTATTTCACGTCCAAGATTTCGTCTCTCAAAATACGGCTTTTGGCCGTTTTTATCTCATTTTTGTCTCTTGACCGAAGGATGTTTTTAAAGATGTCGTCGCTGGTTATCATCTTGGAAGATTCCGAAAGTTGAGTCGCAGGGTTTTCTGCACGCCATTCGTCACCGACAGTGTAATTGCACAGCTTGCAGTAGCGAGCCATCATCACGGTGGTGTTGTAGGCGGCGTTGCGTTTGACTCCCAACACTTCGGAAATCACGTTGAGGGCGGTGGATTTCCCGCTGCCGTTGCCGCCATACAGGATGGTGATAGGGGCAAAATACAGAGACTTGAGACTGTGGCCCGACAGAACGCCAAAGGGATAATTGCCCGAGACGTTCTTGTGGAAATAAGATTCCTCCAAAGAGTCCGGATCATAATGGTAATAGTCGATCAGAGCCTTGTCCTCTTGTTCAAAAGTGGGGAATTTGAATGATTCGAGATAGATCATAAGGGTTGTTTTTGCGGCAAAGATAAAACGAGACTGTGCCAGTTTATGGCATTACAAAGTCCGTCCGACCTAAAGGCCTGGTTTAACAGTGAACAGGGATTATAACGCGAAAAGGCACCCCGTTATGGGTGCAGGGCTTGGTAGAATGTAGCGAGCACGGGGGATGCGCACGCCGTCAGGTGCGCGGGGAAAGGATGCGGAAAGGATTAAGGGTTTCACCTCGCGGAAAACCGCGAGGATTAGCAGGATAATATAAGTTATTGTTTTTGTATGAAATAATCATTCAATTTCAGCAACTCATCACAAAGATCATCGACTGACATGTCTGACACATTGACATCCCGTTCAATATACCACCAGTCGTTGTTGATAGTCTCATATCCATCAACATCAGGAATAGTCGAACCATTTAGTTTGCTCTCGTTAGGATGCTTTCGAATACCAACCTCAAGTGTTTGACCGTCTTGAGTGCAAACGCATATATAATGTGTATCATCAGGAGTAAACCCTATCGTGACCCATGCGTGACACCAATCCATATCATGTGAACGGGGGTCAACATTGATTTCGAATTCTTTCATGGAATATTTATCATCTGCCCACCGAAAAGCAGTTCGATATCCTCTACCTCTTAATTCGTTTTGAATGTTGATT
>CAMJXE010000085.1 GCA_946409645.1 uncultured Bacteroidales bacterium
CAACAATATGGCAGTTGTCCCACCGCAACCTCTTCAAAATCTTGTGAAAAAGGGAAATAATCTATGTTGCATGTGTCTAACTGAGCGAACGTCGGGACGCAAGCAAGGAGAAAGCTTAGAAGAAGGACTATCGGCCCTGCACCACGCTCCTTCGGCGCTTGTACGGGGCCACAAGGATTCTTGCCACCTCGACGCCTCTCAATAATACAATTACACTTATATAAGTTCATTTATTTTTTATATATTACTATTCACTATTCACTAATTCGAAAAGACATACTGTATAATATTGGCACCCATCTGCAAAGCTTTTGCACGGGTAGCCTCGGAGTCTTTGTGAACCACAAAGTCTTCCCAGCCATCGCCGAGGTCGCATTCATAGGTGAAGAGGAAGACCATGCGCCCTTCCCAGAAGAGGGCAAAGGCTTGCGGCGGCTTGTTGTCGTGCTCGTGGATTTTGGGCAGACCGTTCGGAAAGTTGTACTTCTGATGGAAAATCGGATGATTATAGGGCAGTTCCACCAACTCCAGTTCCGGAAACACCTTCTTCATCTGCGCGCGGATGTAGGACGACATGCCGTAGTTGTCGTCCGCGTGCAAAAAACCGCCAGCGATGAGGTAAGTGCGCAGGTTGTCCGCTTCTGCATCCGAAAATGCCACGTTCCCATGACCCGTCATGTGGATGAAGGGATAGCGAAAAAGGTCGGCACTGCCCACCTCTACCGTCGCAGGCTTGGACTCCAACGACATGCCCAACTGCTGGTTACAAAACTTGATGAGATTCGGCAACGAAGTCGGGTTGGCGTACCAATCGCCGCCGCCATTGTACTTCAGCAACGCAATCTGTTGCGCCGAAACCAAAACACAAAACGCATACAATACGATCGTTAGAATTATTCTCTTCATACTTTCTCCAATGTAAATCGACGGCAAAAATACATAATATTCCCAAATCTTCCACCTATGAAAAATCATTCTATCCCCCACATTACTAACATTTTCGATTTTCCTGTATTTTTATACAAAATAGCAGGTATATTAAACAAAACGACATTATTAGCAACAAGAATTACACTGTTTTTGTGTTTTCTCAGTATTGTTTCTGCCTCGAAATTTTGAATATGTTTATTTCGAATATGCGACATTGAACAAGCAGAACCGTCATAATATGGCTGCCCTGCAACGGGATAGACCCTGTATGTGTTCCACGGGTTCCAACGGAATGAATCCCGAAACCGTAAATTTTACAATTAATTGTAAAATAACGTTTCGTAAAAAATATTTTAATTTCACAACCAAATCATATTGAAAAAAGTGTATTTTTGCGGCGGCGAAATTTATATCTAACCAAAACTATTCAAAAATGGAGAAAGAAGTATCTATGATGAATTCCGACCTGCCGCAGCTGAGGCAGATGGTGCTGGACAACACCCAAAGAATCAGCAGAAACGAAATGATGATAGACAAACTGTGTATGGAAAACGCCGAGGCATCCAAAGAACGCAAAGAACGTGACGAATGGTTGAAAAACTTTCGGAATGAGTCCGATGAATCCATGCGGAAATCCAGAGAGAGAATGGACCGGCTCGAGAGGTTTGCGGAAATCTCCAGAATGGAACATGAGAAACGTAAGCGGGAATGGGACAAACAGTTCGAGCAACTCTGCGAACAGATGAAGGAGACAGATCGCCAAATGAAAGAAACTGACAGACGCTTGAAAGAGAGGGACGAACGATTCGACAGGGAAATGAAAGAGAGAAGGGAAGAATTCGCGAAAGAGCTGAAAGAAGGCCAGGAAAAATTCGACAGAGAGATGAAAGAAAGTCGGGAAAAATTCGACAGGGAGATGAAAGAAAGCCGGGAAAAATTCGACAGGGAGATGAAAGAAAGCCGGGATGAGACAAATGCCGCTATCAGGCGCATTTCCGTGGAATTTCTCGGCGCCACCGGTCACATAGTAGAAGGGCTTGCAAGTTCTGCTGTTGACAAAATCTTCAATGAAGCAGGTCTTAACCTGCTCCACTACGGCAAAAACATAAAACCAATGCATCCGGAAGCGAACGGAAAGGCGGAAATCGACGTCCTTCTTGGCAATGAGAAATTCAACGTCCCTGTGGAAGTCAAGGCGGATTTTACCAAGAAAAAAGTGAAACGCTTCGTCAACAGGATGGAACAATTCCGGGGTTTATTCCCCGAATACTCCGACAAGGATGTGATCGCCGCAGTCGCCGCCATTAATTACGAGGATGGAGCGGACAAGCTCGCCCGCGACGAAGGGCTGCTGGTCATCCGTGTCAGCAGCGACGACATCTTCTCCCTCGACCCTTTTGACGTGAAGACGCTGCGAAGATTTTAACAGAACACCTGTCCCCGCTCGGCAGATCCGCGAACACCAACAATCTGACAAAGGAGAGGCAACAGATGGTCTATTATAATGTTTTGTGGGCAAACACGGATCACATCCCGCCGTGCCACTTCCGCAAGAACCACTCTATCCCCAGCAGCAGCACTATCAGCGCCAAGTACCACGGGGAATTCAACAGCATGGAGTACTTTTTTTGATAAGAAGCCACGGGCTTGATATTGTCGTTGGCCTTGATTTCTTGCACCAGTTTTTCCAACTCATTACGGGAAAAATACTTACCGCCAGATGTTTGGGCAATACTCTTCAAAAGGTCAAAATCAGCAACCAAATTGGCAGTCTCCACGAAAATTTCTTGTACAGTGAACGAACCACTCTTCTCGTAACTCTTATTTCCAAGCTGTGTCTTGGCAATCCATGTATATGTACCCACCGGCAACTCACCCATATTCAGATAGTAAGCGTTATTCTGCTTGGAGAACTGCGCGTCGTAGGTGGTGTCTCCCCCACCCTTGATCGTCAACTTCACATCCGGTGTGTTGAGCAATTCGCCGCTCTCGTTATGCAATTCTGCAGAGAATTCCACCGGCGCATTTTCGGCGAACACGGCGTTGTGGCGCACGCGGAACGGACTTTTATCATTCTTCGCCACCAAAAAGAGTGTGGTTTTGTTCACAATCTCATTGAAAGCGTCGTGATTCTGATTGTTCACATAGTCATAAACCTTCCATGACCACAAACCCGTCCCCGTAATGACACCAGTTTTCGCATTGTTCACATCGTTGAAGAGGAAAAGCGGATATTTGGTCTCCACTCCACTGATTCTCTGCGACATAAAGAGATTGGAAGAAACGGCGGCTTTATAGGTGCCAAACGGTGTCTGCAACGGCGGCAACATGGGCAACAGTTGCTGCGCCTCCTCTGAAAAGGAAAAGAGCATGAAATTACTGTTGTAGGAAGCCGTGGCATTGTTGGTCATATTCTTGCTCTGCGTGATCTGCAAACCGGCATTCAAACCGTTGAAAGCGTTCAAATCAGTCTGTGCACCAATTATATACAGGGAAGAAACACCACTTTGACGGATTTGTGAAAGCAACGATGATGCCGGATGTTTCTGCGAAGGCAACTGATGCAGAATAATCAATCCGAATTCCGAAGGATTGGCCTTGAACTCGTCTATGGAAGAAACCGTAATATCATAGTTTTCAGAAAGATCCAATGCAGAACGGATGGCGGCCACATCTGGATGCGGAGCATCATACACGATGGCAATCTTATCTTTCGACTCAATCACACGGATGAAGAATTGGGCATGATTGTTCTTATGCGTCACCTCACCGTCCAACTCATCCAAATCCACCTTGAACTTCTTCAAACCTGTCTGCTGGGCATCCACCAGAAAGGATACGGTTTCAAAATACTGATTTCCAGATATTTGCAGACTTTTAGAAAACACCTCGCCTTTGTCATCGGAGACAGTCAGCTTAGCCGTTTTGCCAGCCAATTTACCCGCCTGCACCTTAACCTCAACGGGGGCACGATTGCCTTTCAGCACTTCCTTGTTATGCACGATGTCGGCGATGAAGAGGTCGGTGGCCTGTTCATCGGAACCGAGTCCGACCGTATAGACGGGGAAATTAACCTTTTGCGCCGCGTAATAGGGGTTGGAACCGATATTGTAGATTCCATCGGTCAGCATTACCATCGCACCTACATTGCGGTTAGCATAAAGCAAACTTACTTCATCGAACAGAGATGAAAGATTAGTGGATTTATCCGAGAAATCAACATTAACATTCTCATTATCAGCCAACAAATTCTTATCCCCCACCAAATAAGCATCCACGTCATACTGTTTGGCAAGGTCGTTGACCACCTTTTGCAACTGCTTCGGATAATCCGTAGTGTAATAGGTTGCATCTTTGCCAGATTGAATAGACTCGCTGTTGTCTATTGCAAAGATAAGCACAGGTTTATTGGTCTGCTTGCGGATCATTTTGAGCATCGGCGCGAGCAGGAGGAAGGCGAGCAGAGCCATGGCCAAGCCGCGCAGGGAGGCCATCACTATGCGGGAGCGCTTCTCAAAGGCTACATTGTCGTTCCGGAAATAGAGGAACAGCGCATAACCAATGCCCAATAGGACGGCAAAGATCGCCAACCAAAGCGGATACTGTGTAAGTAATGACATTTCAGGTGGTTAGAAGGATTTAATACCGATAATTTCGCGCACTTCCTTTATAGTCTTAGCTGCGCTTTCACGAGCCCTATCGGCACCTTCGCGAGCGACTTTACGGATATAATCATCCTTTTCGCGAAGCTCCAAAATACGCTCATACACAGGTTGCACGAAGGCGATCATATCAGCGGCAAGCTGCTTTTTCATGTCGCCGTAGCGGATAGCGCAGTTCTGATATTGATCCTCGAAATATTGCAGCGTGTCGGGCGTTGAAACAGCCTTCATCAGCTGGAAGAGGTTCTCCACGGCCTGCGTTTTGGGCTGACCTGGCTCTGTGGGACCGCTATCGGAGACGGCTTTCATCACTTTCTTGCGGATAACTTCAGGTGCATCAGCAAGATATATGCAAGAGTTCTCGTTGTCGGACTTGGACATCTTGGTGGAACCGTCCAGACCGGGAATCTTTACCAGTTCGCTACCGAAGTTATAAGCGACAGGCAGTTTAAAGTATTCGTTCTTATAGATGCGGTTGAAACGTTGCGCAAAGTCGCGGGTCATCTCCAGATGCTGTTCCTGATCCTTACCCACAGGCACCTTGTCGGCACGGTGGAGCAGGATGTCGGCGGCCATGAGCACAGGGTATGTCAGCAGACCAGCGTTCACATTGTCGGGCTGGCGGCGCACCTTCTCTTTGAAAGATGCAACACGCTGAAGTTCACCAATATAGACATTCATCGAAAGCAACAATGAAAGCTCGCAAACTTGCGGAACATCACTCTGTACATAAATGGTAGCCTTCTCGGGATCCAATCCGGCTGCGATGTATTCAATCAATATATTTCTGACATTGGACTGCAAATCCAACGGGGTCGGGTGCGTAGTAAGAGAATGATAATCAGCAATAAAGAAGAAACATTCGTTCTCTTCCTGCATTTTGATAAAATTTCTGAGGGCACCGAAATAGTTGCCCAAATGTAAGAATCCGGTCGGCCGGATACCGCTAACAACTCTGTCCATGTTCTATCTTTTTTATAGGGGCGCAAAGATACAATTTTTTTTGGGTTACAAACAAAACGCCATGACAGCGAAAACCGTCATGGCGTTTGTTCAATAGATGAGACAGCTTTTAGTCGTCAAGGATATCTCTGACACAACGAATGCTACGACCCTCTTGAGGATTATTGGACACTTTATAGAAAGGATCAACGCAATAATACTCGGTAAGTTGGTAGATTAAGCCGGCAGGTTGGAAGTCTGACGTATAGAAGTGGGAAGAAGTACCCAAACCTTCGCATCCACCTGTTGCAGGGTTATAGAAACCAGCAGGCTGCTTGTTGAATCTGCTTTCATTGTTAGCAGCATTTGCAGCCCAGTTATAAAGTCTGCCGAAGTTTTCCTCATCGACTTGACTATTATTTATCGGATTCGTATAGACGATAGCAAACGGGATAGCAGTACCATTCGTGTAATGTGTGGTACGGAGGTTGGTCAGCATCCAGCAAATATGACCGAACACTTTGGTTGGGTAGGAGTTGCCATCAATATCCACAAGCAGTTCTCCACAAGGCGCAACACAAATCTTCACAAAGAGGTGGAGGTTCACCGTACTGTCGCAATGATGAGTCGTTTCGTGAACAAAAGTGAAGTCATTTTCGCCTTCAACAATGTCTGCTGTAGGGATGTTGATGTTGTAATTATTGTATTCACTTCCCATGCAGATTGTATCATACAAGTCCACGGTACCAGCATTGTAGATGGACACGTGCAACGTCACCACACTGTCGCAGCCAGCAGCGTTGGTCAACGTGAAGGTCGGCTCAGTGGTAGTCTCATAGTAGGTGACACCATCGATTCTCTCGAGGCTGTCGCAAGCAACCCGCTCATCGATAGCCGCGGTAGCCAGGGAGGTGTATGTCACAGTATCTTCCACAGATTCGTTGCCCATCGTACCACTGACAGTCAACTTATCGGCTGCGTAGCATGTTATCACAGGTGAAACCACCTCGTAGTCAGAACCGACATTCACTTGAGAGACATGATCGGGGGCGGCTTCGGCACCATTCTCATACTGATAGTGAGCAGTAAGTGTCTGATCGTTAGTAGCGAAGGTCGCGAAAACCTCCACATTGCCCGCAGGCATCACGAACTCGTTCTGGTTGTTCACATTGATTTCCGTATTGCCCGATGTCACATGCCAGCTGACGAAGTGATAGTTCTTAGCGGGATTGGCCGTCAGCTTCACGACAGCATCCTTGGCGGATGTCTGATGATCGGCGGTGACCGTTCCGTTGCTGATGGCGTCGGAGATGGTCACATCTTACATCGGCACAACCTTATAGGTAGCATAAGACGGCTCGCTGTTCTGCATCACTTCCTTCATGGCGAAAGTTTAAAGCATACAGTCAAAAGCCAACAGACAACAGCCAACAATCACCCCTCCAACACTAATTTATATTCCGCAGGCAGTGTGAAGTTGCGCACGAACTCCTCAGGATTGACCTTCGCGGCGAAATTGAAGAAATCGGAATGGAAGTTCTTGTCTTTCTCAAAGATGCGGATGTTGAACGGGGTCTTGCCGGAATACTTGTCCAACAATTCCTTGATATTCAAAGCTAAACCGCCGGTAATATCGCGCAATTGCAGCTGCAGTTGCACCCCCTTGCACATCTTCTCATACACCTCGTTCAAGGGATAGATATAGACGGGATTGATGTCGTAGCGCACCACATCCTGCTGCGTGTTTTTGTCTTTCCAGGAATTCTGTTTTACAGAAGCGTTTACAAACACGCGATTGCCTGTCTTCAAAAGCCATGCGTACTTCTCGAAATTGGAGCCACGCAGGAACCATGTCCAAGTACCGCTGTTGTCCTCCAAAACCACCTTGCCGTAAGGGTTTCCGGTCTTGCTCACACCGCTCATCACGCTGCTTACGATGCCCGCCACCATGATGCCCTTGCCGCTCTGCAAAATGCGCGCTAAAAAGTCCGTATCCTCCATCATCGACATGTCCGCGTTGGTGAAGCTGTCTATGATAACCTGATATTCCTTCAGTGGATGACCTGAAATAAAGAAGCCCGCAACCTCCTTTTCATACTTCAGCTGGTCATAGTAGTTCCACGGGTCGCACTGCGGGAAAACAAACGTATCCTCCACCGCGCTGGCAGAATCGTCGGACATCTCTGCGAAAATATCAATCTGCGTGGCGTTCTTCTCCTTCGAAGATGTGCGCGCAATCAACATGTCTATGGTGTTGCGGCCCTTGTCGTTGACAATGAAATATTGCGCCCGATGGATGTCGGAGAAGCAGTCGAATGCTCCGGCGTAGGCCAACGATTCCAGACAACGTTTGTTGCAACTGCCGAGGTTAACACGCTCGAAAAAATCGAAGATGCTGGTATAGGGACCGTTCGCATTACGCTCCTCCACGATACTGTTCGCCGCACTGAACCCGACACCTTTCAGTGCCGCCAAACCGAAACGGATATCACCGTCTTTGTTCACCGTGAACGTCTCATCGGATTCGTTAATATCAGGACCTTTCACCACGATATTGCTCTTCTGACAATCCTCAATGAAAGTGGTGATCTTCTTGATATCCGTGACGCTGTTCGTCAAGTTGGCAGCCATGAACTCGGCGCGGTAATGAGCTTTGAGATAGGCCGTTTGGTACGCAACCCACGAGTAGCAGGTGGCGTGCGACTTGTTGAAGGCATACGAAGCGAATTTCTCCCAATCTGCCCAGATCTTCTCCAACGTTTTCTCGTCGTGCCCGTTAGCCTTGCCTCCATCGATAAACTTGGGCTTCAAGGCATCCAGCTTGTCTTTCAGCTTTTTACCCATCGCCTTACGTAGCGTGTCGGACTCGCCGCGGGTGAAATTGGCCAGCAATCTCGACAGCAACATCACCTGCTCCTGATAGACAGTAATCCCGTAAGTGTCTTTCAGATACTTCTCCATCACAGGGATGTCATAAACGATAGGTTCTCGCCCCTGTTTGCGGTCAATGAACTGGGGAATGTAGTCCATCGGGCCGGGGCGGTAAAGCGCATTCATAGCGATAAGGTCCTCAAAGGTAGAGGGTTGCAACTCGCGCAGATACTTCTGCATACCGCCAGATTCAAACTGGAACGTACCCACAGTGTCTCCGTCACAGAAAAGTTGGTAGGTCAACGGGTCGTCAAGCGGAATATGATCAATATCTATGTCTATACCCTTGGATTTCTTAATGTTAGAAATTGCTTCCTTGAGGATGGTTAAAGTGGAAAGACCGAGAAAGTCCATCTTGATGAGGCCCACATCCTCGATGACGGAACCTTCGTATTGGGTGACGATGATGTCCTCCTTCGCCTCCTTGTCCTCCACGGTGGAAAGCGGCGCAAACTTGGTAAGGTCGTCGGCACCGATAATGACACCGCACGCATGGATACCGACCTGACGCACAGTGCCTTCTAATTGTGAGGCATAGTCGATGATGTCGTGGATTTGTGGACTTTTGTCGTAAGCGTCCTTAAATTCCGGGACGTAGGCCAAGCAGTTCTTGATATTGACCTTTGGGGCCTTGTGTGTTTTCGGATCTTCGGGAAGCTTCACCGGAATCATCTTGGTGAGGCGGTCCGACTCGGGAATGGGCAGATCGTGCACGCGTGCCACATCCTTGATACTCGATTTCGTAGCCATCGTGCCGTAAGTGATGATGTGCGCCACTTTCTCTTTGCCATATTTCTGGATGATCCAATTGAGGATTTTGTAACGGCCCTCGTCATCGAAATCGACATCGATATCAGGCAGGGAGATACGGTCGGGGTTAAGGAAACGCTCAAACAGCAGGTCGTACTTCAGTGGATCCACATCGGTGATTTTCAGACAATACGCCACCACGGAGCCCGCTGCGGAGCCACGACCGGGCCCCACTGACACGCCCATGGCTCTGGCAGCCGCGATGAAGTCTTGCACGATGAGGAAGTATCCCGGGAAACCCATATTGCGCATCACACTTAACTCGAACTCTATGCGTTCGAGAATTTCGGGATCTATGGGGTCACCGTAGCGCAATTTCGCGCCGTCCATCGTAAGTTTATGCAGGTAATCGGCCTCCAACTTGATACGGTAAACCTTTCCCATACCGCCTAATTTCTCAATGCGCCCTTCCCCACCCTCGCCGCTCTCGAACTCGGCACGCAAATCTTCCTCTGAAAACTTCTGCTTATAGCTCTCCACTGTCCCAAACTCCTCGGGAATCTCGAACATCGGCATGATAGGTGCATGTTTCAGCGCATATACCTCAATCTTGTCGGCAATTTCCTGTGTATTGGAGAGTGCTTCAGGCACATCCGAAAAGATTTCCCCCATCTCCTCGGGCGTTTTCAGCCACTCCTGCTTGGTGTAATGCATACGGTCAGTGTCGTCGAATTTCTTTCCCGTACTCAAACATATCAGCCGGTCGTGAGCCTCGCCATCCTCTTCATTCACAAAGTGAACATCGTTGGTGGCTATGACCTTCGTATTCGTCTCGGCGGCCAAACGCAAAATACCCTCGTTGGCGACTTTCTGTTGTTCATAAACACTACGGTCGCCGCCGGGTTTATCCGTCTCATGTCGCTGTAATTCAAGATAATAGTCATCCCCGAAAATCCCTTTGAACCACATCACAGCCTCTTTGGCTTTCTCGTATTGTCCGTTGGTGATATTACGCGGAACTTCTCCCGCCAAACATGCAGAGGAAACAATCAATCCTTCGTGATACTGTTCCAAAAGCTCGCGGTCGATACGAGGACGATAATATTTGCCATCAATCCAAGCTTGGGAGACTATTTTGCAGAGATTATGGTAACCGACTTCGTTTTTGGCAAGCAAAATCAGGTGGTAACCGCTGCCATTTTCCTTATGCTCTTTAACGAGACGACTGCCCTTGGGGTTGGTGTTGGTCACCCTTGCCATATAAACTTCACAACCGAAGATAGGTTTGAAAATCTTCTGCTTCAGATCGGCGATTTTCTGCTGACATTCAGTTATTTCCGTCTCGTCAGTAAGTTCGGGCAGCTGCTTCTCCAACGCCTTAATCTCATCCTTCACCTTCCCGTTCTTTTTTGCCACAGTGTCTGAAAACTCCTTGATACCGTACATCACGCCATGGTCGGTGACGGCCATGGAATTCATGCCGTTGGCGACACACTTGTCGATCAACGCGGGAATCGAGGACATGCCGTCCAGAATAGAATATTGGGTATGCACATGCAAGTGCGTGAACTTACTCATAGTCAGATGGTTTTGGTTATAAAATACGCCTTAGGGGACAAATTGCAAAGATACACTTTTTTTTGGCTACGAACACTGTCTTTTTGCATCTAAACGCCAAAAAACTGCGAAATTCGTTTTTAAAAATTAACTATTACAAACCGATTTCTTTACAAATAAAATCTAACCAACTGTGAATCAACATCAAAAAATAATTCAAAAACCACTTGACAAAGAACAATTCTTATTGTATATTTGCAGCGTTTAATTAAATTATCAGAATCATGAACAATCTTATTCCAAACAACGTCCCAGAATGGACAACCATCATTGAGACCATGCAAGACACGAATATGCAGGTCAGAGAAACGAATCAATTAACCCACATGCTCTGCAACGAGCAGCGTAAAGAATTCAAGGATTTGAGACAAGAGATTAGAGAAGCTTGGCAACAGAGCCAAAAAGAATACCATGAGATTCGGGCTGCCATCCGCGAAGAGATCAGGTGTATCCAAGAGGATCGCAAAGAACGGAAAGAATGGCGTGCTGAAATCCAACAAGGCTGGGAAGAGCATGATCGCAGAATGAAAGAGGCTGATGAAAAACGTAAAAAAGATTGGGACGCGCACGTTCTTAGAATGAAAGAGGCCGAAGAAAAGCGCAAAAAGGGCTGGGAAGAGCATGATCGCAGAATGAAAGAGGCTGATGAAAAGCGCAAACAGGAATGGGACGCGCACGTTCTTAGAATGGAAGAGGCCGATATAAAACGTAAAAAAGACTGGGAAGAGCACGAACTAAGTATGAAAAAGGCTGACAAGAAAA
>CAMJXE010000086.1 GCA_946409645.1 uncultured Bacteroidales bacterium
ATGAATCTCTATCTCAATTATTTCAAAAATGAGATATGCCAGCCTGACGATAATCCTCCTGTTGGCATAGTGTTGGGTGCCAAAAAGGATGAGCTATTGATGGAGTATGCCCTACAGGGTATCGACAATCAACTATTTGCAGCCCGCTACCAACTTTATCTACCCAATCGTGAAGAGCTGCAATCGCAATTAAACCTTTTGCTCGATAATACGCAAGGTTGAACAAATGGTGGCAAGAAGAAAGGATTAGCCAATGAAGGATGGATATTTAAATTTTAATGAGTATATACGCCAAGGGGAGCCGGCACAACGTGAAAGAGCGGAGGCTTGGCGTGTGGCCATCGGCTTGCAAGCAGTGGATGGGCTATCCACCTCCGAATATCTGCGTGAGACCGCCCGCAAAAACATCGAAGGCGAAATCACCATCGATGAGGCCCGCGAGCTCGTGAAACAGTACTACATCACTAAAACTTCTCATGATGAGGATGATGCAAATAAGGAGGAGGCCGACAAGGTGTCCAGCAATATTTCAAAGTTGCTTCAAACCGATGCCTTTACTTATAGTGTAGCCGGCCTGGCAGCCATTCATAGAGCCATTTTTGAAGGCATTTTCAAACACGCCGGCAGTTTCCGCAACTATGATATCTCTAAGAAAGAATGGGTGTTGGAAGGTGATAGTGTGATTTATGCCCGCTGGCAAGAGCTTCAAATGACTCTGGAATACGATCTGAAACAGGAATATCAGTTTGTTTATTCCAACTTGGAAAAAGGTCAGATGGTGGAACACGTGGCCCGATTTGTGTCAGGATTATGGCAGATTCATCCTTTTCGAGAAGGCAACACACGAACTATAGCCGTCTTTGTCGTCAAGTATTTGCGCTCGTTGGGCTTTTCGGTTGATAATGATATGTTTGCAAACCATTCATGGTACTTCCGCAATGCACTGGTGCGTGCCAATTACCGTAATGTGGCTAAAGGAATAGAATGTACACCTGTGTATTTGGAACGCTTCTTCCGTAATCTGCTGCTGGGAGAGCAGTGGGATTTGCGTAACCGATACCTGCACATTCATCCCACGGCCGAATGGAGCGTACAACCCAATTTGGCAGATCCCACAAGTACCCCCACAAGTACCCCCACAAGTACCCCTACAAGTGTGTCTGTAAATCTCTTAAATCCAGATAGTAAGTTCTATACAAAAAATAATAATATCATTGAACTTGTACGGGTCGTTGGATGCGAGGAAATGAGCATCAAACAAATGATGGAAGCCAGAGTTCTTAAAGATAGAAAAAATTTTATAGATTATCACCTTGAACCAGCCATGAAAGAGCGGTTTGTGCGTATGAAATATCCTGACTGTCCCAATCATCCCCGCCAGAGGTATCTGCTGACGGTAAAAGGGGGGGCGCTTTATAACGAATTAATAAAACCACAATGACATTATGACTTATTTCAACGAAAGCATATTGGAACAGTCCATCATCGCCCTGCTGCAGGAGCAAGGTTATGATTATGTTAAAGGGGAGGATATTGTGCGAGACCTCGACGAGGTGGTGCTGCACGATGATCTGGCGGTGTATCTGCACAATCGTTACAAAAATGACGGCATCACCGACCAAGAGGTGGAGAATGCCATCCGCATCATCACGCAGAAGCAGGGCGGCACACTCTATGCTGAGAACAAACACACCCTCAACCTGCTGATGGACGGTTTCTCGCTGAAACGCGAAGACCCCGCCAAGCAGAACCTGTACATCTATCCCATCGCTTTCGACGAAGCCAACCAGAAACACAACATCTTCAAGGTGGTGAACCAATTTGACATCACCGAAATCGAGCACCGCATACCCGACATCGTCATCTTCGTCAACGGTTTGCCCGTGGTGGTGTTCGAGTTGAAGAGTGCCACCAAGCAGGATACCACTATCGAGGATGCCTACAAACAGCTTACCATCCGCTACCGCAGGGACATACCTTCCTTATTCAAATACACGGCTTTCCTTGTGGTCTCCGACGGTGTGAACAGCAAATTCGGTACCCTCTACACCCCATACGAGTTCTTTTATGCTTGGCGCAAAGTGAATGCCAAAGACAAGGCCTGCGACGGCATCAACTCGCTCAAGACGCTGATTGCCGGAATGTTCCGCAAAGACCGACTTATCGATGTGATTCACAACTTTGTCTATTTCCCTGACACCTCCAAAGACGAAAAGAAGTTCATCTGTCGTTATCCGCAATATTTCGCTGCCCGCTCGCTCTTTCAGAATATATTGAACCACAGCAAACTCAACGCAGGAGGCGACGGCAAAGGCGGCACCTATTTCGGTGCCACGGGCTGCGGTAAGTCGCTGACTATGCTCTTCCTGTCGCGTCTGCTGATGAAAAGCAAAGCCTTGTGCAGTCCTACCATCATTTTGATCACCGATCGCACCGACCTCGACGACCAGCTCTCGCGCCTGCTGCTCAACGCCAAGCAGTTTGTGGGCGACAGCGTGATAGAGCAGGTGGAGAGCCGCGAGGACCTGAAAGCCAAACTGCAAGGCCGCACCAGCGGAGGTGTGTTCCTTACCACCATACAGAAATTCTCGAAGGACATCAATCTGCTGTCCAACCGCGCCAACATCATCTGCATCAGCGATGAAGCGCACCGTACGCAGACCAATTTGGAGGAAAAGTTGGCCATTACAGAGGCCGGCGTGAAACGTTCGTATGGTTTTGCCAAATACCTGCGCGATTCGTTGCCGAATGCCACCTACGTGGGGTTCACCGGCACGCCGATAGATTCTACGATGGAGGTCTTTGGCGCTGTCGTGGATGAATATTCAATGATAGAAGCCGTGGAGGACGGCATCACCAAATCCATCCTCTACGAAGGCCGTGCGTCGCGTGTTATTGCAGACAGCGAGCTCATCAAGCAAATCGAGGCCTACTACGACCAATGTGCGGAAGAGGGCTCGTCGGAATACCAAATTGAGGAGAGCAAGCGGGCAATGACGCAGATGAGCATTTTGCTCAACAGTCCTGACCTCATTCACCGTCTGGCGGTGGATTTTGTGCAGCACTACGAACGGCGCGTGGATGAAGGCAGTACCGTCAAGGGCAAGGCCATGATTGTCTGCGCCACCCGTGAGATCGGTTTCGCCATCTACAAAGAGATTGTCGCCATGCGGCCTGAGTGGGCAGAGGTGAGAATCTGTGGCGATGGCGAAGAGCTGACCAAAGAAGAAGCGGAAAAGATCAAGCCCATCGAGAAAATCAAGTTGGTCTGCATCCGTCAGAAAGATGACAATCCCGAACTGTACAAGCTGCTGGGCACCGACGAAGAGCGCAAGAAACTCGATTTGCAATTCAAGGAGGAGAAGTCAAACTTCAAGATTGCCATCGTGGTGGACATGTGGATTACGGGCTTCGATGTGCCTTGTTTGGATACCATGTACTGCTTCAAGCCGTTGCAAATGCATACGCTGATACAGACCATCAGTCGTGTGAACAGAAACTATCCGGGCAAGGATAAAGGTTTGATTGTCGATTATTTAGGCATCAAGAAGAAGTTCAACCAGGCGATGAAAAAATATGCCAACGGCGGACAGAACGAGACACCGGTGGAAACCATCGACAATGCCGTGAAGCTGTTCAAAGACGAACTGGATCTGCTTAGACGTATGTTTACGGGTTTTGAGTACAGCAGGTTCTTTATGGGTACACCGTTGGAACAATTGAATGCCCTGCAGATGTCTGCCGAATACATCCAGCAAACCGAAGAGACCGAGAAGCGCTTTATGAAGCACACCCTTATCATGAAGTCGGCCTACAATATGTGCAATAATGACGAACGAATCACAAAGGAGGAGATTGACGATGTGCATTTCTTCACGGCCGTTCGTTCCATCATATTCAAGACCACCACGGGTGTGTCGCCCGATGCCACGCAGATGAACCGCCATGTGCTGAAGTTGGTCAACGAGGCCTTGATTTCGGAAGAGGTGGTGGCCATCAACAACCTGCAGCTCAACGATGCCAAGCAGATCGACCTGCTGGCATCACAGTATATGGACAAGTTGAAAAACCTGCCGTACAAGAACACGAAAGTCAAGCTGATGGAACAGCTACTCAAGCGTGTGATTGACAGCGTGAAGAAGGTGAACAAAGTAAAAGCCGTCAGCTTTACTGAGCGTCTGAACGAAATCATTGACATCTACAACGACCGCTCCGACGACATCGTGCTGGCCGACGAAATCGTGACCGAAGTCGCCAAACAGCTGGCCGATTTGTTCGAAGAAATCAAGAAAGACAGCGTTTTGCCGGACGGCATTCCGGATATTGAAGTGAAGGCTTTCTACGATATTTTGAAATCGGTGGCAGAGCAATATGATTTTGTGAACAAATATACTGAGGAGCAGTATGTTAGTATGGCAAAAGATGTTAAGGAAGTTGTAGACGATAAGACTCGTTTTATTGATTGGAACAAGAAAGCCGATACGAAGGCGGCTTTAAAAGTTCAAATTATTCTTACTCTTGCAAAATACGACTTCCCTCCCAAAGACCCGAGAGATAAGGCATACAATGCTATCTTCGAGCAGGCGGAGAATTTCAAGAAGAATAGGGTTGTTGAGAATGAGGTGAAACCATCCTCTCCAGTTATCTATTTATATTCGACACACGAAGAGACATTGCCTATGGCGGCGGAAGATAGCGTGCCATACGGTGATGTGTAATTGCAAGTCACAAGTTTTTGTTTCAAACCATGATGCTGTGTGTGTGGAGGCAATACCGACATGACGAGGCGGAAGCGTTATGAAGGGCAGGCTTCTTGCCCTGATGCAATACAGCTTTATCGGTATGCTTCCACTTGTTTTCTGAAACTTTTTGGGGAGATGCCGGTATGTTGCTTGAAATATTTCCTGAATGTGAATTGTTCGGGAAAACCCAACTCGTCGGCGATTTCTTTTATGCTCATCGTGGTGTTGCTTAAAAGCAATTTGGCGTTGTTGATGGTAACCAAAATGATTAATTGCATGGGTGTATAACCTGTCTCGCTTTTGATGATATGGGAAAAATAGCCGGTGGAAAGCCGTGCGCTTTCCGCATAGTATCTTACACTCCGATGTTCTCTGAATTCTTGGTTGACAAGCATGAAAAAAGAGGTGGTGACGTGAGAATAATGCCTTTTTGGATTTTGAGTGTGCTCATGGTGCTGGTAATAGTATTCGATGGCTTTCAACCAAAGCCCCTGAATGGCATGCTCCAATAGTATTTCGTATAAAATCCTGTCTGTCTCTTCAGTGCTGTCGCTGAGCTGTTTGCGGTAGTGGAGAATCTCGTCGTGATGCTCAATCATCAGCTTTAGTGTGGCCTCATCTGCCTGCATGAGCGGATGGTCCGGTATAGAAAGCTTTCCTAAAACGCTGCTCATCCTGTGTAAGATGCGGTGAAAGCGTTCCACATTCTCCCGTATTTCCAGTTCTTGGTAGTCATCACTGCGAGAAATAACCGTTTTTTTTACCAATGGACTGATGAGAAAGTATGAACCCCTGACAATCTTGTAGGGCTGTTCATTCAATATCACCTCCATTTCACCTGCTGTGCATAATATAATTCCTACGGATGTCTGTGAAAACAAATTTTTATTTGGCATATTCCTGCTTTTTTCGGATGCATCGCATCTTGTTATGAAAATTTATCTGCCTCCGCATAGTGTGAGAGTTTTATGGCGGATTTATTTCTGACTAATTTTAAGCTGCAAAGGTAATGAAATTTCTGTTTTTATAGTCGAAATTGCTCAATTTATATTTTTTCTTACTCTTTTTTGTCTGTTTTAATCGCCTTATTTTTGCATTATCAAATGTGGAAGACGGATGAACTGTGGAAACAGATTTGTTTAAATTTATGGTATGAGTGCAACTTTAAATTTTGTATCTTTGCGGCCCCAAAGAAAAACACGTATGACAGACCCGACATACTCCGTAGGTATTGATATAGGCTCGACGACCTTCAAACTGGTGGTGCTGGACGAACAGGGAGAACTCGTTTTTTCGTCCTACAAACGCCACAATACGGCAATTCTACAGACAGGCTACTTGATTTACAAGGAGTTGTACAAGGCCTTGGGACAGTGCAATGTGAAGGTGGTGATGACTGGTTCCATTGCTATGGGCTATACAAAGCAGTTAGGTATCCGCTTCGCACAGGAAGTCATTGCCGCCGCCGAGTATGTGAAGCGAAAACATGCTGAGGTGCGCACTTTCATAGATATGGGCGGTGAGGACAGCAAGATGATTTTCTTCGAGGAAGGCAAGATTCCCGATATCCGTATGAATGGTAGCTGTGCTGGCGGAACTGGTGCGTTTATCGACCAGACCGCCGCTTTGCTGGAAATTGAGACCAAAGAGTTGAACACACTGGCGCAAAGTGCTGATAATGTGTATCCTATCGCCTCGCGTTGCGGGGTTTTCTCAAAGACCGACATCCAGAACCTGGCCAGCCGCAATGTGAGCCGCAACGATATCGCCAAGTCGGTCTTCAATGCGGTAGCTATTCAGGTTATCAGCTCGTTGGCCCGTGGAAACGATATTTTGCCAAAGGTGTTTTTCTGTGGCGGTCCCTTTGCCTTCCTGTCAGAACTGAAGGAGGCCTTTATACGCCTGCTGAAACTGAAGGAAGAGGATGTGCTTATGCCTGAGCGTCCGGAGCTGATTCCCGCATGGGGCAGTGCACTCATCGCCATGGAGGATATAGAACAGAGCATCACCTTGTCCGATTTTGTGCGCCTGTTCCGCGATCATCAGCAGGAACAGAAACAGCAAGAGCATGTCGGCTGCCTGCCGGCTCTGTTTTCGTCGGAAGAGGATCTGGAAAATTGGAAAAAACAGAAGAGTATTACTTTTATTCCTACCATCGACTGGGAGAATCTTGAATCCGAGGACTGTTACCTGGGTGTTGACTCGGGCTCTACTACGACCAAATTGGTGCTGGTGGACAAAGAAGGTCGCATCATTTTCTCGGATTATAGCCGCAACAAAGGTGACAGTTTCAAGGCTTTTGGTGAGGCTTTAGCCCGTTTGAAAGAGGAAGCAGAGAAACATCATAAGAAGATAAATGTGGTGGGCAGTGCCGCTACGGGTTATGGCGAGAATCTGATTAAAACAGCATATAATCTGCACGATGGCGTGGTGGAAACCATGGCGCATTATCTGGCCGCTCGCACCATCGACCCGGAAGTGTCGTTTGTGCTCGATATCGGTGGCCAGGACATGAAGGCCATTTATGTTGAGAATAAGAGCATTACACGGCTCGAAATCAACGAGGCCTGTTCTTCGGGCTGCGGTTCCTTTATCGAGAATTTCGCCAATATCTTGAAATATCCTGTGGCTGAGTTTGCCCGTATCTCTTGTCTGGCAAACCATCCCTACGACCTGGGTACACGCTGTACTGTCTTTATGAATTCCAAGGTGAAGCAGGCTATGCAGGAAGGTGCCGATGTGGCGGATATTGCTGCGGGTTTTTCCTATTCAGTGGTGAAAAATTGTTTGTACAAAGTTCTTAAAATAAAGAATATCAGTGAATTGGGCGAACATATAGTGGTGCAGGGAGGAACGTTCAAGAATCTGTCCATTGTGCGTGCCCTGGAACTGATGTCGGGCAAGAGTGTGTTCTTCTCGAATGTGCCAGAGCTGATGGGAGCATACGGCGCGGCTTTGTATGCCAGAAACCGCCAAACTGACAGCAAGGTGCTGTCGCTGGCCGACATGATTGCTACCCAGACCTCTGCTGTGGAGATGGAAACATGCTCGGGCTGCGAGAATCATTGCCAGGTGAAAAAACTGGTGTTCTCCAATGGAAATACTTTTTATACTGGCAATAACTGCGAGAAAATCTATTCCAACAAGTCCGATTCTTTTGTCAAAGGCATTAATCAGCATCGCGAGAAGCTGGATTTGTTGTTCAAACGCCCGATAGTTCCTAAAGAACAGGCCCGTATGCGTATCGGCATTCCACGTGCTTTGGGTATTTACGAGAATTATCCCTTCTGGCATGAGCTCTTCACCAATTGTGGCATCCAGGTGGTGCTTTCACCGCCTTCCACCAACAAGATTTACGAGAAAGGCATCCGTTCCATCATGGCCGACAATATCTGCTTTCCGGCCAAGGTGATGCATGGACATATTTATAGTCTGATAGAACAGAAAGTGGATAGGATTTTCTATCCTTACGTGATTTATGAGCAGAAAGAAGACCCTAATTCCCGCAACAGCTATAATTGCCCGATTGTGGCTGGTTACTCGGATGTAATCAAGAGTTCCATTGATCCGGAAGAGCGTTTCCAACTGCCCTTGGACGCACCGGTCATGTCTTTCAACGATGAGAAACTGCTACGTAAAAGCTGTACGGAGTATCTGCTGTCGATAGGCGTTCCTAAAAATTTGATTAAGAATGCGATAGACAAAGCCTTGCAAAGTCAGAAGGCCTATATGGATCGTTTGCATGAGCGTGCGATAGAGATAGTGGATAAGGCTCGAACAGAGCAGCGTATGGTCATTTTGTTGGCTGGCCGTCCGTATCATATCGACCCGCTGATTCAGCATAAAATCTCCGACAGTATCAGTGATATGGGCATTGATGTGATTACGGAGAATGTTACTTATCGTTCTGATAATGAAGTATATGGACAAATGCATGGGGTGTCGCAATGGGCTTACCCCAACCGTATTTTCAAGGCGGCGCATTATGTGGCTGAAAGTCAGGACAATATTCATATTGTCCAACTTACATCCTTTGGCTGTGGTCCCGATTCGTTCATCATTGATGAGGTGAAGGAAATTCTGAATCGTAGTGGTAAAAATCTAACTATCTTGAAGATAGATGATGTGAACAACATCGGCTCCTTACGTCTTCGCATCCGTTCGTTAGTGGAAAGTTTGCAGTTCAAATCTTCTGAGTTGAACAAACGACCAAGGGTTACTACCAAATTGTTCATGCCGGAGGATAGGCAGCGTACCATTCTGGCACCATATTTTGCGGAAGGATACTCGGAGTTATTACCCTCGGTGTTCAAGCACATGGGCTATAATTTGGTCAATTTGCCGCTTCCTACGACGGAATCCACGGAGCAGGGTTTGCGCTATGCCAACAATGAGGTGTGTTATCCTGCCACTATTGTGACGGGCAGTATTCTCACCGCTTTGAAGAGCGGTCAGTACGATTTGGACAAAACGGCGGTGGCGATTACACAAACGGGCGGACAGTGCCGTGCCTCAAATTATATCGCCTTGATAAAGAACGCTATGGTGGCGGCTGGTTTCGAGAAGGTGCCTGTGGTGTCGGTGGCTTTCGGCGATGACATCAGCAACGAACAACCCGGTTTTGACCTGCCCTGGGCCAAGGTGATGCGTAAAGCTCTGTTGATGCTCCTGTTTGGCGACTGCCTTGGCAAATTATATTATCCGGCAGTGGCAAGAGAAAAAGAAAAGGGAGCCGCCAAGCGTCTCCATGCTGCCTATTTGCGCCATGCTGGGCAGGCTATCGAACAAAACCGTCCTTCTGAATTATACCGCATATTAGACCATGCTGTGACGGATTTTGCCGAAATCACAGAAGAAAATGACAATATTCCGGTGATGGGTGTAGTAGGGGAGATATACTTGAAATACAATGCGTTCAGCAATCGTCATATCCTGGATTGGCTGGCCGACCGCCATATTGAGGTGGTGGCTCCTTCCATGTATAACTTCTTCATTAACAGTTTTGTCAATAATCATATCAACAAAAAACAAAATATCAAGAAACCAGGAATGCCGCTTTGGATGAGCGACGCTTTGTACAAGCTGGTGCGTTTCTACACCCGCAAGTTCGACCGTATCTGTAGCCGTTATCGCTATTACCGTCCCTTTGCCGATTTGTTCAAAGATGCCAAGGCTGCGGAGAAAATCATTAACCTGGCTGCCAATTTTGGCGAAGGCTGGCTGATTCCCGCTGAAATCGCCAATTTTGCCGAGAACGGGGTGAATAATGTGCTCAGCTTCCAACCCTTCGGTTGTATTGCCAACCATGTGATTTCCAAAGGTATAGAAAAACGAGTGAAGAAAATCTATCCCAAAATGAATATCCTTTCCCTTGATTTCGATTCCGGCACCTCCGAAACCAATGTCTTCAACCGCCTGCACTTCATTGTGAAATAGGGGTTAGGTTTTAGTGGTCAGTGGTTAGGTAGAAAGAAACATCACGTGTATGCGACCGCGGGACGCAGTCGTGAAAAGCGAATGATAAGTTGAAATATGAGATTAGCGACGGTGCATGCACCGTCGCTAACTTTCTTTTATCTTGTGATAATTACCTTCTTGAACAATGTTTCGCCTACTCTTACAAGATAAATGCCGTCAACGGTGATGCTGTATTGATGTCTGGACTGATTGATGACAGCCTCGTGTATAATCAGTCGTCCCGTCATGTCGAAGATTTGTGCTGAGAATCCTGCGGCATTGTTGATAACAATCTGGTCGTTGTAACTGTAAATGCTTACTTTTGACAACAGCATATCGTTAATGTTGTCTAACAGCTGGAAGATGGCGGTAAAGCTGCTGTCCTGTTCTACCGTAATGGTTCGTGGATTATCGGTGTTGCCATCATTCCAAGATACAAATTCGTATCCTTCGCGGGCAATTGCCCTGATGGAGATGAGGGTGCCGTAATCGAAAGTGCCGCCACCCTCGACTGTGCCTATGTTTTCATTGTTGCTTACCACAGTGATGTTGTGCTGATCTATTTCAAAGATGGCGGTCAAGTTCAAGGCTTGTGTCACATTAATAGTGCGTGGGTTGTCAGTATTTCCATCACTCCAGCTAACAAAATGATAGTGAGGAGCAGGGATTGCTGTGATGATTATCGCAGTGTTGAAAGTTACTGGTCCTTCAATATTTACGTTTACAGTTCCCATGGTTTCATCATTGCTGCTGACATTGATCTCGAAGGTCTCAGGAATGAAGTATGCGGTGAAACTACTGTCTTGTGTGACAGTGATGATACGTGGATTGTCGGTGTTGAAGTCACTCCAACCTACGAAAAGGTAATGCTCGTTGGGAATGGCGGTAAGTGTATCGGTGCTGCCGTAAGCAAAACTGCCATAGCCTGTTACAGTTCCCCAAGGTGTGTCATTGCTGACGTTGACGGTGATATTGTAGTAGTTGATGGTGTATGTGACGTTCACGTTGATGTTTTCAGTTCCCATGGTGCCCTCCACAGTGTCGATGCTGGCGGTGTAACCCTCGATGGCGGGAGATGCAACGGCGTAAGCTG
>CAMJXE010000087.1 GCA_946409645.1 uncultured Bacteroidales bacterium
TTGACCATGATATGGTGCTTGGCAGCCTCCACGACAGCGTAGTGGTAGTGGTTGTTGATGGGCTGGCTGTAGTGACCCTCGCCAAAGGGGATGATAGTGCCCACATAGCCGCCCTTCACTGCGTTGTAGCCGTACTGGTTCATCAGCGTGTAGGCCTGTTCCATCCAACGCTCGTAATTGACGGTGGAAGCGGAACTCTCGTGGTGCATGATCAAACGGATGCCCTTCTCGTGGGCGTATTGGTTCAGTGCGGGCAGGTCGAAATCGGGATACGGCGTGAGGAAGTCGAAAACGAACTCCTTCTGCTTACCGTACCAGTCTTCCCAACCGATGTTCCATCCTTCGATGAGCAGCCCGTCGAAACCGTGGGCAGCGGCAAAGTCGATATAGCGGCGCACGTTGGAGTTGTTGGCACCGTGCGTGCCGTTGGGGGTGGCGTGAACGTAGTCGGTCTGGCCAAGTTTCACTGACGGGAAATCGTCGGTGTAGTTCCAGGTGCTCTTGCCGGAAATCATCTCCCACCACACGCCCATATACTTCACGGGGTGAATCCAGGAGACATCCTCGATAGCGCAAGGCTCGTTGAGGTTGAGGATGAGGCGCGAGGCGAGCACATCGGTGGCCTTTTCGCACACCATGATGGTACGCCACGGGGTGGTGCAAGGTGCCTGGATGCGGCCTTTGTAGCCGGTTGCATCCGGACACAACCACGCGCGGAAGGTATGCGACTTTTGACTTTTACTGGTTAGATTCAGGCGAGGAACAGAAGACATCGTGTCCCATGGGTTGGTGGACAACTCGTCCATATATTCGAGATGTAAGGTCGGGAAATCGAGGGTGGCCGCCTCGTGGATGTTGATATAGAGGCCGTCGTCGGTCTTCATCTGGATAGCCGTCTGCACGCCCGTTTTCGAGAACGCGGTCCACGGCCAGCCGCCGTTTTTGTGGCTGACATCCCACAAAGTGCGGATTTCCGACAGCCGCGATTGCGTGTAGTTGTACTCCTGCGTGTCGTAGTCTCCGGGAATCCACCAGGCGGTGTGGTCGCCAGTCATCGCGAACTCGGTCAGTTCCTCCTTGAACCAGAAGCAAACAAGCGCATTGTATATGTTTCCCGGGTAAAGGTTGGCGGGCAACAGGTCTGGAAACTCGTAGCGGAATCCCAAACCGTCGTTGTAGAGACGGAAGCGGATCTGCATCACGGTAGGACGTTTCTCCGTCGAGTGGTCCATGCTTGCCACGCTGCCGATGGGCTGCTCCAGCGTCACGAGCATCTCGTTGTAGTGGTTGCGGATGCGGGCCTCCTCTCCCCAAACGGGCTCCCATGTCTCGTCGAAACTGCTGTACTGTTTGTCCTTCAGCACGAAAGCGTGTGCGAGGTCGTCGCGCCACTCGAGGGTGAAGCCCATCCTGGAAGGCCGCACCACGGGGTTGCCGTTGCGGAACAACGAATAGGTGGGCACGCCGTCAACGACTTCGAAAGCCAGTCCTAATTTTCCGTCCGGACTGGACAAAACGATGTCGGTAACTTCAAGAGGGGACTTGGCCGTTTCCGCAAATCCGGAAAACGGGGCAACAAACACCGCCATCCATATAAAAAATGCAACGTATTTGTTTTTCATAATAACATTAATTGATTAATCGGCAAAGTTACAAAAAAATGATATAACACGAGGAAATGAAAGCAGCACTTCGTGAGCGCATTGACAAAATCGAGGCTGATAAAGCCACATTCTATTCCCTATTCCCTAAATCACAACGTCTTCACCGGGAACGTGAAATAGGTGTTAGGGAAAGGCTCGTCCTTCAGGGTGAAGTGCCACCATTCGCTGCCGAGGGGTTTGAAACCGTGGCGCAACATGGCGTCGCGAAGAATCATGCGGTTGTCGAACTGTTCCTTGGTGATACTGCGGCCGGCGGGACTGGAGCTGTTGTCGCCCGTGTATTGGCCTGTATTCGGATTCCCGCAGAAGTCGGGATGGCTCTCGGGGCCGAACCAGTCGAAGGTGCCGCCCATATCGACCTCTTTTTCGGTGCGCATGTCGAAGAGGGTCAGATCGACCGTGGATCCGCGGGTGTGGCCGCTCTTTTCCATGATGTATTCCAGTTCGAAGAGTTTGTCGCGGGGCACGTCGGGATAGAAGTAGGGTTTCATCAGCGTGTCGGTGATATCGGCGGCCCAACGCACGAAGTGGTCAACGGCGCACTGCGGGCGGTAAGCGTCGTAAATCTTGAGCCGGTAGCCCATCTTCAGCAGGTCTTCGCTCACGGCGCGGAGACTGTCGGCGGCACGGCGGGTCATCAGCGCGACAGGCTCTTGGTAACCGTCGATGCGTGTCCCCACGAAGTTGTAGGTGCTGTGGTAGCGGATTTCCAAAATGGCAAGCGGAACGGCGTCCGCGAGGTTCACGAATTGGGCAGCATCGTCGGCGGGCGACATCTTTCCGGTCAAGCGTTTGAACTCGTCCTGCGCCTTTGCGAGCTGTGCGAGGAATTCCGGACTGGTGTGCAAGCGGGCAAGGCCAATGGATCCACCGAGACGGCTGGCATCCACATCGCTCTGCCAGTGGGCGCCCACGATGACGCGGCTTTCGCCGTACATGTAGCCGCGAGCCATGATGGCATTGGCGTTGTCGGGATTGACCTCGGAAAGCAGAAGGGCCCCCGCATAGCCGCGCTGGCTATGTCCCGACGGATAGGAGCCTTCGTTTCTCAGATCGGCTTCCTCATACACGGTGTACATGTGCTCCTGGAAGCGCACGAACGGGCGTTTGCGCATGTAATAGGCCTTCGGCTCCACGCGCATCTGGTCGATGGTGGAAAGGCTGTTGACCACCAGCTTGTAAATTTCGGGGGTGCCTTCTTTCGAGATCTTCAATCCGAAAGGCACGCTGAGTTCGTCCATGAGGGCGTCAAATGACCAAACGGCATCGCGCACGGCAATGGCGGTGCGGGCCGCGTCGTTCCGTTGCGTCTTGCCCCACATGTAGCGCATGATGTCGTGGGCGAAATCCTCGCCGATGGTGTCGGGCGGCGCGGGCAGACAATAGATGAGGTTCGGTAGCTCCTTCGTGTCGAAATAGAGCGTGACGCTATCGTTTTGCGCCAGGCCATGAAGGCTGCCGCAAACCATCACGACAGCGATAAGCTTTGTGAGAATCCGTTTCATATTTTTGCGAGATTTTTTCCGACAATTAATTCTCCGCCACGTGTGAAGCGCCGACGAGCGAGCGGCCAGCCTGCGTCAGGAAGGGCTCGATGAGATCGTAGGAAATCACACATGCGGGAAGGCCCGCGGCGTAACAGGAGATTTCGTACTGTTGATAGACGAACTCCACACCGTCCTCACGGAAAATGGGCGCACTCACAGGCAGCGGGAAAATGTCATTGTTCTCCATTGTCAATGAGTTTTCGAACTGCTCCCTGTCGGCCTCGAAATATTGTGTGAAGATGTTATCTTTAATCAAATCCGCCAACTCATCCATCGATTCCGAACGGAAAATGTCATAATCAATGCGACGTCCATCTGATTTGCGGAACGTCTGCCCTTCCATCGTATACCAGCCGTGAGCGCCACCAGAGTAACCCTCCTGTGTATATACAAAAGTAACAAAGCGGTCGGTCTCTTGCAACTTCTTGATTTTAATATCTTTATAGCAAGCAATATCGGGAACTGGAGGCATATCAGGGATTATATTCTCCTGAAAATCCGTCAAGGTTGAGTTCTTGTAGTGATTCAACATCCGATTGCCATCTTCGGCACGCCCTTCATAGGTGCCGCCCATCTGCTCCGACATCCATTCTCTTATATTATTGAGTACAAAAAAATTACCAGATTCAGGAAAGTCGATATCCATCTTGACGGTGCCGTTCACACCTTTCACTGTAATGGAGTCGGCCAAGGTCAAATTCTGGGTTTGGATCTCGGACGGGGTGATCTGCGACAGCGATGTGATGGTGTTGAACGCATGAGGGTCCATTTTGGTTCTGCATCCCGCGAGGAGAAGCACGATGCCGCAAAGCGCGACGACAACTTTGGTGATGTTTTTCATTTTTTACAATATTTATATTATGGCGGCAAAGATACACATAATATCATTAACGATATACGTCATAATTATTTCGATTGAAAAAAATTGTATTTTTGTTTTGAAAAAAAATATCCTATTTTTTAATATAAAATTCTGATAATCAACAAAGAAAGAATGTTCAAATCAGATTGCGTATATGAAACACCCTTCTCCGTCTTGGTTGGCAATCATTTTTCTGACCCTATTTCTCGATTTTTTTTCTCCTTGTATGGCGCAAATTTCACCGTTTGATTTCGGGCTTCGCGAAGCTACGGACGGTATCGACCGTTATTGGGCTCTTTACAAAGCCCATGTGGAGGCGCGTAACTATGGTTTGGAGGTGAATTACGACGGAATCGACACGTTAGACATTGTTCTCCCTCCTGATTATCAAAGCATTCCGATAGGACCACGCACCGATTTTGGCGGCTTGACCCTTTATGTCACGAATCGAGAGCGACATGGAGCACTCTTCGCCATGTACAACTCAACAAACGACCTTTCACTGCCGAAAGAGATGGTGGACAACGGCGATTTCCACACGGTCCCTGAGCTTAGTACTGGCGATATATTGCTGATTCTCAGAGATCAAAAGCCTTGGACCGAACGCATTGGCTACGGCTATCGCGTCTATCGACAGGATATTCTTTGGATACATGATGGATATGCAGTGAATACTCCTATCGCACCGTGGAACACTGACTCCACCGACCTCGGCGCCACGTATGCCGTGGTCGATACTGCGCAGAAAGTCTTCCGCGGACTGACCCTACACCGCACGGAAATATCTGACTACAAGACCTATTGTCTCCATATCAGTGGACAACACAACGTGCTGGTGGAGAACGTGCATGTGACCACCCCAAAGAGCAAGATGATTGCCGACGCAGTATTCGGAATAAGCAATTCCGTGAGGGTCTTTTTCCGCGACGTGACGGTTGACGGCACCTATTCCGGTTACGGCCGTTGGCGCGATTGGGGCTACGCTTTCTCGCTGAACAACCTTTGGGACACCCACTTCGAGCGGGTAACTGCCGACGGAAATTGGGGCGTATTTGGCACTAACAACCTCTCTAACACAACGTTGGCAGATTGCGACCTCAACCGTTTCGACATACACTGCTATGGCCGCGACGCGCTTCTGCAACGCTGCACGTTGCGTCAACGGCAAACCCAATTTTCCTCCATGTACGGCACCTTGACCTTCGACTCGTGCCAATTCATCGACTGCATTCCCGTACGCATTCGCTCCAGCTACAATGCCTATACACCTTTCGACATCGAAATGAACAACTGCACATTCGAACTTACACCACGATACCACTCGTTAGTTAACGTGATGCTGCTCGACACCGCCGACAATGCGCGCCCCGAGTTGAGTGTTAAATGCTGGCCAAACCTGACAATCAACAACTTAACAGTAATTGCGCCCGCGATGGTGCGCACTCTGAACCTCTATGAACCTACTGGCACATTGAGCGAACTCAAAAAGCCTGTAGGATATATTAACAACATATCAGTCAATGGGTTAACTGCATTCCGACCGAATGGAAAGCCCGCAAAAGTTAACGTAAGACTTTCCAACAAAGAGTTCAAAACGGTTAAAGAGTTAGAATACATCTTCAAACCATTGATGTAGTCGGTTTATTTCCGCGGTTTTCCCGGACGATTTCCACGCAATTGATTGATTCTCTGGCGATTTTCGGGTTTATAGGCAAAGAAAAAGAGGTGCTGGTCCTGCCGTTCCTGCTTGCTCTTGGGGATATATACCTTCTTGCCCGTATAGGGGTCATAACCAAGGTAATACATGGCTGTGGCGTAGGTCATGGGGGTGGGTGTGAAGTCCTGCACCTGATCGGTCATGAGGTGGAATTTGTGGGTGATGTCGCACAGGTTGCTCATTTTCTCTATGGTGCAACCGGGGTGAGAGGCGATAAAATAGGGGATCAGCTGTTGGTTTTTGCCGCATTTGTGGTTTTCGGCGTTGAAATCCTTCAGGAAATCCAGGAAATGCTCGAAAGAGGGTTTCCGCATCAAGGCCAAAACCTCCGCATCCGTGTGTTCGGGAGCCACCTTCATGCGTCCCGAGACGTGGTGGCGCACCACCTGCCGCAGATAATCTCGCAGGCCTAATCGCTCCTTCTCTTTCTCGTTGTCGGTCAGCAACATATCATAGCGAATGCCGCTTCCAATGGTGATGTGCTTCACGCCATTGGTGTTCATCACCTTCTGGTAGAGGGCGGTGATTTCGTGGTGGTCGGGCTGCAGGTTGGGACACTTATTCGGAACCAGGCAGGAGGGACGCGGACATCTCTCACACTTCGACAAATCCTGACCGTGCATGCGGTACATGTTGGCCGACGGACCGCCCAGGTCACTGATATGTCCCTTGAAGTAAGGACGTTGCACCAAGTCTTCCACCTCGTGCATGATGGACTCTTCCGATCGGGAGGCAATGGACTTGCCCTGGTGCGCTGCAATGGCACAGAAGCTGCAACCACCGAAACAACCACGATGAATCGTAATCGAATTCTTGATCATCTCGAAGGCGGGGATATCTCCGCGTTTCAAGTACTTAGGGTGCGGCGCGTTCATCATGCGGTCGAAGAGTGCGAAACTGTCCATTTCCGCTTCGGTGGCCACGGGAAACGGCGGACGAACCACCACGAACTTGTCCGTATAAGGTTGGATCAGCGTGCGTTGCGTGCGTTTGTTCGACTCCTTCTCCATCGCCACGAAATTTTCCCCATACTTGTGTTTGTCTTTCTGCTCCTCGGCGAAATCGTGCAACAGAATCGGATTTTCGGCTTGATATTTGCCGATACTATTATCTATATAAGCGATTTGGGAACATTCGTGCAGATGGCTGCACCAATCGGGCTGTTGCATCAGCCGGGCTAATTGTAAAATAGGACGTTCACCCATACCATAGACCAATACATCTGCCTGGCTGTCAATGAGGATAGACGGTTTGAGTGAATCGCTCCAGTAGTCGTAGTGGGAGAGGCGACGCATGGAGGCTTCCACCCCGCCGAGCACGATCGGTGTGTCGGGGAAAAGCTGCCGGAGGATGCGGGAATAGACGGTAGTGGCGTAGTCGGGACGGAATCCCGCCTTGCCGCCAGCGGTGTAGGCATCGTCGCTGCGCAACCGTTTGTTGGCAGTGTAGTGGTTCACCATCGAGTCCATATTCCCGGAGGTAACTCCGAAAAAGAGCCTCGGGGTACCGAGTTTGCGGAAATCCCGCAAATCGTCCTGCCAGTTAGGCTGTGGTAGGATGGCCACGCGCAGACCTTCGCGTTCGAGTACGCGCCCGATGACCGCCGCCCCGAACGAAGGATGGTCAACGTAGGCATCCCCGTTCACGAGGATGACATCCACGTAATCCCAACCCAAGAAGTCGAGCTCTTTTCTGGTAATCGGCAGAAAATGTTTTGCAGCACTTGCCATTGTATTTGCTTATTTCAATCGGCAAAGATACATTTTTTTGACTTTGAATTTTGCCTATAACCAAACCGATGACCAAAAGCAAAAGTCACATTTGGACGTTTTGAAAAAAAGTGTATCTTTGCCGCCTGAAATTTTGGCAGTACGACTGTCGGGTCCCATAGCTCAGTTGGTTAGAGCAGCTGACTCATAATCAGCGGGTCCAAGGTTCGAGCCCTTGTGGGACCACTTTCTTGAAGAGACGGGATTCACCCCGTCTCTTCTGTTAACAGCGCCGCTTTTTTCTGTTGAAAAATATTTTTCGCAACGGGTTGATTATGTGCAAAAAAATTCTATTTTTGCCGCTCGAAAATTCAGAACGTAAAAAATTAAAAATAGTTAGAAAATAATGGCAAACCACAAGTCATCTTTAAAGAGAATTAGAGCAAACGAAAGAAAGAGATTAGCCAACCGTTACTACTCCAAAACCATGCGTAACGCGTTGAGAGACATTCGCGCTATCAGCGACAAGAGCGAAGCTTCCGCAAAGCTGTCCAACATGACCGCTATGATCGACAAGCTCGCCAAGAGAGGCATGATCCACAAAAACAAAGCCGCCAACCTGAAGTCAGGTTTGATGAAGAAGATCAATGCCCTCTAAACCACTCATCAACGAAACGCCTTTCCGCGTGTCCGTTCCCATACAGGTACGGATGAGTGATTTAGACCCCTTCGTCCACGTCAATAACGGTGTTCAATGCCATTATTTTGATTTCGGACGGAGTTTTTATTTGGAAAAAGTGCTACAAAACCAGGTTGATTGGAAAACCATCGACCTGGTTTTGGTGCATATAGAACTTGACTTCGCTGCGCCCATCGAATTCCACGACCTGCTCGTCTGCGAATCCAAAATCGTGGAAATCGGTCATAAAAGTCTGAAAATGATTCAACAGCTCCGCGAAACCAAGACCAATACCGTGAAAACCACCTGCTACAGCGTCCTCTCCGGCTTCGACCGCACCACCCACCTGTCCATCCCAATCCAGGAGGAGTACAAACGGAGAATTCAGGAATTCGAGGGGGATGGCGTAAAACGCTCGATGTAGAGGCGTAAAATTTTGCGCCTCTAACACCTGCATCAATAACCTATAGCCATTACATGATCAGCAAGAACCGTATTTCCCAAATCCGCAAATTGCACGTGAAAAAGTTCCGTGACGAAAGCCAACTGTTTATCGTCGAGGGATATAAGAGTGTTGAGATGCTGTGTTCTTCCGACTTTGAGGTGGAGGAGGTTTTTGCCACGGAGGCGGCACTCCATGACAACAATTGGTTGCAACGCCACTCCCCCACCCTAATCACCGCTGAGGAGATGTCGCGCATCAGCACCATGCAGACCCCGCCGGAACTCTTGGCCATCGCGCAGCAACGCACAAAACTTCCCGACATTCCCGCCGAAGAGCGCGTACTCGCCCTCGACCACATCTCCGACCCCGGCAACCTCGGCACCATCATCCGCACCGCCGACTGGTTCGGAATCCAGCACATCGTCTGTTCCCCCGACTGCGTCGAAATTTACAATCCCAAGACTATCCAGGCCACCATGGGATCCTTCGCGCACGTGTATATGCATAAGAGGCCGTTGGCCACTTTTTTGCGTGAAGAGAGTGCCCGCCGACGTATTCTCGGTACCTTCCTTAACGGTGAGGACATCCGCACCCTCGATTTCCGTCCGTCCGACATCGTGGTCATCGGAAACGAATCGAACGGCATCTCCGACGAGGTGGCTCAGACTGTTACACAGCGCATCACCATCTCAGCAGCCGTGCAAGACCGTCCCACCGCCGAGTCGCTCAATGCCGCCATCGCCACTGCTTTGGTGATGTACCAATGGCTCGGTTTCTAACCCCAAAAAAAGGATGTCCCTCTGCATTTTCTTGCCGTAGATTTATTCTACCCATACCACATTTTTTGTATCTTTGCACGCTTTTAGAAAGACTGTTTTGTATGTTCGCAAAGATAAAGAATTATTTCTTACAGAAGCGCCTCAAGGCGAAAAAACCCGACCTTATTCGGGAAGTATGCGCTTTGGAGCATGCGAATACCATCGGCGTGCTGTGCGAAATCACCGACGAAGACTCCTACAAAGCCATCTTTAAAATCTTCACCCAACTGCAACAAAACAACACCGTTGTGCATCTTATCGGCTACATCAACGAGAAATTTGTGCCTTTCTATTGCCTGCAACAACTCTCGGCCGACTATTTTTGTCAAAAGCAGCTCAGCTGGTACGGCGAACCAGACATGATCCAAGTCACTGACTTCATCAATCGCGATTTTGACATCCTTCTGGATTTCAACTACCGCTACCACGCACCCATCGAGGCCATCCTGCGCACATCACACGCCAAATTCGTCATCGGCAGCTGCCCAGACTACCAAGATATTTACGACCTGACCATCCAAACCGAAAGCGGCAACTACACCAAGTTCCTCGCTTCGGTATTTACATACACCCAAAAACTCGCTGGAAAATGAAAAAAGATACCAACACCAGATTCAAAGGATTGGGTGTCGCGCTGATCACCCCTTTTCATCAAGACGGAAGCATCGATTTCGCTCGTTTGGAACAGTTAGTGAACCGCATGGTTGACAACGGAGTAGATTACCTTCTTGCGTTAGGTACCACCAGCGAATATCCTACACTCGCGCCGCCCGAAAAAGACGATGTACTACGCTGTATATTAGACACTAACGCCAACCGTCTCCCCGTGATGGTCGGACTGGGCGGACCCAACACGCAGTTCATGATTCGCAAATTAGAGCACCTGGCCGAGTTTGATGTGGATGCCATCCTGACGGTTACCCCTTACTACAACAAACCGTCACAAGCGGGATTAATAGCTCACTACAAGGCGTTTACCTCTGCCACGGATATGCCTGTGTTTCTCTACAATGTGCCGGGTCGCACCTCCTGTAACTTGGAGGCGGCCACCACACTGCGCATCATCGAGGAGTGTCCGAATGTGGTGGGCATCAAGGAGGCTTCCGGCATGATGAAGCAGATTCTGCAGCTGCTTGCCAAACGTCCCGATGGATTCTTGGTGATTTCCGGTGACGACCTGCTTACGCTGCCGCTCATGGCCGCCGGAGCCGACGGACTTATCTCCGTGATGGCCAATGCGTTCCCCGCAAAAGTGGCCGACATGGTGCACCATATCATGGATCAGGAATTGGACGAAGCGCGTAAAATCCACCAGCAGTTGGTGCCGCTCACCGTCGATTGCTTCAAAGAGGGCAGTCCCGCCGGTGTGAAAGCCATTATGTCTGCTATGGATTTGATTGACAATGCATTACGTTTACCGTTAGTGCCGGTGTCAGAGAAGCTGCAAGAAGAAATAGAAAAATTGGTAGCGCAGTAGGGAAGTAGTACACTATCTCTCTATCAGAAACGATGTGCCATGTTGTTTTTCGAGAAATACGGTAATGCATTTGTTAGAATAGCTACTCTCCTCGGGGCGCTGGTTTTCGCTTATGTACCGTTTCTTTTCATTAAAGAAAAACTGTCTGCGCCTTCTTGGTCGCCCGGTTTCTTTGCTTATCTCTGCATATTGATGATGGTTGGAGGTTCGCTGTACATGCTCTACTTCACCCTGTTTTACCATCGGATAAGACGCAAAA
>CAMJXE010000088.1 GCA_946409645.1 uncultured Bacteroidales bacterium
TGACGATCTGAAAAACGCAGTGCGCTATTTCAACTGCTATGCCCTTGGGCTGGCCATCATTGTCGTCATTGTCACTTACCAACATGCGCTCAGCGGCTTCGACGAGCATTATGCGCACTACGTTATGTCACCATTCTATAACGACCACACGGCTTACGGTGCCGCCTTGGCCTTCATGCTGCCAATCACCGTGGGGTTCATCTTCCTGCCTGGCAACAAATTACAACACTATATATTTTATATTGTCATATCGATTATTCTGTTCGTTGGTTTTTACCTTTCCTACAGCCGAGCGGCGTGGCTCAGCATGGCAGGGGCTATCGGCGTATTCGTAATTCTCAAGCTCCGCATCAAGCTATCCTGGCTGGTTGCAAGCGGACTGGTTATCGGCGCGCTGCTCTTTTTCTATGCCGATGACATCCTCTACAAGATGAGCCGGAACAGTCAGGATTCGTCCGGCAATTTCGTGGAGCACATCCAATCCATGTCGAATATCAGCACAGATGCCTCCAACATGGAGCGTATCAATCGTTGGGTTGCGGCCTTCGGCATGATCGAGGAAAGACCCGTATTCGGCTGGGGACCTGGCACTTACCAATTTGAGTACGCCCCATTCCAAGCAGGCTACTACCGTACTATCATCTCCACAGACTTCGGTGACGGAGGCAACGCCCACAGCGAGTACATCGGTCCGTGCGCAGAAACCGGCATCCCCGGTGCCCTCACGGTCATCGCCATTGTGATCGTGTTCCTCATCATCGGCATTAAAACATACATCTACTCCGAAGATAAACTATTGAAAATCTTATCATTGTGTGTAACATTAGCTTTGGTAACCTACTTTACACACGGTTTTCTAAACAACTTCCTCGACACCGACAAACTTTCCGTCATCGTTTGGGGTGCGATGGCTGTGATTACCGTTTGTGATGTAAAAAACAGAGCAGGATTCACACACTCAAACAGCTAATGAAAAAAATCTTATTTGCTTTCATATTATTTTGCCATATCGCGGCATACGCACAACAACCCATTGTGTTCCATGAAAATAGCAATCTCTACAACATTGTTATTCCCATAGACTGTTCCTCTGAAGATCTTCATGCCGCCCAAGAGTTGCAAAAGTATTGGGGGCTCATCTTTGGTACTGAGTTAAAAATTGTGAATGACGTCCAATATAAAGGGGAACACGCCATTTTCATAGGAGAAGTAAACCAAAGCTACCCTTTGCGAGCAAAATATGGTTCGGAAATTCAGGATGATGGTTTTCTACTGCATACCGACGGTCATAATCTCTATGTTTTCGGCCATGCGCCAAAATCGGCCCTTTATGGTGTTTATCATCTGTTAGAAAACTATTTACGATGCACTTATATCGCCCCAAACAGCGTTACATATCCCCGGCTGAAGGAAGTGAGGATTGCGATACATGACATACAAAACCCTTCGTTCAGATACCGTGAGACATTGCAGTATTTCCCAAATATCTCACAAGAATACGCAGATTGGCATAAATTACACAATCGCAGCGACATGAATCGCGACTGGGGTATGTTTGTACACACATTCCTGCATTTGATTCCTGCGGAAACCTATTTTGACAACCATCCGGAATGGTTTTCCGAAATTAAAGGTAAACGTATCAAAGACAGCCAGTTATGCTTGAGTAATCCAGAAGTTTTGGAGGAGTTGTGCAGAAATTTGGAGAAACGGATAGAAAAGGATCCAGAGAAGGAGTACTGGTCTGTATCGCAAAACGACAACGAAAATCCATGCACATGCGCGGCATGCCGACAGTTAGATTCTCTTTACGGCGGTCCGTCCGGCACAATGGTCTGGTTCGTGAACCAAGTGGCGCAGCGGTTCCCCGACAAAACCATCTCCACTTTGGCATACCTGCAAACGCGTCGCCCACCAAAAAACATCCAGCCAGAGAAAAATGTCAATGTCATGTTCTGCTCCATCGAGTGTCAACGTCAAATCCCTATCGCGGATAATCCTGCAGAACAGCGTTTTGTAAAGGATTTACAAGGCTGGACAGCTCTCACCGACAACATTTTTCTGTGGGACTATGTCGTGCAATTCAAACACTATCTCGACCCTTTCCCAAACCTGCATGTGCTGCAGCCAAACCTGCAATTGTTCCACCAGTACAACGTGCCCATGATTCTTGAGCAAGGCACCAGAGCCATTCCAGCCGAGAATTCAGAGTGGCGAACTTTTCTGTTAGCACATCTGATGTGGAATGTCAATATTGATGTAGATAGTTTACGAACAGTCTTTTTTTCAGACTATTACGGTGCGAACCGAGCACCTATTATCGCGCATTACATGGACACAATGACCACCGCACTCATTCGCTCTGGCCAAGTGCTGAACATTTACGGCTACCCCATTGATGCGGTTAACGGCTATCTTTCTCCAGAGATGATCTCTTACTATCAGTCATTGTTTGCAAAAGCCTATCAAACAAAACCTTATAAATTTTATGACCCAGATATAAAACTCCCCAACGACCCCAATGATCGGCTCCGCAGATTAGAATTAGCCTTGGATTTTGTTGTATTGGATCTATCTTTGCACGATGTGTCGCCTGAATTGTCCTATTTTGACCCTGAAACAGGTCTCGTACGTCCCGAAATGCGACAGAAATTGGACGATTTTGTAAATGATTGCGAACGCTTAGAAATCACCCACCTCAACGAATCTAATTTCCAACTACAGGATTTTTACGATGAGGTGCTGCACTACATCGAAAAAAGAACAAAGAAGAATAAAGCTGAAAACAAGAATGTGACAATCACTTCATCCTGGAGTGAGCTTTACAATCCTGGAGCCCCACAATGTTTGGCAGATGGTAAATACGGTACCATGGACTACCGTGATCGATGGTTAGGTTTTCAAGGGAAAGACCTGGAAGTGACGGTAGATTTGGGACTTTCGGATTCCATTCACGAAATCGGCGCTGACTTCTACTTCTACCCATTGTCATGGATTTTTGCACCAAAGCAGGTCACCTTCTACGTTTCGGAAGATGGAGCGATTTGGCAAGAAGTCGGTACCGTCACCTACGAAAACGAGGCAATTCTGACCAAAACCTCGCTCGTGACATTAGGGTTAAAAAATCTAAATTTGACGGGACGGTATGTGCGGGTTTGGGCAGAGTCGTTAAAAACCAATCCTGCATGGCACAGAGGACACGGTCAACCTTGCTGGCTATTCACAGACGAACTCATTATTCGATAATCGAACACTGTTTGTCGCCTCGTTAAAACAATGTCGGCAGAGTGGCTCGTAGTAATCTTTTTCACCCAGTAGCACCTGTTGCTCGTTCGCCACAACACGGTGGGAGAACTGCGCGAGATCGCCACATCGTGTGCAAATTGCGTGTTGTTTGCTGACATATTCCGCCACTGCCATCAATTTCGGCATCGGGCCAAAGGGGGCACCCTTGTAATCCGTATCCAATCCGCTGACAATTACACGAATACCAGCATTGGCCAATTGGTTGCAGACATCAACGATACCATCATCGAAAAACTGGATTTCATCAATGGCCACCACCTGCACGTCACACATATTTACATACAAAAGGATTTCCGAAGAGTTACTAACCGGCGTTGAAACACGAGAGTTGTCGTTATGTGAGACCACTTCCGTTTCATCATAACGAGTGTCAATAGCTGGTTTGAAAAGTTCGATTTTCTGGTTAGCAAACTCCGCCCTGCGGACGCGCCGCAACAACTCTTCCGTCTTTCCAGAGAACATGGATCCGCATATCACTTCAATCCAACCTTTCTTATGATTTCTACTCGCTTTATTTTCTAAAAACATCGTTCCCTAATATGTATAAATTTCGTATTTTTGTGCGCTTTTTTCGAGCGCAAAATTAATATAAAAACCGTTAACCTGATACCCAAAAACCGCAAAAAAAATGAACGACGCTTATCAAAAAATGTCGGAATTGATGGATAACTGGCTATCTGACAGTTCAAAAGAAATCAAAATGTCTCTCATCGAGAAGGAAATCCTTTTAGAAAAGATGAGAAAGCTGTATGTACAAATCTCTGTCATGGAGACCGTTGAATACGATGCCCCAAAAATTGAAACAGAACCTGTTACATCTCCAAAAAAGGAATACTCGCCTGCCAAGACGATGGAGGAAGATGTGGATCTCTTCTTCGATACCGAACACGAGAGCTATGCCGTGGTGGAAAAGGAGCTGAAGGAGATCGCTGAGGAGATCAACAATGCGCAAGATACGTCTTTCGAATCTCCAAAAATTTTGAAAGAACAACCCAAGGAGGCCGTATCCGAAACCGATATTTTCGAGCAAATCGAGAAAACTGAGGAGCCTATAATCGAAAAAGAGGCGCCCGAAAGTATGAAAGACGATGTCGAAGATCTATTTGTCGAACCTGACATCGAAATACAAGCGCAAATCGATGAGCCAGAAATTTCACACGAAGAAGATGACATCTTGCAATTCATCCGTCCGAAATCCTCACCTGCACCTACAGCGCCACCCGCTACACCCACCAAACCCACTCTTGTTCAGCCGGAAGAGATGCCCGAATCGAAACCACAACAACCAATGGGACAGCCCAAACCGGCAGTGAACCATAAACCTGTTGAAACTCAGAAGCCCACAGAAATACTGAAACAACCTGCCACGGAACAACCCAAGCCACTGCAAACCAAACCGCAACGCTCCCTGAACGACCTCTTCAACGAAAAGCGAGAAGATCACTCCATCAGTAGCCAGTACCAGCACGCTAAAGTGGGCGACTTGACAAAAGCCATTTCTATTAACGATAAGTTTATCTATATCAAGGAGTTATTCCATAATCGAGGTGAGGACTTCAGCGCATCCATCCGTCAGCTGAACGAATGTCAAAACTTGGAAGAGGCTTTCGACTGCCTCGAGCAGATGAAACAGAAGTTCTTCTGGGACACCAAAACTGACGCTTACCTGTCGTTCTGCGATTTATTAAGAAGGAAATACTCCTAATCCAAAAAAGCCTGCGAAATTCGCAGGCTTTTTTTGTGATACTCCGCGTCTTGCGGATGATTTGATTAGCCGAGCATTGCGGTGTATGCGGCAGCATCCATCAAGTCGTTCACCTGAGCAGGGTCAGTCATTTTGATCTTGATGATCCAGCCTTCACCGTAAGGATCGCTGTTCACGAGTGCAGGCTCACCTTCGAGAGCAGCATTGAACTCCACGATTTCACCAGCAACGGGCAACAACAGATCAGCAACGGTCTTCACAGCCTCAATAGAACCGAAAACCTCGTCTTTGTCCAAGGTCTCACCCACAGAAGGGATATCGAGGAAAACGATGTCGCCTAATTCATTAGCTGCATGAGCAGAAATGCCCACAAATGCAAATTCTCCATCCACTTTTAACCATTCGTGGTCCTGGGAATACTTTAAATTTTCAGGAATATTCATAATTTTAAATTTATTGGTGATAATTAAACTGTCATGATCTCTTTTTCCTTGGCTTCCATAATCTTATCTACCTTGCTGATAGCATCATCTGTAGCCTTTTGGATGTCGGTTTCCAATTTCTTGATAGCATCCTCTTCGACACCATCGTCTTTCAGCTTTTTGGCTTCATCGTTGGCAGTGCGACGGATATTGCGGATGGCGACTTTTGTCTGTTCGGCATCCTGTTTGGCTTTCTTCACCAACTCTTTACGACGTTCTTCGGTCGGAGCGGGGATCACCAGACGGATAAATTCGCCGTTGTTCTGCGGAGTCACGCCGATATTGGCGGCCAAAATGGCTTTCTCAATAATAGGCAGCATGTTACGCTCCCATGGTTGAATCACGATTTGGTGAGCATCAGGAGTGTTCACGTTAGCCACCTGGTCAATGGGCGTAGGATTGCCGTAGTAATCGACTTTGATGCCGTCCAACATTTGCGGGGAAGCCTTGCCCGCGCGTACTTTCTGCAATTCTTTGTCAAAATGCGCCACTGTGGCGTTCATACTATCTTTCGCTTGTTTTAAGCAAGTTTGTGTATCCATTTGATTCTTGTTTTTTATTCAAAATTAATCTATAAATCTGCTATTTTGGGGTTCAGTTTCTTCTTCAACTGTATCTTCTTCTGGAGCTTCATCTTCTTTCTTGAGCATTTCCGCCTTCAATGTTTCAATCTCCCGACGATACTCTTCGTGTTTTTTCTTCAATGAGGAGAGTTCCTTTTCTTTATAAGATTTTGTCCACTTATATACAATCATATAATGAAGGATCACGCCTAACAGCCATACAATCAGGACAAAAAGAATGGCTTTCAAGAAGGTCATGTCCTCTTTGCCTTTGAAAAGGAAATACCAAACCACCCACAAGAAGGCGTTGGCGATCAGAAAAATGGCGAAATGAATCTTGAACGAAGTCCTACGAGCCGCCATCTTCTCGAGTTTGCGTTCCTCCTCCTGGGATATTTCCGGAATGTTTAGACTATTTTCTTCCATAATGTTTAAAATAAGAGGGTTCCGATAGATTCGCCGTTCAACACTTTCAGCAAATTGCCTTTGGTGTTGGCGTTGTACACGTAAATCGGCATTTTATTGTCCTGACAAAGCGCAAAGGCAGTCATGTCCATGATTTTCAGATTTTTTTGGTATGCTTCTGCAAGGGAAATTTCCGTAAACTTCACCGCATTGGGGTCTTTTTCGGGATCTGCGCTATAAACGCCATCCACGCGAGTGCCCTTGATGAGCAGGTCGGCCTTAATTTCAAGAGCACGGAGCGCAGCACCTGTGTCGGTGGTGAAGAACGGGTTGCCCGTACCGCCACCAATGAAGGTCACATATCCCGCTTCCAGAGATTCGATAGCCTTGCGCCACGAGGTCTTTTCGCAAACACCTTCGATGTGGCAAGCCGACAAGACTTTAGCTTTCACGCCCATCGCTTCCAATACGCCTTGCACCGCCAACGCGTTGATAACGGTGGCCAACATACCCATCTGGTCACCTTGACGGCGTTCGAAACCGGCAGATGCACCTTGCACGCCGCGGAAAATATTACCACCGCCGATGACTACCGCCACCTGCACGCCAGCATCCACCGCCGACTTAATTTCCGTCGCATAGTGCAGGATGTGACTGTAACTTACGCCGTAACCATCGTCACCTGTTAGTGACTCACCGCTTAATTTCAGTAATATGCGCTTATATTTCATAATGCTAAAAATCAGGTTGCAAAAATACAAAAATAATGTTAATCTGAACAATTTGAAAACGAAAAAAGAGACTTTGGAATTCTTCCGTTTGTTCTCTTCAAAAAAAAATTTCAAACGGCACTTGTTGATATCAAAAAAAGTGTATTTTTGCCGTCCAATTTTAACGACTAAAAAAATATCAAATAATATGAAAAAAGACATCCATCCTAAGGAGTATAGAACCGTGGTTTTCAAGGACATGTCCAACGATTATGCTTTCCTTACCAAGTCAACGGTTAACACGAAAGATACGATTGTATGGGAAGACGGAAATGAATATCCGCTCGTAAAATTAGAGATTTCCAGCACCTCACACCCCTTCTTCACCGGTAAGATGAAGTTGGTTGACACCGCTGGTCGTGTGGATAAATTCCGCAACAAATATGCCCGTCATTTTGACGCAGGCAAGACGAAATAATCCATATATTTTGTACTTTTGCTGACCTTTTTTGTAACCCGAAAAAGGTCAGTTTTTTTATGGTAACTTCTTGAAATGATTAAAGATATCTTTGCAGCAGGCGGTTTTCTGAGTGGCGAATCCAACGTCATTCCCATCCTTTCTGTGGATGATGAAATCAAGTTGAGCGAAGAGAGTCTGCCCAATGAGGTGCCTCTTCTGCCTTTGCGCAACACCGTGCTCTTCCCAGGCATGGTCATCCCCATCACTATCGGACGCGAAAAATCGCTCAAACTGGCTCGCGACTGTTCCAACAACGACATCCCAATCGGAGTGGTGGCGCAACGGGACAACAACGTGGAGGACCCAACCATTAAGGACATGTACCGTGTGGGCACCATCGCCCGCATCCTCAAAACCCTCAATATCCCCGACGGCAACATCATGATGGTGGTACAAGGGGTTAAGGTCTTTGAAATAGGTCGTGTTCTGCAATCACGCCCTTACTATAGATGTGAAGTTCATCCCTATCCGACTAATGACTTGGATAAAGATGCAACTGAAACAGAGGAGTTTAAGGCCAAGATGATTATGATTCGCGAGACGATGGGCAACATCCTGCAACTGACCCCTGGTACGCCCCGCGATGCCATCACCGCTGTCAACAATATCGAAAGCAACACTTTCCTGCTCAATTTCATCGTCTCCAACCTCTCCCTTGCCGTGGAAGAGAAGCAGGTGATTCTTGAAACTCAGGATATTATGATTCGTGCCGACAAGGTACTCTCCCTTCTGACCCATGAACTGCAGGTTGTGGAAATCAAACACCAAATCCACACCAAATCGAGTCAGGAGATGGAGAAGCAGCAGCGCGAATATATCCTGAACCAGCAGATGAAGACGATTCAGGAGGAATTAGGCGGACCTTCCACGGAAAAGGATTTCGACGAACTGCGCGAACGCGCAGCCAAGAAAAAGTGGAATCAGGAGACTGCCGACCTCTTTGAAAAAGAGTTCAAAAAATTGCAACGCACCAACTACATGTCTCCGGATTATTCTGTGCAACTCAACTACTTGGAATTGCTGTTGGACCTCCCCTGGAACGAATACAGCGAGGACAACTTCGACCTGAAAAAGACCCGCGAGATTCTCGACAAGGACCACTATGGTCTGGAGAAGGTGAAGGAGCGCATTCTCGAATATTTGGCTGTGCTGAAGCTGAAGGGCGACATGAAGTCCCCGATTCTCTGTCTGGCAGGCCCTCCCGGTGTCGGCAAGACCTCCCTCGGCCGCTCCATCGCGGAAGCCATCGGGCGCAAGTATGTCCGCATCTCCCTCGGTGGCGTGCACGATGAGTCCGAAATCCGCGGCCACCGCAAAACATACATTGGCGCGATGCCCGGCCGTATCATCCAAAATATGCGCAAGGTGGGCTACTCCAACCCCGTCTTCGTGCTTGACGAAATCGACAAAGTCTCCGGAATGACCGTCAATGGCGACCCGTCGGCGGCTTTGCTCGAAGTGATGGATCCGGAGCAAAACAGCACCTTCAACGACAACTACCTCGAAACCCCATACGATCTCTCGAAAGTGCTCTTCATCGCTACCGCAAACAACCTCAACAGCATCCATCCAGCTCTGCTCGACCGTATGGAAATCATCGACATCCCAGGTTATTTGGCGGAAGAGAAATTAGCGATTGCCACGAAACACCTCATTCCGAAACAGCTGAAAGACAACGGATTGACCGACGAACAGCTGACCATTCCGGAGGAGACGGTGAAAGCTGTCATCAGAGACTACACCCGCGAGTCGGGTGTGCGCGGACTGGAGCGCACCATCGCGAAAATCATCCGCAAACGCGCGGCGCAGTTGGTACAAGAAGGCACCATGCCACCCGACGTGAAACCCGAAGACCTGAAAGAGATCCTGGGTTCTCCTATCTTCCAATTAGAGAAAGCGTTAGACAAGGATGTCTATGGCGTGGCCACCGGTTTGGCCTGGACGGCTGTGGGAGGCGAAATCCTTTTCGTAGAGGCACTCACGAGTGCGGGCAAGGGCGAGATGACCCTCACGGGCAACCTTGGCGACGTGATGAAGGAATCGGCCACCATCGCCTACGAATTCCTGAAGGCGCACGCAGAAGAGTATGGTGCCAACCCCGAGGATTTCAACAGCAAGAAGGTACACATCCACGTGCCCGAAGGTGCGACCCCGAAAGATGGTCCTTCAGCGGGTATCACCATACTCACGGCACTGGTTTCTGCATTTACGAAAAAGCCTGTGCGTGAGAAAGTTGCCATGACGGGCGAGATCACCTTGCGTGGAAAACTGCTCCCCGTAGGCGGCATCAAGGAGAAGATTCTGGCCGCTAAACGCTGCGGCATCTTCGACATTGTGATGTCCAAGGAGAACAAAAAGGACATTGACGACATCAAGGAAAACTTCCTCGAAGGAATGCATTTCCATTACTTCGAGGAGATGAAAGACGCTGTAAAATTCAACTTCAATCAGCAATAATCATGGCAAATCCCTATTACGAATCGGCATTGACAGAGCGTGCAGGCGTGGAACAACCCATGCAGGTAAATCCGAATTTCAGACGCCGAAAGAAAACAGAACTATCTGTGGATGAATTCGTTAAAGGGATTTTAGAAGGTAATCGCACCGTCCTCAGTCAGGCCATCACCATGATTGAGAGCGAGAACCCATCGCACATCGTAATGGCGCAGGACATTATCGAGCGTTGCCTTCCGCATTCGGGCAACTCGTTGCGCATTGGCATCACAGGGGTGCCGGGGGTGGGCAAAAGCACCTTCATTGAATCGTTCGGCGGAATGCTGACCGCACAAGGCCACAAATTGGCAGTGCTGGCCATCGACCCGTCGAGCGAGCGCACGAAAGGCAGCATTTTGGGTGACAAAACCCGCATGGAGACGCTCTCCGTCGATCCGAACGCCTTCATTCGGCCTTCGCCCTCCGGTTCCGCATTAGGCGGCGTGGCCCGCAAAACCCGCGAGTCCATCATTCTCTGTGAGGCCGCCGGCTTCGATACCATCATTGTGGAAACCGTGGGTGTGGGACAGTCGGAAACCGTGGTCAAGTCCATGGTCGATTTCTTCCTCTTGCTGATGCTGGCCGGTGCTGGCGACGAACTGCAGGGTATCAAGCGCGGCATTATGGAAATGGCTGATGCATTGGTAATTAACAAAGCTGACGGCGACAACTTGCCCAAGGCCAAAGGTGCCGCATCGCAATATCGCGCCGCCTTGAAACTCTTCCCCAAGAGCGACAACGGCTGGGACGTGCCAGTGGAGGTCTGCTCCGCCAGGGAAGGCTTCGCCTTGGACAAAGTATGGCAGATTATCCAAGATTTTGTCACACTGACACGCGGCAACGGAAGCTTCGAAAGAACTCGTAACGAACAGTTAATCAATATTTTCTATCACTGGATAGAATACACCTTACACAATCGTTTCTACAATAACGAAGCCACGCAAGCGCGCATTGACGAATTGCTTCCGAAGAT
>CAMJXE010000089.1 GCA_946409645.1 uncultured Bacteroidales bacterium
ACGGATAGACTTTACGTTCCAACACGCGTTCGTTCAACGTATTACCAATTGTAGCGTAAGCAGCATATTCCCATTCAGCTTCGGTAGGAAGTCTGTATTTCGGCAACAGGATACCGTCTTCCATCTTCACATTGCGGTACTCACCGCTGGAGATGTATCTGAGACGTTTCTGGCCTTCAGCCTCGTATGATTCGTAGGTCAAGTATGCATCGGTGTTGAAGTAACCTTCTGCGGAAGGAGTCTCAGCGAATTCGATATAACCACGATCAACAAGAATCTGCTCATTCACACGGTCGGTACGCCATGCAGCATAGTTGGTGGCTTGCAACCAGTTAACACCCACAACGGGATAATTACGGTAAGCAGGATGACGGAAATAGTTTTCCACCATGGGCTCATTGTAGCCCAAGCGATCGCGCCAAACTGCCTCATCTGGCACGGCGTTGTCATATACCACTTTCAAATCTTGTGGGATAAAAACGCGTTCGAGCCAATAGAGGTATTCGAGGTAATCAAGATTGGAGATTTCGGATTCATCCATATAGAAAGAGGCAACAGAGACACGGCGAGGCGTGTTGTTCCAGTCTTTCATCACATCTTCTTCCATCTGTCCCATCACGAAGGAGCCACCTTCGATGAAGACGAGTCCGGGACCCGTAGCCTGCTCTTCAAAAGGAGCCACTTCAAATCCACCGTTCTTAGCATCATTGTAATTCCAGCCCGTGGTGGCAGATTTTTGTTTTTTACATGAGGACATACCCAACAGCAGTGCTGCGATAGTGAACAATCCTAATAATTTTTTTGCTGTATTCATTGTTTTTATTGTTTTTCTATATAACGTACAATATTATATCCTTTATTGTGTAAAATCGATAAAATAGTTTAGAAAGAGGGGCACTTGAGGTCTTTCAGAGCCTTGCGTTTGTTGGGACAAGGAAGCAGGAACTGGAGTGACACTTCGTGGGCACCACCTGTGCTGTTGGTAAGTTTACTGATGGTAGCATCGTAGGAATAGGCCACTTTGAACCAATCATATTCCACACCGAACATAAAGATTAAAGCATCCATATTATGGTAGGAAATCGGTTGTGTGATAGCCACGCCATTGGAATCAAGTCCCATGAATTGCTCACCCTTGTAAGTGAGGCCGTGACGGAGCCACAAGCCCACAGTGAAGGGATAGAAGTTCAAGTAGAAACCTTCGCTAAAGTAGTTGAAATTCTGTTGATGTTGGTAAATAATGTTGGGGCTAATGGAAATGTCGCCGAAAGAAGTCTCTTTCTTACTTTTGCGTTTCAAATCAAAATATCCGCCGACGTGTGCAGTCCACTTAACAGGACGATAATCGTAGGGGCCCAGGCCGTTTGAGATGAAACCTCTCGCTCCAAGGATGGGCACTATGTGGTGAGCAGCCACGCCAAAATAGAAGTGCGGGGTGTAGCCCAAGAAACCAGCTGCCATGTCAAATGAATGAATGGTCAGTTGATCGGGCTGTATCTCCGCGGTCTGATAGATAACACCATATTTGGGATCGATCATGTCACCGAATACAAGATTCTCCCAGTTAAGTCCGCGATTCTCGTATGTGGCTTGCAAAGCAAAACGCATGTTGAAATTTTTAGACACTTTCAATTTGAAAGAGTACATGACACTTGCCGTATAGGTATTAATGATGCCACCTTCGCCCGCGCGGTCTCCGAACAACAACACACCAACACCGCCGGAAAGCTTGTCGAAGTGTTCATCATAGGAGGCCGAAAAACTCATAAACGTACCGGGGGCTGAGGGCCACTGGTCGCGGAAATGAAACGCGAGACGCGGACACACATTGGTGCCAGCAAACGCCGGGTTCAAATAAAGCGGGTTGGCATAATACTGCGAAAACAGGGCATCCTGAGCCTGCACACGCAATCCAGCAATGGCCAAAACAATCGTGACTATGATAGCAATTCGTTTATTCATATCATTATATTTATAGCGGGCAAAGATACAAAATTATTTAACGCCTTCCACCCCTTTTTTGTTACATTTTTTCTGCAATATTTTCAACGACATTTCGTTTAGAAAATTGTATTTTTCTTTTTAAACAAACGAATAATGACAAAGAATTCTTGGGTACGATTTTTATTTTTTATTCTCTTATTCTTGCAAGTTGCTGATATTCAAGCACAAAAAACTAAAAAAAATATCGTTTTAAAATGGAATGACCCCTTCACCAACACCCTTTCGGATGGTCAACGACAGACTTTCCTGACCTTCGAAAATGCAACTTATGGCGGTGTTTTCTGGGAGCTACCATCATTTTATGAAATATATGATGTTGATAATTTTTATCAAGATTATACCGTGACAGTACTGGATCAGGTCTTCGCTGACATGACCTCTACGGAATCTCAATTAGTGCCTGTTGGCTTTCATCAAAAGGAGATTGACTATTCCGTCCATTCTGCGTATGACCGCCGGAACAAACACGCTCAACTTGTCTTCATACCCATTATCGAAACTTCTCCTGGACATTATAAGAAGTTGATATCCGCCACATTAGAGATTGAAGGAAGGAATGTCGCCTCTCCGAAAGACACTCGACACTACGCCTCGCAATCGGTCCTGGCTTCTGGGCAGTGGTACCAGTTCTCTGTCAACGAAACCGGCATCCACAAAGTCACCTATCAGGATTTGAAAGCCATGGGTATGACCACTCCCATCAGCTCCGTTCAACTGGCGGTTTTTGGCAACGGAGGTATGATGCTCCCAGAAGCCAACTCCGTAGAAAGGGTTGACGATCTTTTGGAAATTCCCATCCAAATGCAGGACGGAGGTGACGGCACCATAGATGAAGGTGACTACTTCCTGTTTTACGGGTTGTCTCCCCACCGTGTTTTTTATGACACTGTTAATCAACGTTTTTCACACGCCTATAACATTTACTCCGACTTTTCTTACTACTTCGTCACCCAGACCCCTGGGAAAGGGGAGAAAAAACGTATTCAAACCATTGATAACGAAATTCTTAATGCGAATAAAACCGTTCAAGATTTCACCTTTTACGACTTTTATGAAGAGGACATTGTCAATTTGTGCGAATCAGGGAAGAATTGGTTTGGTGACCGATTCGATGTGACGTTGAACCGCCATTACAATTTCCGTCTGCCCGCAGCACCCATTGGTGACGGACGATTGTCCGTCAAGTGGGGCTCCACCGCATCAGTGACCTCCTCCCTCCAAGTATCGGTGAACCAAACTAACATCGGGAACGCCACGACCCTTGACGCAAGAAGTGGTACTTTGATATGCCTAACCACTAACCATCTGTCTTTCAATGCCACTTCCAAAGTTTTGGATGTGGGTATTACCTATTCTAAACCGACCACTTCCGCATCTGCCTACTTGGACTGGATTGAAGTGGAAGTGCCCTGCCAACTCGCTCTGCTTCAAGGACAAACCAGCTTCCGCAACCCATCCACCGTGGGAGAAGGCAACATCACCCAATTCAACATTCCTGGTGTAACCGCCTCCGTCTCGGTATGGGATGTCACCGAACCTGGACAAGCGGTAAGGTATGCCGTTACAAACGATAATCAAGGCGTTCACTTCAAAACGCAAACTTCTGAACTTCGGGAATTTATCATGTTTGACGGCTCCAACTACAAATCCGTCACGCCTCTTTCATCCGTCGCCAATCAGAACTTGCATGGTACGGGAGCTGTTGACATGGTGATTGTGGCACATCCCGATTTCCTTGCTCAGGCCAATCGTTTAGCTCAGTTCAGGACAGATAATGACGGATTGACGGTGAAGGTGGTCACTCCGCAACAGATTTACAACGAATTCTCCAGTGGATCACAGGACCCGATGGCCATTCGGGGTTATATGAAGATGATTTACGATCGCACCAACAAGGAATTTCCCAAATATTTACTGCTGTTCGGAAGACCCAGCTACGACTTCCGTGGTCGGGCGCAAGGCACGGCTATTTACGTCCCCAATTACCAATACAACCTTGAGTATGAGAACCACCAACAGCCTCAATATCTCTATATATCAGATCTTTATAGTCAATATACCAGCGATGACGATTTAGGTTTGTTGGATGACGAAGAGGGCGGTTCCAGACGCGGGCTTTTCGACTTAGCCATAGGTAGATTTCCCTGTTTGAACGCCACCCAGGCAACTACATGTGTAGATAAGAGCATCCGATACACAGAAAAACGAAATTTAGTACCGGAAAACGCATCGCAAATCTCCAATTTTGCTGACTGGCGGAACATCATGGCCTTTGTGGCCGATGACGAAGAAAGAAACGATTTTGTCATTAATGCTGACAAATTCGCGAAAAGCGTAGAATCTGCCAACCCAAACATCAACTTGGACAAAATCTACTTGGATGCCTACCAGCAAGTGTCTAATGCAGGTGGACAACGCTACCCTGATGCTGTAACAGACATCAACAACCGAATGAATCGGGGATCGCTTTTCTATACGTACATTGGTCACAGCGGCAAGGACGGCTGGGCCGCCGAACGGGTGCTTGAGAACTCCGATATCAGCAGATGGACGAACAAATATAATATGCCAGCGATGCTGTCGTTGTCGTGCACGTTTGCCTATTACGACCGTATCACGCTATCCCCATCCGACCAGATTCTCTTTCATAACAATGGAGGAGCTGTAGCGATTATCGCCGCTGCCCGCGAAGCATGGTCTCTGCCCAACAACCAGTTCGGAGAGAAGTTTTTCAATCTGATATTTCAAAAAGACCAAAATGAAAATTATCTGTCTGTCAGCGATTTAGAAAGAACAGCAAAAAATCAGTACGGTGCAAATTCCGGTGTATATGGGAACAGTCTATCCATGTTTGTCGTTTTGGGCGACCCATCCATCAAATTAGCCGTACCTATATATAATATTGTCACAGATTCTATCAATCATCACGCAGTGGGAACAGGCAACGACACATTGCGTGCTTTGTCAAAAGTGACAATATCGGGACGTGTAACAGACGCCAACTTGCAAACAATGAACAACTTCAACGGCAGTGTCTTCCCTTCCGTATATGATAAAAAAATGAAAACCAGCACTTTATACAACGACCCGGAGTCTAATTCAGGCCCTTTCGAATTCGAAGTGCAAAAAAGCATCCTGTTTAAGGGAAATGCAACTGTGAAAAACGGTCATTTCCAGTTCTCTTTTTACGTTCCGAAAGATATTGACTACAATTTTGGCAATGGAAAAATCAGCTACTATTCTTGTACCGAACATGAAGATGCAGCTGGATCGTTCACAGACTTCGTCATAGGAGGCATGGACACCGCTGGCATTGACGACGATGAAAGCCCGCGCATCGAGTTGTTCATGAACGACGAAAACTTCGCCAACGGCGGCATTACAGGTCCTAATCCTACGTTAATCGCGAAGATTTCCGACAATTTCGGCATCAACACCACGGGCAACGGCATCGGCCACGACTTGACCGCGATTTTGGACAACTCCACAGGCAACAAAATCATCCTGAATGACTACTATCAAACAGAGAAGGACAGCTTCAACTGTGGCATTGTGCGCTATCCGCTGGAGGGTTTAACGCCTGGCGATCACAGAATTTCCGTTCGCGCTTGGGACGTCAACAACAACAGTTCTGTACAGGAACTGACCTTCCGTGTGATTAGTGAAGACAAGTTCGAGTTGGACCATGTTCTCAATTACCCGAATCCGTTCACTACGCACACTGATTTCTATTTCGAACACAACCAAGCAGGTGGCACATTCGACATTCAAGTCAACATCTACACGATTTCCGGCAAACTGGTGAAGACCATTTATGACACGCAATTCATGGACGGAAATAGATGCCGTGCAATCTCTTGGGACGGTCTGGACGATTTCGGCGACAAATTAGCGAAAGGTACATACCTTTACCGCATCCGTGTCAAGAATCAGGACGGGCAAACAGCTGAAAAGATTGAAAAGTTGGTGATACTTTAATCCATCAAGTATATCATCTACTTTTTTTCTCTTATATATACATATTATTTATGTATATAACTCGCTATGTACCATTGTTTTACAATGTTTTTTATTCATAAAGAGAAATTTTTTTTGGTATTTATATAATATTATGGATAAAACGCCGTTAAGCGGGAGATTTTTTTGTAAAAGTATAATATTAAAATAACAAACTTAAACTAGATGAATAAACAAGTAATGAAAAAAGCAGTATCTGTTTTATCCTTAATCATTCTCATGTCTGCGACGCAAATCCAAGCCCAGAGCAATGGTGTCAATCCACTTGGCCAGACGCTAAACGCCATTACGACTGCCGTTCCGTTCTTATCCATTGCTCCTGAATCCCGTGCCGGAGCTATGGGCGACATTGGATGCGCTACTTCCGCCGACATCAACTCCCAAGCCTATAATCCTGCAAAATACGCGTTCAGTGACAACATGTTTGGCTTCAGTGTTTCCTACAGTCCCTGGTTGGCCCATCTGGTAAAGGACATCAACTTGGCTTACTTGTCTGGTTACTGGAAAATCTCTGAAATGGATGCTATAGCTGCTTCATTCCGTTATTTTTCACTGGGCAACATCGATTTCATGGATGAATACGGTGAATTTATCACCGCTCAAAACCCCAATGAGTTTGCTATTGATTTTACCTATTCCCGTAAGTTGATTGATCAATTGTCAATCGCTATTACGCCACGTTTTATATACTCCAACTTGACTGCAGGACAGTATGTAGGCGGTGAGGAGACAAAGGCTGGTTTGGCAGGTGCTGCCGACCTTTCTCTGTTCTACGAACAGGATTTTGACGTAAAAGCGTTTGAAAACACTACCTTGCGCGCAGGTTTGTGTATCTCGAACATGGGCAACAAGATGTCCTATTCTTCCGGAACACTGCGCCGCGACTTCCTGCCCACCAATTTGAAAATCGGTGTCGGTTATGAAATGGACTTCGACGGTTACAATAAATTGGCGGTGACTGGCGAACTCAATAAACTGTTGGTGCCCACCAATCCTATTTACTTGACCGACGAGGACGGTCGTATTGTGTATAACGAGGCTGGTGATCCCGTGATAGAATACGGTATGGATCCGAACGTGTCTGTACCCAAAGGCATGATTCAGTCTTTTTACGATGCACCCGGTGGTTTTAAAGAGGAAATGCAAGAGATCATGTGGGCCTTAGGAGCTGAATACAGTTACCGCAATCTGTTCTTTTTCCGTTTCGGCTATTTCCATGAGAGCCCCTACAAAGGTAATCGTCAGTTCCTCACGCTCGGTGCCGGCATCAAATACAGCATTTTTGGCATTGATGTTTCCTATCTGATTGCCACTCAGCAATATCATCCGCTGGCCAATACACTGCGTTTCACACTGAACTTCGACTTTGTTTCCACAAACAAGAACGAAATCAAACAACAAGGAAAACTGAAATAATGATGACAGATTTTCGCGTAGGCTTCGGCTACGATTCCCATAGATTTGCCCCCTACAGACCCTTGGTCATTGGGGGCATTGTCATTCCTTACGAGTTAGGATTGGCCGCCCATTCCGACGGCGATGTGTTGATTCACGCCGTGTGCGACGCCCTGTTAGGTGCTGCCGGTTTGAGGGACATCGGCACTTATTTCCCTGATAACGATCCCACTTGGAAAAATGCAGATAGCACCATACTTTTAGCTAAAGTGGTAGGGCTCATTACAGAAAAGGGCTGGAAGGTCAACAACTTGGATTGCACGTTGATTTTGGAAAAGCCCAAGATGAAACCGCACGTTGAGCTGATAATCAACCGATTGGCGGAGTTGTTGCGTATGGAATCTGACCGTGTGGCGGTGAAAGCCAAGACCAACGAAAAGATGGGCTTCACGGGTGCTGGCGAAGGCATTGCCGCCACGGCCGCTGTGACGATAGTGAGAAGTTAGTAGTTTGCATTTGGGAATCTATTCTATATTGTCACTTTTTGTTTCTAATTCTTTGTTTAAAACATCATAAACATATACTGGACTTGGTAATAAAGTCCGGTTTCCTCATTGATCAAATTATCAAAAGTCCTGGAATTGTAAAAAGCATCCATGACCTGTGCATTGGACATACTTCTCTTTTCCACCAACATTGTGATGACATCTCGTGCCGTACATTCGTTCATGTAATCCAATTCACTCAGTTATCGTGAACGCATTGGCAGGAGTGTTTTCGTGATTGAATCAAGATATAAGTAAAAAAGAATTATACCAACCCCAGCAGCTCCTCCGGTTTCTCAATGATGAACTTCGCCCCAGCCTCTTGCAACTCTTCCAACGGCCGGTAGCCCCACAACACGCCTACGGGCGTTACCCCTGCGTTGTGCGCGAGTTGCATGTCCGTGGCAGTGTCGCCCACATGCAACGTTTCAGACGGTTGGCATCCCGTTTCTTTCAAAATGTCGAACATGATTTGCGGGGCGGGTTTCACGGGAATGCCCTCGCGTTGTCCGATCATCGAGTCGAAACGAATCTCCGGAAAATATTTGGCCATCAGCGGGGCCACAGCAATGTTCACTTTGTTTGTGGCCACGGCAATCTTCAGCCCACGAGCTTTCAACGTCTTGAGCAAATCGGCAATTCCTTCATAAACAGATGTTTTATCTTCCATGTGGATTTTGTAGTAATCTACAAATTCTTTGCGGCATTGCTCAATTCGCCAATCTTTCCGTTCTTCCGCAGGCAGAATACGTTCTATGAGCTTTCGCACACCGTCGCCCACAAAATAACGGTAGGCATCAACAGCATGCGTTGGAAAACTGTGCTGTGCGAGCACGTGGTTGGCAGAATCCGCCAGATCTTCCAGCGAATTGATGAGGGTTCCGTCAAGGTCGAAAACGATTAATTGCATGAATGGTTATTGGTTATTGATGGTTATTGTTGGGGCGAATCGCATACGCCCGTATTAAGCGGTTAACAAATGGATTATTTCTTCTTTCGTGACATTATGGAAATAGTCGTTGATGTTGTCGAGGACAGTGGCGAGGTCAGTTTTGTCAAGTCGGATGCCAATCAACTTATTCACAAGCTCTTGCGGATCTTTTTCGCCGAAGAAGTCGCCGTAAAACTTCAGGTCGTGGATGATGCCTTTCTGGATGTCAGCAACAACTTGCAAAGTGCCGCCTTTGGTTCGGATTTTCTTGTTCATGGAATATTTAGGGGAGTTGCCGTAGTTCCACTCCCAAGTCTGGTATTTATTCTTCATGAGCTGTTCCACAGCAGTCTCTTCTTCGTTTGTAAGATTCTGCAATTCAGCATTTTGATTCTGCTTCATTATAAAGTCCATCAGGTAATCCTTGAATTGCAAGACATTCATGGGTTCGGGAAGATGTTCGGAGATGTTCGTCACGCGGCTGCGAATGGACTTCACCGCCTTGTCGTCGAATTTGCTCGGATCCACCTTGAGGGCGCTCGCCACATCTGACATTTGAGAGGAAAACAGCAGCGTCCCGTGCTCTAACACGCGGTTTTCGTAGAACATCATGGCGTTTCCGGAAATTTTCTTGCCATCGATCACCAAGTCGTTGCGTCCGGAAAACTCCGCAGGAACACCTAACGACTGCAACGCATCCACAATCGGCCGAAGATACTTCTGGAAATCGATTTCCTTGCAGCCAGGTTCAATGTTTTGGATGAACGAGAAGTTGAGATTCCCGATGTCATGGAAGACCGCGCCGCCACCAGTCTGTCTTCTTACTACGTTAACATTATGACTATCAACGTATTCCTGATTGATCTCAGCAACCGTATTTTGGTGCCGACCAATGACAATTGTGTTGTCGTTTTGCCACAACATGAAGACATTGTCTTTGGTTTGCTGTAGCAGATACTCTTCCACTGCGAGGTTGTGGTACGGGGAGGTGCTTGTAAGGGAGATGTAACGAATGTTGTTCGACTTTGACATTAACTTTGACTTTTACTTTGACTTTGACTTTGACTTTGAACGCCCCACACAGCGCTCCTGCGTTGCTTATGTGGGGTAAATTGCACTGCGTTTTAGCCTTTCCGAGGCTGCTTAAGAAATATTCCTTTTTCAAATTACTTTTGCCTTTTGCTTGTTCACCCACGAAGTGATAACCCTGCCAGCAACGTGTCTGGACGGAAATCCATGACAGAACGCATTTCCCCAGCCATGCAGAAGCCACATTGGTTACAGACACCTGCGCTTTTGCCCACGCATTCGGGCAGGCGGGCGCCGTCGGGCAGAATATAGTTGCACATCCAGCAGACCTTTTCGAACGAGAGGTCCTTCATCCGCTTCAGTCCAGAGACGGAATTCATGATAGGCATTCGTTTCTTTTTCTGTTCTATAAGCTTGTCAATCACTTCAATACGCTTGTCCCAATCCAAAATCAATGGGTCCTTGTCTTTGAAAAAGGCTGGTGTATAAAAATTGAAAGCGATGCTCTTGAAAGAAGGATGATCTTTCACGAATTGTAGTGTCTCCATCACGTTCACGTAGTTATTGGAATCGATGACCATATTGGCACTTAGAGCTTTGTGACCACAACCATCCACATTTTTCACTAATTTGTCAAACGTACCTGTACCACGCACGGCATCGTGATATTCGTATATGCCATCCATACTGACCCATATCGAGTTGGCCTTGAGCCCAGCGAAGGATTGTTGTGCATTGGTAGTCACGGTGGTGGTGAAGAAGCCGATTTCGTGCGCGAGGTCGATGAGGTCGTTGAGCCGTCGGTCACCGTCGCGCCACAAAGTGGGCTCACCGCCCTCGAAATCCACGAATCGAGAGCCCAACTTGTACGAATAAAGCAGTTCCTCCCTTATTTGAGCGTAACTCTTAACAGTTGGATGAATGTGGTCATAAACGCTACAATGTGAACAGGATAGATTGCACTGGTCGGTAATGAACAGTACGGTTTGCAGTGGCTTGCGCCGTTTCAAAAACTTGGTCTGGAAGG
>CAMJXE010000090.1 GCA_946409645.1 uncultured Bacteroidales bacterium
TGAGACCGGTGAGGTTGTAGGTCATCGTGCTGCCCGTAGCGTTCACCGTGGTGTAGGTGCCGCCGGAAGTGGCTTTCCATTCGAAACCTTGAGCCGTGATGGTCACGTTGTCGGGGTTGCTGATGGAACCGTTCAAGGTAGCTGTGGTTTGTGTGATGGCCGTAGCGGCAGCCGTGGTTGCGGAAGGTTCGGTCAATTGACCTTGCTCCAACGTGGTGAACGTCTCGTTGCCACCATAATGTGTTGTACCATCGAAGGTGATGAACGCACGATAGGTGTAGGTGGTGTTGGGCGTCAGGTTGCCGAGGTTGTAGGTCATTGCGTTGCCGGTAGCATTCACTACAGTGTAGTCGGCAGCTGTGCTGAGCTTCCACTCGAAACCTTGAGCAGTAATGGTGACGTTGTCAGGGTTGGTAATGACACCATTGAGGGTGACAGTGGTCTGAGCAATGTTGGTTGCCGGAGCCGTGGCAACGGTCGGGTCGGTGACAGCAGGGCCGCCACTACAGCTGGGCGTGAAGGTAAACGTAGTATAAGCGCTCATGTCGTCAATCGTGTAGATTTGAGCTCCGTCAGGTCCGACCAAAGTGAAACCGGCCTCATCAGGATACGAGCCTGAAGACCACAACAAAGAAGTGGAAACACCGTTACAGAGACCGATGTTCAATGTGGTAGAAGAATCACTTGTCATGCCAATAACAGCAACATTGATACCATTCTGTTCCACCGTCAAGCTTCCACCGTTCCAACCATCACCGTAGCTATCGGTGAGAGTGAAGGTGTAGGTACATTGATCGGCAACACTGCAAATGCTTGTGGCAAAGGTGGTGGAATCGTAAGTGGAAGGATTGGAGTTAATGGGGTCACATTCAGCCTGAACACGAACTTTGTAAATTGTGGCTGCGGTGAGTCCGGTGATGGTGTAAGAGGTAGAGGTCACAGGAACCACAGTCCAGTTCGTGGCAGTAGCCTCTTTATACTCCAGATTCCAGTTAGCTTCATCACCTGAAGGAGTCCAAGACACCGTAGCACTGTTAATGTCAACGTCGGTGACCGTGATGCCTGTAGGAGCCGGGCAGGAAGCCGAGAAGCAGTTTGCGGTAAAGGTGTGAACCGTACCTGCAGAAAGAGAGTCGCCTGTGTACATAATCGTTCCGAAAGGATCTATCATGTTGAAGGAACACTCGTTGTTATACAAGCTGTTTTGCCACTCCAATTCGGTGGAAATATTGTCGCACAATGTCACGCTGAATGTTGCCGTATTGCCACTGGTAAAGGTCATATCGGCCACCTTGATACCGTTTTGTTTGACAATAAGGTGACCACCATTCCAACCATCGCCATAGGAGTCGAAAAGCACAAAGGTGTAATCACACTGGTTGGCGGTATCGCAAACTTGAGTATAGGCTTGGGTGTAGGTCCACGGAGAGAGATCCCCACCGCAATCAGCCTGAACACGAATGTCATAAAGCGTGGCCGGAGTCATATTGTCCAAAGTGAACGGCATTTCACTGGTCACTGCCGAGTTCCAAACAGAATCTGAAACCTCTTTGTATTCCACATTCCAAGAGCTCTCTTCAAAGCCTGCCGTCCAATTGATCGTGATGGAAGTCATGTCGCTGCTTTCCATAGCGAGATTGCCAACGGGCAGACAGCTGGGCACTTCTTCCAATGTCAGATTATCCATATAGACTGCGTTGTAAGCTGTGATGGAAGTGCTGGCGCTCTTGAATGCAATTCTATTGCCATTGCCAACATAGTTGTTGAACATCACCACGTACGGTTGAATAGGATAAGTTTCAGTAAGATTGACGGTATCGACAGGGACAAAGGTGTTATTATTATAGATATCGCTCATAACACCTACGACAAGCTGGGCATCATAGCTGGAGAGGTCGCTTGCTTTAGCATAGAAAGAGACTTGCAAAGTGTTGATGGGGAGCAGGTCGGTGTCTATGACAGGCATAATAGCCGGATTAATGTAATAATTGTAGAAATAGATGGAGTTTTGACCTTCGTAGGCATTTTCATTGTAATCATTGACATACGGATAAGAGGAGGAGGCGGTGCCTCTATACCAACATGCGGGCATCGGGTAAGATGCTGTGCCACCGATATTGTTTTCTTCGAAACCCCAGAAACGCGGGACGCTGTTTATGGTGACACACTCCGTTTGGAATGCAAGAACCGGCGACCATGCACTGGTATCACCATCGGCGCAGAGTGTTCTCAAATACACCTCGTAGTTCATACCAGGGATAAGGTTCTCAAGCGTGAAGGGATTTTCGTCGATAACTTCGACAGACATCGTAGAATCGGCAACACCATACATCACCTCCCACTCTGCATCTCCTTCATTGCCAGGAGTAAAACCGATGGTTGCAGTGGCTGTATCCACATTGAAAAGCGAAATATTGGCAGGTTGTGCGCAAGCAACGCTCGTAACAGTGACGTTGTCCACGGCGGCTGGGGGTTGTGTACCCATGCTGGAGTCATTTTTCCACATGAAGAAAAGACGCTTGGTAGTGTTTTTATAGGAGGCGCCCAACGTGATAGACTCATGTTGCCAACCGTTAGACTGGTTGAGTTGCGCAAGCTGGAGTGAACCTGTAGGCTGTGTGAGGCTTCCCGCAACCACAGGGGCGGGATTACCAATATAGACTCGCATAAAGTCGTATGTGGATTCGCCATACCCCAACCAATCGAAAGAGAGTTCAAACTCATTCGCATCGGAGAATTGGATATCACGGTATGCCCATGCAACAGAATTCATGGAAGTATTATAGGAGTTAGTGGCGCCGGAATCAGAAGAAATATACATGGAATACACACTGTTGTCCACTGTGACAGCGGCTGTGTCAATATACCACATGTTGGCTTCTCCATCCTGAACAAATGTCCAATTAGCGTTTTCGGCGGGATCTTCAAAGCCGCAAGCGTAAGGAACCGTGGCTGGTGCTACATTCAAGGTAAGGAAGGTCATCACGTTGGACCACGGACTGAAGTCACCGTCACACTCGGTTCTCACATATACATCATACGAGGTGTTGACGGAGAGATCATTGATCGTATAGCTCGGGGCGCTCACCAAAATCGCCTCAACGGTGTCAGGAGAGAAACCCTGAGGACCATACACAAATTCCCAACCGCTTTGGCCATCAAGCGCACTCCATGCAATGGTGGCAGAAGAGGAATCAATCGACTGAGCCCACACCAATTCAGGACGAGAACATTCTGGCAAGTAATCCAATGTCACCATATCAACATACACCGTTTGCCATTCATCAGGATTCTTAAAGGCAATGTAAGTGCCATTTCCTGAATAACCGGAAAAAGTCACCTCGTAAAGTTGATAACCTTCGGTCAGTGTGATAGGATTGCCGACGGGCACAAAGGAAGATGTAACGTTCGGATTGGTCATCACACCCACTTGGAGAGTGGTTCCATTCGTGTTTGCAGAGGCATAGAAAGAGAGCTGAACATTATGGATATCGATCTCTTCATTGTTGATTTGAGGCATTGCAATCGTATTTGTGTAGTAGAAATAGAGAGAATGGTTTCCATCGTATGCGTTGTAGTTGTAAATAGTTGGATTTTCCGCATTCTCATTACCTCTGGTCCAGCAATATGGGAGAGTTGCGCCGGGCATTGCTACTTCAAAACTTTCGGAGTACGGCAACGTATCGATGGCTGCACATGAGGTCGAGAAAGAAGCCACCTCACTGGTGGTGATGCTACCGTCGTCACAGACAGCTTCCACATACCATTGATAGAAAGAAGAGTGTGTCAATCCCTCGATGAGCAAACTCGAATCCGACAAGGCGAGCTCTGCGGTATAGGCAGAGTCATTGGTCTCCTTGTAATATACATTGAACGTGGTGGCTGTACCGGGAGTCCAGGAAAGGGTAGCCGTACTGGTAGTGATTCCAAGGGCTTCAAGTCCGACAGGTGTGGAACAATCGGGAATCAGAGTCACCTCTATGTCGTCCACATACCAACCGTAATAAGTGTCACACTGGTATCCAAACGCAATATAGGCTGTAGAATCGGGATCCACCTGAATGTCACTGAAATTGACAATCTCCCTGTGGAAGAAATCGTCGCCCATGGATGATCCTGTGCGTGTGACCAACGGCACAAAAGTGTTCGCATCCGTAGGGTCAGTCATATAACCGATGTAGAAACTACCAGAATAAGCGGCGCCTCTTTTGGTATAAACAGAGAGTTGCAGGTTGGTAAGGGGCTCGGACAGTTCAGGAAGAACAGCAAACTGAACTTGAGTAGGATTATTGTAGTAATCAGTATAGAAATACATAGCCCTGGAACCTGAATGAGGGTTGTTGTTGTTGATGTAAGGATAGACATAGCTATAGGAAACATACGGGTTGACAAATTGCCAACAGGTAGGCTGTGTATAGGCCTGGAAAGTTTCAAACCCTTCTATAAAAGGAACTACGGTAAGGCCGCAAGCGGTACGGAATGTGGTGCTGATCTCATAGCTGCTCGCTGTTCCACAGTCGGAACGTAAATAGACTATATAAAAGGTATTCGGATCCAAACCTTCGGCCTCGTAAAAGGTGTCAGTGACAGGGGTCCAGGTCACGAGTGACAAATCCTCCGAGCCGTTACCGACAAAAATCTCCCATGCCGTTTCCTCATCGCCAGGTTGCCAAGTGATGAGAGCGGTAGTCTGAGAAATGCTGTCCACCGTCAGATTGGTGGGAGCCATACAATCGCCCGTGACGAACATCGTCTTGGGAATGAAGTTCTGAACAGCAGAGCTGGTATTGTAAGTATACATACTGGAACCAGGTTGTGATATGCCAAGAAATGTGGAGGAAGAGTAATTGCCACCTATGGTGACAATGTCTAACAAAAGATTGCCGCCGTTATAGGTGAAGGCGGAGTCAAGCACAAAAGAAACAATCCCACCGGAAATCGTGATGCTGCCCGAATAGACCTGAGAGACAGGAGACTGGTTGTGGGTAGCCGTTGAGAACGACGAAGCGACGGTGGTGCCCACACTCAGGGTTGCCGTAGAACTCCACGCATTGGAAGGAGTCTCGTCGAAGAAAAACATCAAGGTATTGATGGTCTCCCCCACCAAATCCGTCAACATACTTTCCGGATAGATAATCTGGTTATGCTGGCTGGCATCCATCCATAACCCATAAAACGGAACGTACTCGTTTGTTACGGTACCATTGGCCACCGTAACCGATTGTGCCGACAGTCGCAGGCCGCTAAAGCCTATCAAAACTGTCAACATTAAACATAGAAACTTTTTCATAAGCGTTTGATTTTAATTATTTTGGATGAATATTTAATGGATTCTATATACAAACATACCTTTGTTAATAAAACCGCAAAATTAGTAAAAAAAACTACCCTGAGGCAAAATTAATATCAACAGTTTATTAACAAACGTAGAAGGTTTATGGTTTAAGGTTTATGGTTTATAGTCTAAGGTTTCAAGTCTTAAGTCTAACTAAAGTCCCACGTCTAAAAAAATATTACCTTTGCCGTCTGAAAGATTTTGGCTGAAAGAAATATAATGCACTGTAAAACAAATATATACAAATTATTACTCCTGACTTGGCTGTGCTTGTCGGGAATGGTGGTTGTTGCCCAAGAAGCCAAAACAGGCAAACGGGAGATAGACTCCGCCATGGCCATATCGCCCGACTACCTTCCCACACGCTGGACCTATCTCCCTACGCATCAATACAATCCATTGTCTTACAATCCGATAGACACATTCCTCACCCATATCTACGCTTACGACCCCATCTTGCTCTCGAAAAACCTTTTCCAATCGTTGGGCATCAACGGGCAAGCCCATAAAAACATGGTTTTCGACATAGAACATTCCATAGGTTTTTCCATGACACACCTCCCCTACCCTCTCTATTTCAAAAAGTTATCTGACCTTAAAATCTACGACCTCGCCACCTCTTACACCGATCTCCAAGTCTCATACGGACTGCTCACTGAATTCACCTTTCGCGCCACCCACGCGCAGCGTGTGCGTCAGGTGGATTTTGTCTTCAATATTGACGGGGCCAGCAATGAGGGCTATTTTATCCACCAAGGAATCAACCGCCTATCACTCAGTGGCATAGTAAAATACGAAATGCCTCAGAAAATCTACGGTTTCCTGCTTGCTTACGCCTTCAACCACGGGAAGTTCACAGAGAACGGTGGTCTGACGGACATCCATAGCTTCATCGACCGGGATCCTCGCAACGACACAACCCAGATCACCGACCTGAGCAGTTACCCTGTGATGTTCAGCAACGCCCAATCCTTGGTGAACACCCACTCGGGAGAACTCATCAACTATGTGAACATCAAGGACAAAAAAGGGAACTACTACGGCACGCTCAGCCATACTTTCGAATTCGATGTCCTCAAAAGCAAATTCTCGGATTACGACCTTAACAACCAATTCTACCAAGACCACTTTTATCTGAACTCCGACACCACCAACGACTCCATCAACTACTTTATGCTGGCAAACACCGTGCAGTGGGCGAACTACAGTCCCGTTGACACGGTCGGCACCCAGCCCTATTTCTTCCGCTTCGCCGCAGGTATGCGACAAGAGTTCGTGAAATCCATCAATCCGCGCTACATAGGCAACCATTTAGCACTGTTCGCCCGCACCAACATCCGACTCTTCAAGGTATGGGACATTTATGGGGACATCTCCTACAGTTTGTTCGGTTACACCCGGAACGATGCCATGGCGAACGCAGGGTTCCGGTTCAATATCAATAAATCACAACGCCATTACCTCGGCCTGGAAGCCTCCTTCGCTCGCTACTCGCCCGACTATTTTTTCAGCATGTATGTGGGCAACAACAACTTTTGGAATCTCGATCTGAAAAAGCAGAATGTCTTCAAGGCAGGTGCCTACTGGAGCATTTTCGACTACGTCCTCCGCTTCAATTTCATCAATGCCGGCAAATATGTCTATTTGAACAGCAGTTTCGAGCCGACGCAACTGACAAAGTCTCTCCAGGTCATAGAGTTGCTTCTGCACGCGCCTGTCCGCACGAAGCATTTCTCCATAGATGCGGAACTTGCATTGCAGCACTCCACCAACAAGGCGGTTTCCCTGCCATTGTTTGCCGGAAAGTTGAGCGGCATCTACTCCACCCGCATCTTCAAGAAGAGGCTGCGATTCCAAGTGGGCATCGACCTCTTCTACAACACGAGATATTACGCGGATGGCTACAACCCGTTAATTCACCAGTTCTACACCCAGCGCGACTTATATGCCGGCAACTACCTGTACGTCAATGCGCATATAGCCCTCCGCGTGAAGCGCATCTCCTTCTTCCTTCGCGGCGGCAATCTCATCGCCGGACTACTCAGCTATCGCTACATGACCACTCCGAATTATCCGATGCAGGGCCGCAGCTTGGAACTGGGTCTCAATTGGAAATTCTACGATTAGTTAGCAGTTAGTAGTTGGCGGATGGGCACGATGAAGATACGAGGATGAAAAGATGAAAAGAAGTTACCACAGCGAAGCTAACCAACATGAAGTAAAAAACACGAAGTGACAATATGGAATACAGAATCGAAAAAGACACCTTAGGCGAAATGCGCGTCGAGGCCGACAAACTGTGGGGCGCGCAGACGCAACGGGCGATGGAGAACTTCCAAATCGGGAAGAAGCACATCCCCATCGAAATCATATACGGCATCGCAACGGCCAAGAAGGCGGCGGCCTGCGCCAACTTCGACTGCGGCGTGCTTCCCGAGGACAAGCGCGACCTGATCGTGCGCGTGGTAGATGAGATCACCAGCGGACAATGGGACGACCAATTCCCGCTACACATCTGGCAGACGGGTTCCGGCACACAGACCAACATGAACGTCAACGAGGTTATCGCGCACCGTGGTCAACTGTTGCGCGGAGGCGCACTCACCGACTACCCGCTTTATCTCTCGCCCAACGATGATGTCAACAAGTCGCAATCCACCAACGACATCTTCCCCACGGGCATGCGCATCGCCACGGCCATCAGCATCATCACCCGCACTTTGCCCGCATTAGAGCGCATGATGGACACTTACAGAGAAAAAGTCGCGGAATACGCCGACATCAAGAAGATCGGGCGCACCCACCTGATGGACGCCACCCCGCTCACTTTGGGCGACGAGCTGTCGGGACATCTCTCGCAGTTGGAGCACGGCTACGAGGTTATCCAACAGAGTCTCAAGCACTTGATGGAGTTGCCCATCGGCGGCACCGCCGTCGGCAACGGCATCAACACGCCGGAAGGCTACGACAAAAAAGCCCTGCAATACATCAACCAATTCACGGGTTACGAATTCACGAACAGTCCGAACAAGTTCGAGGCCATGGCCACCCACGACTCGCTGTGCGAGATGTCGGGCGCGTTCAAGCGTTTGGCCGTCTCTCTGATGAAGATCGCCAACGACTTCCGGCTGCTCAACTCGGGTCCGCGCTGCGGTTTGGGCGAGGTGATATTGCCCGCCAACGAGCCCGGCTCCTCCATCATGCCCGGCAAGGTGAACCCCACGCAGTGCGAGGCGTTGTCGCAAGTCTGCTGCCAGGTCATCGGCAACGACGTGGCCATCACCACCGGCGCCATGCAGGGGCACCTGCAGCTCAACGTCTTCATGCCGCTCATCGGCAGGAATTTGCTGCAGTCGTCACGCTTGTTGGCGGATGTCATCAACTCCTTCAACGACCACTGTCTGAAGGGCATCGTGCCGAACCGCGAGCGCATCGCCATGCACCTGCAGAACTCGCTGATGCTGGTCACGAAGCTGAACCCGCACATCGGCTACTACAACTCCGCGAAAATCGCGCAACACGCCCACGAGAACGGGCTCACCTTGCGGGAATCCGCGTTGGAACTGGGATTGGTGAGCGCGGAGGATTTCGACGAATGGATGAAATTGTAGAGACGTGCCATGGCGCGTCTCTATCTTTTCGCGTCTCTATGATACAATCCAATATTTTTCGTATCTTCGCACTCTGAAATATCAACCCCGATTTTCACCAACCCCCAATCGCGTATAGAGACAGAACAGACTTTTTAACATATTGACAGAAAGCGTTTTCGCTTTTCAAGGTGTACGGGAATCTCGACAATTTCTATACTATTACTCAAGAAAGCAGAAGTGCTCACGGCAATATCCGTGGGCTTTCTTGTTTGTGATAGTAGGTAGTCGAGAACCTCAACAATAAACAAAAAGTTTCACGGATTTTTTGTGTTAGTGAATTAAGAACGACAAAAGGCGCATGATGTCCACCATCCTGCGCCTTTTTCATCATCCCATCATCGCCTCCTCGTCACAATCTCCGCGAAATCTTCGGCATCACTTCGTCCTTCCAAGTCGCGAACGTGCCGTCGAGAATTTTTTGGCGGGCGGTGGTGACGAGGTCGAGGTAGAAGTGGAGGTTGTGGATGCTGCCGATCATCGGACCGAGGATTTCGTCCGAGACGTAGAGGTGGCGCAGATAGGCGCGGGTGTATTCGCGGTCGGCGAAGAGGTCGCTGTCCGCATTTATCGGGGTAAAATCATTTTTCCACTTCTCGTTGCGCATGTTCATCATGCCCTCCCAGGTGAAAATCATGCCGTTGCGGCCGTTGCGGGTCGGCATGACGCAGTCGAACATGTCAATGCCCAAAGAGATGCACTCGATGATGTTGGCGGGTGTGCCCACCCCCATCAGGTAGCGAGGTTTGTCTTTCGGCAACACTTGACAGCAAACATCCGTGATTTCGTACATCAGTTCCGTCGGTTCGCCCACAGAAACGCCTCCGATGGCATTGCCGTCGCAGTTGGTGGAGGCCACATATTCGGCAGACTTCAACCTCAAATCCTTATAGGTGCTGCCCTGCACAATCGGGAACAGCGTCTGCTCGTAGCCGTAGTAAGGTTCGGTCTCGTCCAACCGTGCGATGCAGCGTTTCAGCCACTTGTAGGTCGTCTCCATGGAGTTCTTGGCATACTTGTAATCAGCGGGATAGGGCGTGCATTCGTCGAACGCCATGATGATGTCCGCACCGATAGTCCGTTCCAGATCCATCACCTTTTCCGGACTGAACAGGTGCCGCGATCCGTCGATGTGAGACTGGAACCAGACACCTTCCTGCGGGTCAATTTTGCGACGATGGCTCAGCGAGAAAACTTGGAAGCCGCCGCTGTCGGTGAGGATCGGACGGTCCCAACCGTTGAACTTGTGGAGCCCGCCCACTTCGCGCAGGATCTCCATCCCAGGACGCATATATAAATGATAGGTGTTGCCCAAAATAATCTGAGCTTTCACATCTTGTTTCAAATCTCTGATATGCAATGATTTGACAGCCCCCAATGTGCCCACAGGCATAAAAATCGGGGTCTCGATTTTTCCATGATCGGTCTCAATCAGTCCTGCGCGCGCGTGACTTTTACCGTCTTCCTTCTGGAGCGTAAACTTCATATTGTTCGTAAGTTTGTTTATAATTTTGTGCGCAAAGATACATCTTTTATTGAAATAATACATACTTTTGCAGCCAAACTATTAACCTAAACCGATTCATAAAATGCAAATTACAACAGTGGCACTGGCTGTGTTGATTATTTTTGGTGTTGTAACTCTCATTCAGTTAGTCTATTACTACATCATATATGGGCGATTCGCCTTTCACAGGAAAAAGTCTGCTCTGGGTTTCCGCGATATACCCGTTTCGGTCGTGGTAGTGGTGCGCGACGATGCCGCGCAATTGTTGCAAACGCTCCCACAACTACTTGAGCAACAATATTCTTTCTTCGAAATCGTGATTGTGAACGACCGCTCGCGGGATGAATATTCCTTGCAAGCCATCCAAGAATACAAGGAGCGATACCCCAATATCAAAGTCGTGGATTTGAGCACGGCGGTTTCGACCAGTCGCGGCAAAAAGATGGCCA
>CAMJXE010000091.1 GCA_946409645.1 uncultured Bacteroidales bacterium
CATCATCTTATCATCGCTTCATCCCATCATCTTATCATCGCTTCATCCCATCATCGATCATTCATCGTCAGTCGGTGGAAAAGCTGCTCCATGCCCAGGGCGTCGAGGTCGGCGGCGGTTTTGAGTCCGACCTTTTCGGCGAGGAGATGGAGGTCTTTGGTGAGGGTGTCAGCCACCAGTTTCCCCTTGTTAATGATGATGACGTGGTCGCACATGGCCTGAACTTCCTGCATGATGTGGGTGGAGAGCAACACGGTGCGATTTTTGCCGTAGGAACGTATAAGCTCCCGAATTTCAATTAGTTGATTCGGATCAAGACCAGTAGTTGGTTCGTCAAGAATCAGCACTTCGGGATTGTGGATCAAGGCTTGCGCGATGCCGACGCGTTGTTTGTAACCCCTCGACAACGCCCCGATTTTCTTGTGCTGTTCGGGAGTAAGTCCGGTGCGTTCAATGATTTCATCGACGCTCTTCTTCTTGTCTTTCAAATGAAAGATGCCAGCCACAAACTCCAGAAACTCACGCACATACATGTCATAGTAGAGCGGATTCGCCTCGGATAGGTAACCGATTAGCTGTCGTAATTTCAGGGAATCTTTCCATATATCAAGGCCGCAGACGGTAACTTCGCCTTCCGTGGGCGGAATCAGTCCCGTGATAATCTTCATCATCGTGGTCTTGCCGGCGCCGTTCGGTCCCAAAAAACCGACAATCTCGCCTTTGTTCGCTTCAAAACTGACCTTGTCGAGGGCATGTTGCTCCCCGAAAACCTTTGTGACGTTGCTGACTATAATTGACATGTTCGTATTTTTCAAATAAGGCGCAAAAATACGCTTTTTTTCAAGACAAATGTAGAGACGCGATGCATTGCGTCTCTACACTGGAAATAACAGAGAAATAATCTGCTATCTGAATGATTAATATTCTAACAAGAGGAATTCGTAATCGTTTTCGCCTTCTTCTGAAATGGTCATCTTCACAGGATATTTTCCATCATACTCGTATGAGAAAATCATGTTGAAATGGTCATATTCAACACCTTCTTCTTTGTAAATATATGATGAGGTCAGCATATTTCCATAATTGAAAGTGTTGCGGTAGGAGTCGTCCCATACACCTATCACATCATCGTACCACATGGGCGACCAACCTTTGAACGGATTGATTTTGTTGTCGTATGTGAAATAAGCATCCATTGTTTCGCCACTTTCATCGCCTATATAATATCCGTGGATATGACTGATATTCTTGCCTTCCCATGTGAGCTCAAGAATAATTCTGTCTTCGCCTTTTTGCTTAGTATTAAGTTTTTCTACCGCTTTCGTCAAACCATCCCCGCCTTGTGGCATCAAAGCAGCCAACGGGTTGAGGCGTTTTTGATTCTTATTACTACCATAAGAATTGTAAGAAACACATTCAATCTTAGATAATTTGTTATTCTCATAAATAAAATCGTAAGATTCCTCCAACGTGTTGGCCCAAAAGTATTTAGCAGACTTGATTTTCCCGTTCTCATAGCTAAAATCAAGATTTTCGCTTCCTTCTTGAATGCGCACTATACGATTGTTTTTGTCGTAGGAATAGTTCTCCGTGGATAATGTAACTCCATTGAAATTGTAATAATCTATGCTTGTCAGCAAATTGCCTTTCCAATTCCAATCTTGCATCAGAAATTTCTGTCCACCGAATTCGTAATAGATTTTCTTAATTTTCTTTCCAGGATTGTATTTCCCGTCATTCTCTTTTTCGCAAGAGATCAAAGCAGCGCATAACAGCGCGCATAAACTGAATACCAGAACTTTCTTCATAATAATGTTTTTATACGTTTCTATTAATAGGACGCAAAAAAACGAAAAGGTAACAAAAATATTGTGAAATAAATACAATTATTTGGTTTTCAGCCACTTCTTTGCTTTGCCGCCTTTAGCATTTGTTAACCGAACAGAGGAGAGTGACTTATTATCAATGACATTGCGATGAATCAGGAAAAGATACTTGCCCTCAGGAGCATCGGCCAGCTGCTTGCGAAAATCGTCCAAATAGAGTTTTTTCAGCTTGGGATCCTTCACTTTGTAGTCTTTTTTGTTCTTTTCCACCCATGCGGTATATGTTGTGGAAGAGACATGATAGCGGATTTCCTCTTTGATGGGCAGGGAGAAACCATAACGGAAGGGTTGCGTCATCTGCACATGGGCATCCTTCTCCAGTGCTAAATGGAAATCTTTATCTAACTGATTTCCTTTTATATGCGTTACAATAACGCCATTGGTGTCTAATGAAAACACGAAGGTGATGTCTGTTTCGATGGGCTTCGAGTTCTGGTTGGCAGTATTGTCCAAGAGATGGAAAAGATAATCGTCAAGTGCCGAATATTCTTTCGGAAAAACGGATCGATAAGGGAGCGTTTCGTTTCGGTCATCCTCCAAAAAGTCGGAAACGGAATCCATTTTTTGCACGAAAGCGGGTGGAAAATCGTAATTTTTCCATTTATAGCCGAGACTTTCCGCTTGTTTTACCCATTGGTAATACATATTTCGCGCCTTCGCGTATTCGCCTTGCATATTCAAAAGCTCGATCATGCAGAGGTTTTTGCACAGATTGGATGTTTGTTCTATGAGCTGAAGACGCGCTTTTATGGAGTCGCTTTCTGGGATGTTGAGATTTTCAAAAGTGGCATAACTAACGGCATCGGAGTAATATTTGTGTGCACTCTCGAAGTCATGTAGTTGCTCCAACTCTTGTGCTTGTTGCCAAAGATGATAGAATTTCTGATAGCATTCCATCAGTTGAATCTTCTCTTTGATTTGATTCTTCACATTGCGGTATTGGTTACCTTGTGGAACGGCATTCAATGCGTCAAAATAATAACGTTTTGCATCATCGAAGAGGGAATTTTGCGCCAAAACACCCGCTTGGTTATACAATTCCTTATAGTTGGCTGATGGGGACTGTGCTGAAAGTGATAAATATAAGCCAGTCATAATCAACAATATACAATATCCTAACACTTTTTGCACGTCGCTTTTTTAACAAATAATAGTAAAAATTTTGAAGGTGCAAAAATAATCAAAAAAATGATACCTTTGCACGCTCATTCGGGTACACAATACCCGCGTGGCATCTTTTAGTTAATAACCTGATCCTTAAGAAGTTCTGATGGAAAAGCGAATAGGCACCATTACGGTATTATTGTCAGATAGAACATCCGCTGCGCGGGTGAACGATGTTATTTCCGCGCATTCCGGTATTGTGTTGGCACGTCAAGGACTGCCCTTCCACGACCGTCCAGTCGCCGTCATCTCCCTCATTGTCGAAGGGGAAGTCGATGAGATAAATTCGCTTTCCGGAAATTTAGGGAAAATCGCAAATGTGATGACGAAAGCGGTAATTACAAAAATGACGTAAGACGTGTGACTAAAATCTATCGGAATATCCCAAAGTTTTAAGTCTTTCGTCTCAAGTCCCAAAACAATAAAACAAACAAAAACAACCAATATGCAATTCAACCCCGAAAAATGTCGTATTCCCGATGAAATAGGGAAACCTTTTATTGACCCGGAAGAGATCTGGGATTTTATCAACCAGACTGAAAGCACGCCTGATAGAGTGCGTGAAATTATAGCTAAATCGTTGAACAAGAATCGTTTGACGATGGAAGAGACGGCCGTTCTCATCAACACCACCGACCCCGTGTTGGTGGAGGAGATCAAGGAGGGTGCGCGCACACTGAAGCGCAACGTCTATGGCAACCGCATCGTCCTGTTCGCGCCGCTCTATGTGGGCAACTACTGCGTGAACAACTGCAAATACTGTGGTTTCCGTTCTTCCAACCACGAGCAGGTACGCACCACTCTTACCGACGAGGAGTTCGTACGCAATATTGAAGCTTTGGAAGATGACGGTCAGAAACGATTGATCCTTGTCTATGGCGAATCCCCGAAATACTCCCCCGAATTTATCGCGCACACCACTAAGTTGGCCTACTCTGTGCATAAGGGCAACGGTTCCATCCGTCGTGTGAACATCAACGCCGCCCCCTTGGATGTGGAAGGTTTCCGCATCGTAAAAGAAGCTGGCATAGGCACTTACCAAATCTTTCAGGAGACTTACCATCCGGAAGCTTACTCCTGGTATCACCCCGCCAACACCATCAAGGGCAACTATGAGTGGCGTCTTACCTCCATGGACCGCGCCCAGCAGGCCGGTATCGATGACAATGGTCTTGGCATTCTGTTCGGTCTTTACGACTGGCGCTTCGAGGTGCTGGCTATGATCCGTCACACCAACCACTTGGAAGCTTGTTTCAATGTGGGACCGCACACCATCTCCTTCCCGCGCATCAAAGACGCTTCCGGCTTGAACATTGACACCAAATACTTTGTGGATGACGACACCTTCGAGAAAATCATCGCCATTTTCCGTTTGGCCGTGCCTTATACCGGCATGATTCTCACGGCTCGCGAGACCTCCGAGTTCCGCGCCAAAGCCATCCAATACGGTATTTCGCAAATCGACGGCGGCACCAACTTGCAGATCGGCGATTACAAATACCACCACGAGGAGACCGAGAAGAACAGCGACAAGCAGGAGGACCAGAACCTTCACCGCGAGCAGTTCAAAATTGGCGACGACCGTTCGTTGGGTGAAATCATCGACGAACTGTTGGACAACAACTTCATCCCGAGTTTCTGCACCGCCTGCTACCGTCTGGGTCGCACTGGCGAGCACTTCATGGAGTTCAGCGTGCCCGGCTTCATCAAACGTTACTGCACACCCAACGCCATCCTCACGCTATCGGAGTATCTGGTTGATTACGCCACCCCTGAAGTGGCCGCCAAGGGCTGGAAAGTGATTGAGAACAACATGGTTAACGTGGATGAGAAGTTCCGCGACGAGCTGCTGAAGCGTATCGAGCGCATCAAGGCCGGCGAGCGGGATTTGTATTTCTAGCTATCGGCTGTTGGCTGTTAGCTGTGTTAACGCAGGTAATTCATATTTTTTCCATACATATTGTAGAGACGCGCCATGGCACGTCTCTTTTTCTACAGGTTCGGACTGTCGTCTTTCTTCTCCACCACGCGATACCCGCCGGTCTTCTTGCTGCCGACGTACTCGATGAGGCCGTCCGCCTTGAGCTGATTAAGATTACGATTTAAGGTGGACGATGATATGCCCGTCATTTCCGACAACTTGATAGCGGAAATGCCTGGGTTGTTGGCTATAAGCCGATAAAGCTCTTTTGCTTTTTCATTGCTGGGGATTTTTTTCTTCTTTTCTTTTCCTTCTCCTTTTTGAGAATTATCAGACATCGGACTCAATGTCTGGAGTTCCTTCTGATCTTGGAATTTGGGAGATACCTCAAACGGCATTTTTTCGTCGGCCAGCCACAATTGCCCATCTGAATATTGTTCAATCCTCTTTTTTGCAACCAGCGTGTTTCGATTTATTTGTATGAGGTATTCATCACCGACAAGCTTTTTGATGTCCATTAAAGAACCATATCGGAAAAAGACATTCTCCTGGTTACCATAAATTTTGGTAACATTTCGCTCCTGTTCGCAATAACGTATTTGCTTATAGTACAATAGCACATTGTTTCCGGACAAGTCCTTGACCTCTATTTTGTTGTCTGATTTCATCAAAAGATTTTCAGTTATCTGTCGCTGCTTCCGGTAACTGTTGAGCTCACAAATGAGGAATGTGAAAGATAGTAATCCAATATCCCTTAGAGAAGCATAACACACACAGTTCCAATAATAGGCATGGGCTTCACTAAGAGTACAGGATCTAAGGAGACAATCCATAATATCAGCATAAAGCCATGAAAATTCCACTATAAGAGCGACAACTATACTGATAACAGTGCTCACTGCATAAGCAACAGTCTTATTTCGTTGAAAGAAAACTGGATGCAGGATAAAAGCATTCAGGTAACAAATAGCTAGCAGCAACACCCCTATAACATACTCTTTGAAATGGGCACTCCCAGGGCTTGGTCGCAACAAAGAGTTGTTACAAAACCAATAAAGGAATGTAGCGCAAATCACCAGTTGTGCAGGGTAAATCCATTTTGTAGAAATTTTCAAGCTCTTCATAATTGTTATTTTGTGCAAAGATAATCATTTTATACATTCAAAACGAAATATTCATCATAGCGGATAGGATAAAAACCGTTTTAGGCCAAAAAACAAAATAGAATATATTTATTTGATTTCCATTGTATTACGGTTTGAAAATCTGAATTTAAACATTCATATATCCATTCATAATCCAAGTTCGTCCTTAATAGCAGGATAAGGACGAAGGAAATGGAGTTTCTATGGAGAAAAAGTGTATTTTTGAAACAGTTATAAACAAAATCGACAATTATGAAAGAAGTAAAAACAACAAGTGTGATTTTAATCTGCTGCGCAATATTGCTTGGCAGTTTCTCATGCCGTCATGAGACAGCATCGGTCATTGACAGTGGCAATAGGGTGATCCCTATGCAGACAGGAAAAAAAACAGCTAACGAGTATATGTGCATTGTAAGCCTGGGCCATGATGCCAACGGCTGTCCTGGCTGCGTACTGGTTCAGGGCAAGTATATGCATTTTGATTGTCAAGGACGGGGTAACGCATGTCGTGTTACCGCTGCGGTCACTTTGAATCAAATCGGCACGGACATCACCGCCACCACCACAGACACCTTCGGTCTGACCTCCGAGGATTTCTTCCTGATGCCAGATCGTTCGTTGTACTACGAGACGGACGAGGACAACAATCGAATTTACCTGAATATCCCCGGGCAGCTGGTCTATCGCGACCGCACGACGTTACAGTTCACCTTCACAGGGTTGAGTTTCACGGTGGGACCGGTGTACAGCAACAATTAACACAATTACCAAATCTCCAACATCAAATAACAGAACAGATGAACATTTTGCCACATGACAGGACGCACCGGAAGTTCGGAGAACGAGGCCTCGCCGCAGGGCCCGCTTGCGGCGAGGATCGTGCTCATCCAATATTAATTATGTAATTTTGCAGCGTTGTTTGCATATCTTGATGTTTAATGGACTTCGCACCAAGGTCGGCGGCAGCGCGAAGAAGTAAAAAATAGAAGTCCCCTTAATGATAATATGAAACATTTAATCAATTTAGCCGTTGTATTAATTTTCTTGGTGGGTGTTGTTGCCTGCGACAATTCGTCACACGACAAAGAAATTGTTGTGACCGAATTGACCATACCAATTTACTTTGATAATGTTGTTGACAATCAAGTGTCAATCATACGGAACAAATATGAATACGAGTCTTTTTTCTCTGATTATGATGTCGATTTGCCCTCTATTGATTTCAATCACAATACACTTATAGTAGTCCGAGGTGTGACATCAAGAGGTATTGTCGAAAACGCAGACAAAGTGATACGTTGTTTCTGGAATGATGATACTTTGAATGTAAGTGTCAACATTCCTGTAGATTTCACTTTTTCTGCGGATGCTTGGTGCTGTGTCTTCTTGATTGATGATAAAATCAGAGAAAACCAAAATGTAACATTAAACGTTAATGAAATATTGATATAATATGAAAAAGAATATTTTCACCATAATTTTTGCTGTATGCGCTTTTTTGCTCTCAGCACAAGCACCTAAACAATGGCACATTAATCAATGGTTGGAATTAAGAGCAAATTATAACCGACAGTTTATTATCACTGCAGACACGTCCACCTGTATCGATTGTATGGAAAATCAGGGTGTAACGTTCCATCCTTTCCAAATAGTAAACACTCTATATGAGGAAGAGGGAGAACATGTACTCTTTTGGACAATTGTTACTTGCCCTGATTTACAAGAGAACATCAACTGTCAAAGCGTTCTGTATTCATCACCCTCATATCAAACAGAAGATGGAAATAACGTTGATGTCTCTAATTTGATTAATGTTAAAATCAAAAATAACGAAGATGAAGACCTCTTATATAACATGGCTAGAAATAATGGTGTTGTTGTCTTGGGGAAGAATCGTTTTATGCCACTATGGTTTACTTTGTCATGTACGAATGAATCATCAGGAGATGCTGTTTTTATAGCAAAATTGTTACATGAATCAAAATTATTTGCTCAAGTTATGCCAGACATATTGGTTCACAATCTTTTATTTTGCAGTTATGACGAGTATTTTTCTGAACAATGGGGGTTAAATAATAGCGGACAGTATAGTGGAGTTGCCGGCATTGACATTAAATATTGCGAAACCAAAGAAATCACAACAGGTTCATCAAATATTGTTGTGGCGGTAATTGATCATGGTGTAGAACTCAATCATCCGGATTTACCTAACATGTTTCCTATCAGTTATGATGCAGAAACATTTTCTTCTCCAAGTATTATCAGAGGAAACCACGGTACAAATTGCGCTGGAATAATAGGAGCAAAAGCAGATAATACTATAGGTGTTGCAGGAATCGCACCAGAATGTCCTATTATGTCTATAAGTAGTATGCTTAAAAAGAGCACATTAAACCTACGTGAGAAATTAGCTAATGCAATTCGTTTTGCTTGTGATAATAATGCTGCGGTTTTAAACATTTCTTGGGGAGGAGACACTTTGAGAGGTGGTCCAATAGAAAATGCTATTGATAGTGCTTACACTTATGGTAGGAATGGGAAAGGTTGTGTTGTAGTTTGCGCCTCAGGTAATTTTAATAGCGATGTGTCTTTCCCCGCTTCTATGGATAATGTGATTTCTGTTGGTGCAATAGTTCAAACTGGGGAAAAGAGATCAAACTCCAATTATGGTGATTCCCTTTGTGTTGTGGCACCAGGAAACTACATTTGCACTACTGACATGCAAGGTGTCAATGGAGAAAATCCTTTACCAGGAACAGATGGCAATTATTATCACTACTTTGGAGCTACTTCTGCCGCATGCCCACATGTTTCTGGGGTGGCTGCTTTAATGCTTTCCGTAAATCCTGATCTTAGATCTCATGAAGTTCGGGATATCATTGAACTGACTGCTCAAAAAACTCGAAGAGACATTTACCATTACACTGACGCAACAGGTCATCCTAATGGCGAATGGAACAAATATATGGGTTATGGTCTTGTGGACGCGCACCGTGCGGTATTAAAAGCTGCTTTCAACACCATCTACGGGAATTCGACCATGTCTTTTTGTGATGTGCAGACATTTACCGTTCAGAACACATACAATGAAAATATAAGTAACATCACCTATTCATGGACTTGTTCAGAGAACCTTCATATTTTTTCTGGGGCAAATACAGCATCTGTTTCGGTGAAAGGCAGTGGGATTGGTACCGGATGGCTGAAATGCACCGTGTATCATTTGGGAGACAGTATCTCTTCGGAAAAGCAGGTGAGTGTTATTTACAATTCATCAGAGACTTTATACGATAACATTTCTATTACAACAAATACAACATGGTCGAATACTTGTACAATCAATGGGGTAATATCAGTTGAACCTTTATCGACTTTAAGTATTACAGGAACTGTTCATAGCACATCTTCTGCCCGCCTCATCGTTCGCCCCGGCGGCAAACTCATCGTTGACGGCGGCACGTTGACCTCCGCCTGCGACGGTGTGATGTGGCAGGGCATTGAAGTCGTGGGCGACCGCACCAAACGGCAGCTGCCGCAATACCAGGGCAAGGTGGAACTGAAGAACGGGGCACGGATAGAGAACGCGCACTGCGCCATCCGCACGGGCGGGCACGCGGACACGGTGCATTATTTCACCACAGGCGGCATCATCTCCGCCGAGAACACCACCTTCAAGAACAACCGGCAGTCGGTGGTGATCAATTCCTATGCCTACACCACACCGTCGGGAGGCATCGCCAACTACAACGCCACGTTCTCCCGCTGCACCTTGAAAGTGGACAATAGCAACCTGTTCGCCGTGAACAACGTCGCCTTCTCCGAACACGTGAAACTGTGGGACGTGAAGGGGGTCTTGTTTAGGGGATGCGTTTTTGAGAACAACACCAGCAATCCGCTGTCAAGCGGGCGCGGCATCTATGCGGAGGATGCGGGATTGGAAGTGGAACCTTATTGCCCCAGACCCCTCATGGTGAACGAGTGTGAGTGTCCCGCAAGCCTCGCCACATACGGCTCCTTCTCCGGGTTCACCACCGCCGTGGAAGTCAACACTTCGGGCAACCCATACCCCGTGAGAATCGACGGAACCTCGTTTAGCAACAACGGTACGGGAGTCCGTATCAACAGCAACAACTACGTCTCGGTGACGCGCAACACCTTTAACCTCGACAGCTGGCCGTTGTCTTCAAGAAGCAACGTCGGCCTTTACCTGAACACCTGCACGGGATACTTGGTGGAGGACAATACGTTTGAGAGGACTAATTATCCTTCGGGGCAATATTTCATAGACAACTCAACAGGTATCTGTGTCGAAAATTCGGGGATTTTCTTTAACAGCTTGTATCGCAATCAATTCTCTAAGCTTACAAGTGGCATTTCCATATCAGGTACAAACGGTAATCTTAATAGAGGAGGCCTTCAGATGACCTGTAACCTTTTTGCTGGAGGAAAACGGGACATTTATTTGAACAACGGGGCGAATGTCTCTTACATCCAAGGATCCCCATCAAAAGGGGCCGACAATGTTTTTTTGAGTAATACTCTCAATATCAGTAATTTTTACAATTCAAGTGCTTTTTCTATAATATATTATTATGACAATTCCGACAATATCCTATATCCTACGAATTACACAAATCTGAATCCAATAGGTATCCATGTCAGCAACGATTGTTCCTCCACGCTATGCGACAATGGGATACCAGGAGGAGGTGGCGGGCAATACCTGACTGGTTTCCAGTCCGACATGAACGCCTTCGCTACTGCTACTTCGAACCAATCACCTG
>CAMJXE010000092.1 GCA_946409645.1 uncultured Bacteroidales bacterium
CCGATTTTCTTTTTGTAAGCTTTCCACACATATTTCGGAGAAAAATGCTGACAGAAACTAACTTGAGCGGTATCTGTCTGCGACAACACCGCATTTTGCACAGCGTCCGGCAATTGGTCGAACTTGCAGCTTTTCTCCGCCAGAGGCCAGTAACGTTCAAAGATTGTTTCCGAATAGATGCCACGCGGCTCGTCGTTGCGACCATCCACAAAATGGAGTGTCGGACCGTTGACGCGACAGGAAAGGAGCCTATTACGGGTTAGATTCAAGTCCGCAGTCCAGTAGTAGTCGTCCCCATCACAAACGACAACATAGCGACGACCGAGACTCGGAGGGCAATTAGACTCTTCCCGCATAATGCAATTGATATGCACGCAAGTATCGCCATCCGAATTCAGAAAGAAAACATACTGCCGGACATACTGATAAAACCGAGGGGCTGTGAACGCCCTATGAATGCGCTGCGCTGAGTCAACCCGCAGGTCCATGACTTTCGCAAACAAGACTTCCGCCCGTTGCACCTCCCGCAACCCTGCGCCACAACTCCTCGAAGCCGTATCCAACAGTATTAGTTCAAGAATCGTATCATCCTTGGGCTCAAGTAGATAACCCACCACCCCATCTGCATTCAAACAGGCGGTGAACCGAATGTACGTGTCCACCCAATCCGAGCAAGGGGTGGATCTTGTATCCTGATTGTCAATGCTGTCCACCGGAACCATTTTCGTGACCGCAACCGCATCCAGATGTGCAGGCTTTTGCGCCGACACGCAGTGGGCAAAAAACAGGAAGAGGAGGAGGATGGCAATGTTTCTCATACTGATGATTCGATTGAAACTGGAAAAGTACATTTTTTTCAAAGCATCCGCTGCATCCATATCGCATTGTCACACGCAGACCGCCTGCAACTCCCGCCCCAGAGCATGCAACGCATTGACAATCTTGCCGCTCTGCGCCGGACGCGGCTTGCTCCTGCCGCAAATATAATGGCCCAGCTGCCGCTCGTTGATGCCCGTTAGGCGCGACAATGCCGCCCGGGTCAATATCTTATCATAGCAGTACAGTATGCTCTGGATATCCATCTTGAAGACCAGATTATACGATTGGTCGAACACGGCAGGATATTCTTCCTTATCTTCTTTCGCGCAATCCACAAAAAAGTCGATGCTTTCGCGCACATAATCAATAAAACCCGAAAAATCACCAGAAAAGGCAACGACCCACCCTGGCAGAAGTTCGCAACTGCCGCTGTATCCTTTCTCCGTTCTTGATGTTGAAATGACTACTTCTTCCATAATATCTGCTTCTTCGGAATTAAAAAATCAACCCTGATTGTTTCTCAATGCTTCTCAGCTCTGCGCCCCAAGTGTCATCACTCGGTTTTCCATTCACCGTCACCTTGCCCTTCTTCTCCGGATGCCGGAATTAACGATGACTCCCACGCTGATGCACTATATACCATCCATCATCCGCCAGCATTTTCAGTATTCTACTTGTTTTTACTACTTTCACGGTTCAAAAACATTTTATTTTCAGCACCGCAAAAATAGTAATATTACTACGATATTTTTATCGTGTTGGAAAAAAGATATGAACAGAATTATGAACAACACCGAGGACACAAAAGCAACTCAAACCCACTACAAATGTTCCGCCACGGAATCGTCTTGGTTGAAGAAGATTTTATTATTATTTTTGAGCGAGCCGCGTAGGAGCCTACGCTTCCAAACGTCGCGACTTTAGCCGCTTGGCATACGCAATGTAGCGGCCTAAATCCTTGCATCCGGAATACCCGGTGAACTTCCGAAGAGTATCGACAATGACAAAATCGTCATAATAATCCAAAAGAGGATAATAGTACGTTTCCCCGTCGGTCAACTCCACGAACAAAAAAGACGGTTTCATCAAATCCCGGGTAAAACCCACACTCCGGATCCGTTCCCAGCCAAAATGAGAAACCTTGTTGTAGTCTTCCTGACTGAAATCACTTTTGATGCCATCTTTCACATTCAACGCGCCACCAAAGGTGAGACCTTCCGGCGCAATGGTGATGAATCCGTTTTTCTTCCGATTGCCAAGCACCAAGGCAAACACCGGCAGGGGCATCACAAATAAAAGAATGAAAATCGCTACCCAAATGCCCAAACCCCAAAGGAGGAGGAGGCTAATAATGCACAGACAAAAGACCCCGAAAACCACCGTGGCTGCCACAGAGAACCTGAAACGACCTTTCAACGCATAGGTGTAGGTTTTCTGAGGGGCTGATTTCACAGGGAATTGGTTCGATTCGGAATTCATCGGCTCACGAACAATCATGAATTACGAATGGCTTTCCGGCTCGCCGCAACCAACGCCCCAAACACCAGCAACCCGTTGACAATCAGCAGCTCGTAGCCGAACTTGTAGCCGAAGAGCCACTGCTGGGAGTGTGTAGCGAGGATGTAGCAGAAGACCGGGATGCCGATGGCGATGACCGGTACGAGCCAGCGGCGCGACTGCGGGATCTCCCGCTTGGTGAACATACCGAACGTGAACAAACCCAAAATCGGACCGTAGGTGTACGAAGCCACCATGAAGATGATGCGGATGAGCGCGTCGTTGTGGTGCTGCGAGACGATGAGAATCACCGTCAGGAAGAGCGCGGAGATGATCAGGTGGACGATGCGGCGCACGTTAATCTGCTGCTTCTCAGAGGGAAAACGCTTCTCGATGTCGAGGAGGTCGTAACAGACGGTGGTCGTAAGAGCCGTGAAGGTGCCGTCTGCACTAGAGAAGCCCGCCGAAATGAGCCCGAACACGAAGACCAACGCCCCCACCTTGCCCAAATAGTTGAAGGCTATCTCCGGATAGATGCGGTCGGTGGGGAACTGGCTGACATCCACGCCGTTGTGCTGCGCGAAGACAAGCAACATGCCGCCTAACAGCAGGAAGAGGATGTTGACGACCACCAGAATGCAGGTAAACGAGAACATGTTGCGCTGCGATTCCCGCAACGACTTGCAAGAGAGGTTCTTCTGCATCATGTCCTGATCCAAGCCCGTCATGGAGATGGTGATGAACATACCGCCGATGACCTGCTTCAGGAAATAGCTGTTGTTGCGCCAGTCGGTGTTGAAGACGGTGCGGCAGTCGGTGCCGTCCTTGCCCACAGTGGCCATCTGCGCCCAAATGTCGCTGAACGAGCCGCCCATGTTGCGCATGATCACCACAATCGTAATAATCAGTGCACCAATCAGAAAGGTGGTCTGCAGCATGTCCGTCCACACCACCGTCTTGATGCCGCCGCGGAACGTGTAGAGCAGGATGATGGCAATCATCACGATGGCCGTGGCCCAAATCGGAATGTTCCATCCATCGAAGACAAAGATCTGCAATACAAAGATTACCAAATACATACGCAATGCAGAGCCCAACAATCGCGACAGGAAGAAGAACAGTGCACCCGTCTTGTGCGCCTCGTTGCCGATGCGCTTGCCGAGGTACTCGTAGATGGAGGTCACGTTGAGACGGTAATAGAGCGGCAGCAGCAACAACCCGATGACAATGTAGCCGAGGATGTAACCGAACACCACTCCCAAGTAGGTGAACTGCGTAGTATAAACGTCGCCAGGCACCGACATGAACGTCACACCCGACAACGAACTGCCAATCATGCCGTAAGCCACCACAAACCAGGGTGACTTACGGTTTCCTGTGAAATAACTCATTTTGTCCGTCTTCCGGGAAGTCAACCCCGTAATCACGAACAGCATCACCACATAGAGGGCGAAAAAAGTGAAAATGAAGGTCTGCACTATTTCGTTGATTTGTACTACTTTGGTTTCAGGTTTCAAGTTTCATGATTCATGATTCAAATACCTGAAACTTGAAACCTGAAACCTGAAACTTGAAACTACTTCACGCCGGGTTTTCCAAGCAGACGGAACATATTCTTCTTGTACGCTTCCACGCCGGGCTGGTCGAACGGGTTCACGCCAAGCATGTAACCGCTTACCGCACAGCTCATCTCGAAGAAGTAGATGAGTTCTCCGAGGTGGTACTCGTTGATTTCCGGCACGGTGATGCAGAGGTTCGGCACCTGACCATCGACATGTGCGAGGCACGTGCCCTTGCGGGCGATCTGGTTGATTTCGTGGATGGTGCGGTGCTGCAGATAGTTCAGGTTGTCGAGGTTCTCGGCATCCTCGGGGATGTTGACGCGGTGGTGGACCGCATCGATGGCGAGGACAGTCTCGAACATCTGGCGCGTGCCTTCCTGGATGTACTGCCCGAGGGAGTGCAGATCGGTGGAGAAGATGGCGCCGGCAGGGAAGATCCCCTTGTGCTCTTTGCCTTCGCTCTCGCCGAAGAGCTGCTTGAACCATTCGATGAAGTAGAACAGCTGCGGCTCGAAGGAAGCGAGCAGCTCGACCTTCAATCCTTTCTGATAGAGGATATTACGAATGGTAGCATATTGCAAGACAGGGTTCTGCTCGTATTTCGGGTTCTCGGCCACGAATTTCTGCATGTCGCGGGCGCCTTGCAGCAGCTGGCGGATGTTGAAGCCGGCCAATGCGATGGGCAGCAGACCCACGGGGGTGAGCACGGAATAGCGGCCGCCCACATCATCGGGAATCACGAAGGTGGAATAGCCCTCCTTGTCGGCGAGGGTCTTCAGGGCTCCGCGGGCCTTGTCGGTGATGGCCACGATGCGCTCCTTGGCAGCTTCCACGCCGTATTTCTTCTCGCAGTGCTGTTTCAGGATGCGGAAGGCCAGGGCGGGTTCGGTGGTTGTGCCCGACTTGGAGATCACCACCACGGAGTAGTCGCGGGTGTCGAGAACGTCCAGCAGATCGTGGAGATAGTCCTCATTAATGTTGTTGCCGGCGTAGAGGATGTGCGGGTATTTGCCCTTCACGTAGGGGGAGAAGGAGTGCTGCAGGGCCTCGATGACAGCGCGGGCGCCGAGGTAGGATCCGCCGATGCCGACCACCACGACCACCTCCGACTTTTCAACCAAATCGGCCGTAACCGTTTCAAGGTCTATGATTTCCTGCTCCGTCACATCGCTCGGAAGCGTGACCCAGCCGAGGAAGTCGTTGCCGCGACCGGTCTTGTTCAGCGCGGTCTGCAACGCCGCCTCAGCTTGAGGCTTCAGGTTCTCAATCTGTTGATTCTCAACAGCAAACAAAGCGTCTTGAAGGTCAAGTTTGATATTCATATTCCGAATTTTAAGGTTAAACATTCTATTGAAACGGCAAAGATATAATATTTTCAAGCAAGGTGCGCAGAAAAAAAGTTTTTTCCTATTTTTGCGCCCTGAAATCTTCGAATGAATGTCAACTGAAACGAACATATTCGACCGCACCGAGCGTCTGGTGGGCCGCGAAGCCCTGGAACGCCTCGCCTCAACGAAGGTGATTCTCTTCGGTGTGGGCGGCGTGGGCGGCTGGTGCGCCGAATGCCTCATCCGAAGCGGCATCCGACACCTCACCCTCGTCGATAGCGACCGCGTGCAGCCCTCCAACCTCAACCGGCAGGTGCAGGCCACCACGGAGACCATCGGCCAGCTCAAAGTGGAAGCCCTTAGGAATCGACTGCTCACCCTCAATCCAGAGGCCGACATCGCCGCCGTCTCCGACATCTACACCGCCGAAACCGCCGAATCCTTCCACCTCGAAACCTTTGACATCGTGATAGATGCCATCGACAGCCTCACCCCGAAGGCGCACCTCATCTTGCACGCCACCAGCCTCCCCGTCACTTTCCTCTCCTCCATGGGCGCCGCCCTCAAAATGGACCCGACCAAAGTGAAAGTGGCCGAATTCTGGAAAATTCAGTACTGCCCCTTAGCCCGCTCCCTACGCAAGAAGTTCAAGCACTGGCAGAAATTTCCCGAACGCAAGTTCCTCTGCGTCTATTCACCTGAAGTTCTTCAAAACCAAGGAGATACTATTTCTGAAAACGATACAACACCCGATGAATTCCACAAAGTGCAGGTAAACGGCACGCTCGCGCACATCACGGGTATCTTCGGTTTCACCCTCGCAGGACTTGCGATTCAATTCATAATTCAAAATTCAGAATTAAAAATTGATAATTGAGTGGAGATATGCAATAAATTCCAATTATCGTATTATCGTACTGAATATACTAAACACTATTGCCTAATGCCTTTTGCCTGTTGCCTTTTGCCTTTTACCTAAAAACCGACAATTCAAACCAATATGTATAAAAACACTTTACTATCTTTCCTGTTTTTAATGACCTGCGCCCTCACAAACGCGCAGCAGCGCACCGATTCCGTGCACATCGCGCATTACGACCTGCACCTCTCGGTGGTGGACTTCACCAACCACGTCATTGACGGCTACACCGACCTTACCACCGTATCCAAAATCAACAACCTCAACCAGATACGCCTGGACTTGAAGTATCTCACTTGCGACTCGGTGTTTGTCGGAGCCTCTGCCACAACTTTCACTCAGTTTGGGGAGCATATATATATTAATGTGCCGACGATGCAGAGTGGCGACACGGTGGCTATGCGGGTGCATTATCACGGCACTCCTGGTCACGACGACGGCTTCGGTGGCTTCTATTACAGCGGCGAATACGCTTACATTGTAGGGGTTGCGCTGCATGACCAACCGCATGCCTACGGACGTTGCTGGTTCCCCTGCATGGACGAATTCACCGACAAATCGACCTACAGCTTCCATATCCGCACCGAAAACGGCAAGATGGCGGTCTGCAACGGTATGCTGACGGACTCGCTCACCCTCGCCGACGGCACGTGCATCTGGGAATGGCACTTGGACAACCCCATCCCCACTTACTTGGCCTCCATGGCGGTGGGTGAATACCTTTGTTACGCCGACACCTTCCAAGGCATGAACGGGGTGATACCCATTCAGATACACGCCTCGCCAACCATCTATCCGAATATTCCCGGCTCTTTCGCGAACCTCAAGCCCGTGCTGCACAAATTCGAGGAGCATTTCGGACCCTACGTGTGGCCGCGCGTGGGCTACGTCTGCGTGGCCATGACTGGCGGTGCCATGGAACATGCCACCAATATTGCCCTACCTAACGCAGCCGTGAATGGTGGACTCCAATACGAAGGCACCATCATGCACGAACTCTTCCACCACTGGTTCGGCGACCTCATCACTTGCGAACGTCCCGAGGAGATGTGGATCAATGAAGGTTTCGCCGACTACTCCGAATCGTTAGTGATGGGATGGCTTTATGACTACTATATAGAAAATATCGTCGATGTACACACCAGCACCTTGCAAGATATCGTCAAAAGGGACGGCGGACTTTACGCCCTCGACAACGTGCCGCAGGAATACACCTACGGAATGCACTCCTACCAAAAAGGCGGTTTGGTAATCCATTCGTTACGCACTTACATGGGAGACTCTCTGTTTTTCAGTTGTTTACGCCAACTCTTAAACCATTATGCCTATCAAAACATCAATTCTGAAGAGTTTTTCACGTATCTCACTCAGATTTCGGGCTTAAATTTGATGAACTTCTACGAAGATTGGATTCATCAGCCTGGTTTTCTTGACTTTGAAGTGGACAACATCATCGATCATGCATGCGGTGTCTATGAGGTGATGGTACGACAGAGCGGTTACGGCACGAACCATCTCGGCACAGAGGTGCCTTTAGACGTGACCCTTGTCTCCGAAGACATGCAATTCCACACCATTGAAAATCTGCCTGTTACAGGTGAAACTTCGGGATTGATGGTCTTTTGCCCCTTCTCACCAGCCTTTGCTATTCTCAACTATCATAACAAGCTGTCAGATGCCACCATCGACGAAACCAAAAAGGTGGGCGCGACCGGCACTGTCACTTTCGGAAACACCTATTGCAGCGCAAACATCAGCTCGATAAGCGACACGGCTCTATTCAGGGTGGAACATCATTATGTGGCTCCTAATGCCCCGTCACCTCTTCCCGAAGGATATTACAGGTACTCACAAACACACTACTGGACGGTTCACAACACTGGTGGTACAGTTGAAGGAGGGTGGCGTTTCCGACTGATTCGGGGTGCCAACCAGCTGGACTACAACCTGTTTGATGGTGGATTCGCTCTCGAAAATCTGAAACTGATGTATCGTCCAGATGCTACAGAAGAGTGGATTTCAGTACCTTTTACCAGATCAGGAAGCCCCTACAACAGCACCGTTACGACTAACGACTTGCTCTCCGGACAATATTGTTTCGCTATTGCGGACGAGGACGTGGCCGTCAGCGATCCGTCGATGGTACGGTTATCCGTTTACCCAAACCCGGCCCAAAACAGCATAACAGTGAAAACGGATGCGTCCAAGGTAGATAAAGCGGTGCTCTATGACTCTTTAGGTCGCAAAATCATGACTGTCAAAATCGGTCAAAACACTCAGTCTATCGACATAAACAACTTACGTTCTGGAAATTACATCCTCACACTATACAAAAAAGGAAAATCGGTAGCGCGGCAGATGATCACGAAATCATAACGTCGCACAAGTGATAAAACAAAACGGCAGATGTGTCAATAAGACCATCCGCCGTTTTTTGATGCAATTCCAAAAAGGATTACAATCTGTCGATGCAATTCAAGTCGCTGAACGCCACTTTCAGACGCTCGACCATGGATTTCTCGCCATCGCGCAAGACGGCACGCGGATCGTAATACTTCTTGTTCGGCTTGTCTTCGCCCTCGGGATTGCCGATTTGAGACTGCAGATAAGCCTCGTTCTTCTTGTAGTAGTTCATCACGCCTTCCCAGAAAGCCCACTGGGTGTCGGTATCGATATTCATCTTGATAACACCATAGCTGATGGCTTCCTTGATCTTAGCGGGTTCAGAACCAGAGCCACCGTGGAACACGAAGTTCACCGGATTCGGCTGGGTGTTGAACTTCTTCTGGATGTATTCCTGGGAATTGTGCAGGATAATGGGCTCCAACTTCACGTTGCCAGGTTTATAGACACCGTGGACGTTGCCGAAGGAAGCTGCGATGGTGAAATTCGGACTAATTTTGCTCAGTTCCTCGTATGCGTAAGCCACATCCTCGGGTTGCGTGTAGAGACGTGAGCTGTCGATGCCGGTGTTATCGACACCATCTTCTTCGCCGCCTGTGATACCGAGCTCGATTTCGAGGGTCATCTCCAGCTTAGCCATGCGGGCCAGGTATTTCTTGCAGATCTCAATATTCTCTTTCAGAGGTTCTTCGGAGAGGTCGAGCATGTGGGAACTGAAGAGCGGTTTGCCATGGGCGGCATAGAATTTCTCGCCTTCGTCCAACAGACCGTCGATCCAAGGGAGGAGCTTCTTGGCGGCATGGTCGGTATGAACGACCACGGGCACGCCGTACAGCGCCGCCATGCGATGGATGTGCATGGCGCCGGAAATACAGCCTTGGATAGCCGCTTGTTGACCGTCGTTGCTGAGAGACTTACCCGCACAGAAGACACCGCCGCCGTTGGAGAATTGGATCATGACGGGGGAGTTCACTGCCTTTGCAGCCTCCATCACAGCGTTGATGGAGTCGGTGCCGACCACGTTGACAGCCGGAAGGGCGAACTTGTTTTCTTTAGCAATGCGGAAGATTTCTTGCAAATCTTTACCATAAACCACACCGGGTTTCACTTTCGATAAAATTTTTTCTGACATGTTTATTCGTTTACTGTTTGTTGTTTACTGATAACTGTTTTTTTGGCGATGCAAAAGTACAATTTTTCCCAACTCAATGATGCAATGCATTATGAATTGTTCTTTTTGCGTTTGCGGCGTTGAATAATCCAATTGACCACTTCTGCGCCGACGGTGATGGCTGTGAGCCAACCTGCCTTGCCGCTGGTTTTCTTGGCCGCCTTGCCGATTGGCAGCGCACGAACAGTCTGAACGGCACTTGTGATGCCCGACAAATTGAAATTCTGGCCGAAACGGCGGACGTTTTTCAGTCCGTTCCAAGTCTTCTTGAACGTCTCAATATCGTCTTGATACTCATCAAGATCCTTGCTGAGCTTGCGTTCCTGCAATTCGATCTTGGCACGAAGCTGCTGCTTTCGTTTTGCAATGTCCTGCAAGTCGTTGAAAGGGGCCTTATTGCTCATTTGCACCTCCTTTCTTTGTGGAATACTCATCCTGAACATCTCTCACAACATTCTCTGTTTCAACCTCTTCCACTTCATCCTTATACATAATGCGACTAAACTTGCGGATCAGCGGTTTCACAAAGAGTATGTCTTTTTTTGAAAGAACGAAGACGATAATCCCGACAAACACCATGCAAATAATCGTATATGCCCATGCAGCATTCAGGGCGAGCGTGATCCAGTGGATAATCGCCGACGAAAGGTAGATGAGCACCACCAACGCGCACACAATGACAATCAGCATGGAAAAAATCACCGACAGCAGTTGTGAAGACTTTTCCAGAAATTCCAACTTGAGCAAATCATAACGCTGCGAGAAGTACGTTTTGGTGTCCGCCCACGTCTTCTCGCTGCGTTCTGATTTTTTCGTGAATTTTCCTAAAATATCCATTTACTCACGAATGTTTGATGGGAAAGGGTGGATTATAACTCGTCGTTACGAATCTCATCGTGGAATTCATCCTCATCAATGTCGATGTTGAAATCTTCTTCTGAGGGAGCATAACAACGTTTTTCTTTGAGTTTTTCGATGATGCGATCGATCTCCTCACGGGTTAATTTTTCGCCCACTTTGGTGCGGATTTCTTTACCTTTTTCAGTCGTGCACAACAATGTGATTCCTGTTGCGGCTGCTGCGCCAGCTACAAATGCTAAAATTTCTGAAGCTTTCATTTTTTTACTATTTTTGGTGATTGATTTGTTCTTATTCTCTCCCCTAACCGCGCTCCTTCGTC
>CAMJXE010000093.1 GCA_946409645.1 uncultured Bacteroidales bacterium
GTGAGCACCATGCTTATACCCGCATTCGCCACCCAGTTGTCTCTTGCCGGCTTGAAATCCATGCCCGACGACTTTGTGGTTCCCTGATTGGTGTTTTCTTCAGCCTTGGCAAGCAAACTTTTTGCCGAGAACTTGCTGCTGGTAAGCTTTTCCTTTGGTGCCATGTTATAAGAGAAACCGCCGGAGAAGCCGTTTATGCTGACTGCTCCCAGCGGAATTCCGCCAGGGAACTTGCAGGCACCATCGAAGAACCACCACGAAAATTCGCCTTGGTTGTCTTTTTCCTTTCCAAACCCGGCCCTCATCGAAAGTTCAACAACACTCATAACCGTAACAGAGAGGTTGCCGGCAAAGCCGGTAACATCCTGTGAGGTTGCCGAAGCGTATTTGAAATCCAACTTTCCGCTCAGTTTGAAAACCTCAAAATCAACATTCTCAAGCTCTATGGATTCCAATTTTCCTTTTACCTCTTTGACATTCCACTTGTTTTTAGGCTCCACAACGCCCCAGAACGAGAATCCGGTGCTTGCCGCGAAATCGGTGCCCGCCGCGAATTTCATCTGTCCTCCAACGGAAACACCCAAACGCAAATCATCGCCGAGATACTCAATAATAGGATCTATTTTTGTGAGATTGAACGTGAAGCCGCCAATAGAGACAGAAGCCACATTTTTGTTTTTGCTGTTGTTTTCAGCATTTTCGGAAGCCACACCCCCGATGTAATGTTGCGGCGAAGCAAACGACCATTCACCTATGTCAAACTCGAAACCGTCTAAGGATGCCGTACCCTCTTTGGGGTTGCCGCTCAAGTTGTAGTTGCGCATTCCCAAATGCTCGAATTTCACAGCTGTGAAGTCAGAAGGAAGACCCAATTTCTTGCCGTTGATGGTCAGTTTTCCGTTCATGTTCAAATCAACTCTCGTGCCGCTCTCCTCGTAGATTTTCTGTATTCTAAAGTATGAGGATGCACTGTCGAATTTCACGGTGGCGGCCCAAAGGTCAAGTTCCAAGGGGTTTTTCTTTGCAGAGATGCCGAACATCAGGCTGTCGGCACCGATGGAGCAGGTGTAGTTGAAGCCGCCGCTGAAGAGCGGTACCCCGAAGCCACCCTTTATGAGGGCGTGTTTGTATTTGTTCTTGACGAACTGGATGTTTATGGTGTCCAACGAGAATGCCCAACCCCAGCCTTTTTCGGTGCTGGCAGTGAGAATGTCGCGCGCGAAAAGGTCGGTTGTGAACCCATGCTCGTCAATAATCAAGCCCTTGGCCCCGAAGTTTATTCTGCTGCCCGGATAGCTGTAGTGCACAGAATCCGTCACAGTGTTGTTAATGCCATATTTATAGACCACCATTGAGTCTTTCCTGTCCAGAGTGTCCACAAAAGTGTTGCTGATTTCATCAGACAAGAAAACAGTGAGTTCGTCCCAATAGAAACCTTTCCATTCTTTTGTGGCTTTCGTCATCTTTTTCTTGTCTTCATCTTTCATGTTGGCAGGAGCGGGCGTGCCATACAAATACTCGTAGGTGAGATTAACCTCCTTGGGAGTCTCTTTTGTGGAGTGGTCAAAGAAAATGCCCTTACCTGTTGGCACGAATGTAAAGCGGTCGCAGCCAGCCACAGCAAAGGGATCCATCGAGATTTTTGCCACCCAGTCGCTCCAACTTCTGAATTTGGTTGTCAGTGAAGCTTTAACAATTTTACCCTTGCGAGGGGTGCCGTCTTTCTCAATACCGAGGAAATCATTGTTGTCTAAATCAAATTCAATCTGAGCGATAATATAATTCAGTTTGCCAGTGTCTATGGATATCACAGTACCGTCTGTAGGATTGGCGAAATTTGACGAGGCTTTGAATCTCATCACATAGCCGTCATTAAGTTTTTTCTCGTAGCTTCTGCCCATAAACATGTCTATGTGTTGGTCAGCCTTTCCAAGAAAACCTCTTTGGTCCATACAGACATTGTTGGCTAAAAATGGCACATAGTAGTCGTCGTCTTGTGCTGCAAATATAGCCCAGAAGTTCATCAACGCCGTGACAGGAGAGAAGAACATATTGTTGATGGCAAAAACAATGTTCTCTGAACCAGTTACTTCTTTGTCTGTAACACTGAGGGGGAAAGTCAACACTTCGGTGGCCAAGCTTTCTCCGTTCAAAGGTCCTAACAAACCGCCGTATTTCTTGCCATACTTTTCTCCATATTGTTGGAATTTATTGTAGTAGCTCTTTATTTTTTCCATATCGCCGAATTGCGACATGCAATAGGTGATATCATCAGTTGTCCACTCTTCCAAATCCAGATCGTTCATAAACGCCGGTATATATGTGGAGGAGTCGGTTGCCGAGCTGACCGCGCTACCGTTGATGACTTGATAATCTTTGTTGATTTGGATGCTGTCGAAGCGCACTTTCAAACGCACATCGACGCCTAACGGGTGCCAAATCACATAGCCATCTCCGCTGTACGATTTTTTAGCAGTGTCGGTTTTTGTGATGGTTTGAATGACCATCGGGAAATCGCCCATCATGACTTTAACCTTGTTTTTCACCAAACTGTCTGCCTTTGGCATAATAATGTCTTTGCTGAGGTTGTCGAGAGCCTTTGGCGAACATTTTATCTTGTTGTTAAGGTCTGCAACATACTCGCGAGGAGATATCAATTTGAATGTTGCATAAAGCGAACGGCCATTGTTGAGCATGTCATAACGTTTGTTCTTCTTGCTCACTATATACGCCTGGACTACGGATACATACTGTTGATCGACTTTTAATGAGTCAAGGAGCACCGAATCAATGTACGAAGTTGAAGTGATGGAGTCTTTGAAAAACAAGGTGTCTTTCACCTGTTTTGGCAACTTTCCTTTCGGAAGTTTTGCCACCCAAAGTTTATAATACACCGAATCACCGTAATCTTCTCCGGAAGCGGCTTTCCATTGCATTTTAAAGTCGTCTCGTTTGGTGACTTCCGGTATATCCGTCCACGTTGAATCGTTCCAATCCTTGCTTGAAAGGTCAACAGGATAGGTGAATTGCGGAGGGTGAACTTTGTCGAGTTCATCTTTGTCAACACCCCATTTGAAAATCACATGGGAAGTGTAGTTTTCTGTTCCGAATGAAATTGTATGAACAGCACTGTCTCGGGTTGTTGGAAAATTGTGAATATACTCAGTAATTGTGTATGTGGTGGTCGTTGTATAAGAATAATCTGCCGCAGCTTTAAGCAGTATCAGGTATTTGAAACCTTTGTCCAACTCCGGAACCCAATCATTAGCGTCTATTTCCGCCAGCACAGTGTTAGATGAACTGAAATCGTGTGGAGGTAAAACCTCTAACGACTTCCTTTTTAATGGCGTTCCCACCAGATTTTCCTCAATAGTGCCACCGGTGTATTCGTAGAGTTCTACGTCATATTTAACACCAAATATAGAATCACCACGCACGGGCATCCATCGAACACCAATAGTGTCGGCAACATCTAATTGATAATAAGGAAGTTCGCCGTTTTCCACCGTAGAAACATAGTTGCTTGTGTTTAACGATTCGCCTAAAATATCTATCCTTTTTTCGCCTTTCGTTAAACTTTCAAAAGATGTTGATTGATTTTCTTTATCGCATCCGGGATTAACAATGTATGGCTTTTGTATGGATTTCAGCACGCTTTCGCTGTTGTTGGTCTCGTTGCTTGTTGTGGAGTTGTTGCTGGCTTCATTCTGTATTATGGGCACATCGTCGCCCCACACAAAAGCAACAACCTGACTATATCCATCATTGCTCAGGGTTATGTCAGACATGATGTTTTTCTTTGGAACAGCCTGTACCTGAACAGCATAAACGTGTCCATTCTGAAAACGAAATTGTCTGTTGGCTAATGTGTCATGAATATAAGATGTTTTTGATTGTAAATGGATGGTTGCCAAAGTTCCGTTCTGCATGATAGCCTCTTGGATGTTCTGGTTTTTGTCCACCTCAACTATTTTGAGAATGTAGTTGAAATCGTTAACAGACATACAGTTGGAGATCACACCGGTCCAGGTGAAAACAACAGTTCTTTCTCTTGGAAGTCGTGTGTATTGGGAGCTTTGACGATTGTCTGATGACAAAGCTATGCTTCTTTTTGGGAGAATAGGATCCGTAAAGGAAGGATTCCTCATTACCCTACTGGATGTTTTTTCCAACAGGTTGTTTGCCGGGTTGCTGTTGTTCAGATTCGCCGCGCTGAATCCATTGACAGGAGATGTGATTTCTGGTGCTGAGCCAGTGTAACAAATGTTAAAAGTATAGCAGGCAGGCTCACCCACGCGCGTGGGGTTTGGGTTGTTATAGCCATCCCATCTATAAGGTGTTATACAGAATCGATACTGTCCTTCAGGAAGAACGAACAAATCCAGGGTGAGTTTGCTGACATCATAATTGGTCTCATATCCTGCTGAATTAAGATGTCCGATGATCTGGTCGAAATGAGTTCTGTTAAGAAGGAGGGGCACAGAACCTATCGTCAACGGAAGGTTTGGCTGAATCTCTTTCTTTGTCCTGAAATAATAGTTTTCATTTGTCGAAGAGAAATCGCAGGTTAGTTCAATGGTGAAATAGATGTCCATTTCTGTTCCACTGGTATTTACCATTTGAATGGTGAAATACTTGGCAGGATCCTCCACATAACTTAGTCCTGTATAAGGGAAAAGGGCGGTTTTAGGGATTATGGAAGTGACTATTTGAGACTGCGCATTCGCGAAAAGGCTAAATAGGACCGCGACAAGGACAAGAAAGTATTTTTTCATAATATGGCCGTTTTGATTATTTCTGTTTTGATATTTTTTTCACTTCACGGGCAAGTTTTGCTTCAGCGCGTTCTTGCTTTGTCTTTTTCTTTATAATTCGAGCTGCAAAAGAGTAGGAGTAGGATAGAGTGAACCTACAGTCAAGGTTGGTGCGCACGCGCTGTCCTATTCTTTCCAAATCACTGAAATTACTTAACGAAAGATACAACGAAGCTGTGTGAGCATGTTTAAAACTGAAGTTGCTGCTGATGCTGTTGCTTAAAGAGAAATCGTTTTTCGCGCCTTCATCCTTTTGGATGTTATAGGCGACATATCCATTGTAAGACAAGTTCCAATTAAGATGGTCTTTCTGCATGATTCTATAACGAAGACCCGCGCTTATTCCGTGAGAATTATAGTGGGCGTATTGCGACGATGAAGTCGAATAGTCGTAACCGGCGTCAATACCAAGCCGTAATGCCTCAAGATCAATGCCGTATGTGGCCCCCACAGTTAATGTTTTAATATCCATTCCCTTTGCAATAAGTTTATTGAGGTTTTTGTTTTGAACAAAATTCGCAGTGAAGCCTATTGTGTGATTATGGATTCTTTCAAAGGAGAATGTCGGTGAAACATTTACAGTGTGAACGATCGAGTTGACTCTGATAGAGTCGTTGATTTTCTGACTCCCATCATATTGATCCTGTTTTATACCGCTGTATTGAAGTCCCATGTTGAAAATATTGCCTATGGCATTGTTCCAATTCAGCGAATAAGTTGCCACTTGGTTTGTGTACATCTGTTTTTTGTTGGTGTTGTCACGTTGTATATAACCCACCAATCCGAGGTTTGACCGTCCCTTAAACATTGAAAAATTCATCACAGTCCCTAAACTATGGGCGTTTTGATTGAAATTATGCGTTCCTAAGGAAACGTAATCAGGCTGAACCAAACGATATGTCAAGCTTCCGTTGAAGTGTTTGAACATGAAGTTCATGGCCGCGTCTCCGGCAAAACGCAAACGGAAACCATCACCAGGTGTGAACAACCAATTGACGTAGCGCTCGAATTTCTGATAATCTTCTATTTTTAAGGAATCGCGGAGGTCCGGGTTGTGAAGACTCGCTCCAATATTGGCCGTGAACGCAAACCAACGTTTTATAGCGAATCTTCCCGAAAGACCAATCGTCAAGTTGTCTTGTGGAGCCAAAGTGTCACGCCACTCTGTCGGCAATGTCTTTATTTTATCTTTGGCTTTAAAAACGCTGAAGTCTAAGAAATTGCGCTCGTCGCCAACACCGATTTTAAAACCAATGGCGTCGCGACGATATTGTGGGAGATTTCCTTCCGGAACGTTCAATCCTAAAAGCGAGTCGGCTAATTGTTGTATCGCCGACCTGTCGTCATAGCCTTTCATACGGGTGGCGTGCTGCAACACACCCGCAAATGTTCCCATGCGAAACCGTTCACCTTGGTATTCAACACCCGCCCCTAAGAATGTTAATCCCGAGTACGTGTAATTTGAAAAGTGCATGCTGCTACTGCCCAAATGGAATTTCCAATTTTTATAGGTAGGCATAAAGCCCAAATGGAAAGATGGAAGTTGAGGGTATGAGAAAGAAGTTGTGTTGTTGGCAAAATAAAATGAAAACGGAAGCTGGAAACTGTAAAAAGACAAATTCAGAGAGGCATAAATGTTGCTGGAAAAAGGTGTGCTCGCAGGATAGTTTGAGTTGTACGACAATCCTAAACTCGTGCCCACGCTCCCGCTGATTGCGAATGGATCGGCAGTCTTTATGGCGTTAATGCGACTGCGTATGGCACCCTGTCCCGAAGTGGAAAATATGGCTAACACGACCATGCACGTTGCCATAATTGTGCGGATATGGATTCTAAATATCGTCATGACAGTTTTTATAATCCGCAAAAATAATAATTATCTACAAACTCTTTTATGAGTAAATTTACTCATATTTTGCTTGATAAGAAATTTTGGAAAAAGCTTGTAAGAGATGTGGGTCCTACTGCTTTGTTTTTTTTGTAACAATTTGTCACTCACAATGTTGCGAAGGTGCGTGTTCCCTACTTATCTTTTCCCTCCCAGTGTCTCGGCAATCACCTCCGCCGCATGGCCGTCGCCGTACAGCTCGAACGGGAACACCGGCGGGACGTCGAGCAGGTTCTGGACCGTTTGGAGGATGTTCATCGGCTCGGTGCCGACGATGTGGTTGTAGCCGCAGCCCGCTAACTCCGTCCATTCCGTTTCGTTGCGCAGGGTGATGCAGTACTTTCTCATGTAGTAGGCCTCTTTTTGCAGACCGCCGCTGTCGGTCATGACCAACGTGCTGTGGTTCAGCAGGTAAAGCATCTCCAAATAGCCCACGGGCTCGATGAAGCGGATGGGGGTGTGGTCAATGGGATAGCCGATGGCCTCCAGGCTTTTGCGGGTGTGCGGGTGCAGCGGACAGACGGTCGGGATGGTTTGGCAGGTGAGTTCCAAAGCGTAGAGCATTTGTTTCAGTATCTGCGGGTTATCCACGTTTTCGGCGCGGTGGAGGGTGCAGAGCACGTAGCGGTCGGGGAGGGGAGTGGCGGGTGCGCGCATGAGCGGGGAGAAGATGCGGGCGGCATCCTTCATCACGTCGCCGCTCATCACGATTTGCACGCCGGCGGTTTTGCGGCCTTCCGCTTCGAGCTGCCGCACCGCCAGTTCCGTCGGACAGAACAGCAGGTCGCTGAGCCGGTCGGTGAGCACGCGGTTGACCTCCTCGGGCATCGCCTCGTTGAAGGAGCGCAAGCCGGCCTCCACATGCGCCACGGGGATGTGCAGCTTCTTGGCTGTGAGTGCGCCCGCGAGGGTGGAGTCGGTGTCGCCATAGACCAACACGCGGTCGGGCTTCTCGGCCATCAGCACCTCCTCGATGCGCTCCATCATGCGGCCTGTGAGGGCAGCGTGGGGCAGACCGTGGATGCCGAGGTTGTAGTCGGGCTCCCGCAATCCCATCTCCTCGAAGAAGAGCTGCGACATGTTGCGGTCGAAATGCTGTCCAGTGTGGATGATAACCTCTTGGATGTCATTGTGTTGTGACAAAGCACGAGAGACCACCGCGGCTTTGATGAACTGCGGGCGGGCGCCGAGTATGGTGACAATCTTCATGTTAGGATGATTCAAATCGAATAAGGTCTGACAAAGGCGCAAAAATACATTTTTTTTGTACCTTTGCCGCCCGAAAATTTGAGCGATTATGACAAAGAAAGATGTACCCGTATTGCTGCTTACCGGCTACCTCGGAAGCGGAAAAACCACCTTGGTGAACCACATTTTGACCAATCAGAAAGGCATACGTTTCGCCGTGATAGTCAATGATATAGGAGAAGTGAACATTGATGCGTCGCTTATCCAGAAGGGCGGTATCGTGGCCGAAAAGGACGACAGTCTGGTGGCCCTGCAGAACGGTTGCATCTGCTGCACACTAAAGATGGATTTGGTGGATCAGCTCTCCGATCTTGTCAAAACACAGCAGTTCGACTACATCGTCATTGAGGCCAGCGGCATCTGCGAGCCGGAGCCCATCGCCCGCACCATCTCCACCATCCCGCAGATGAATCCCAAATACACCGAGTTCGGCACCCCGCGGCTCGACTGCATCGTCACCGTGGTGGATGCACTGCGCATGCAGGACGAGTTTGCCTGCGGTGATGATCTGGAACGCGAACATATTGATGATGAGGATATTGAGAATCTCCTTATCCAACAAATCGAGTTCTGCAATATCGTGCTGTTGAATAAGGTTGACGAGGTGAGCAAGGAAGAAATTCTTCACCTCCGTCAAATCATAGCGCATTTGAATCCGGGTGCGCGAATCATCGAGACCAACTACGCACAGGTTGATTTGGACCGCATTGTGGATACCCATTCGTTTGACTACGAGCGCGTTGCCATCTCCACCGGCTGGGTGCGCGAATTGGAGCGCGAAACCACCGAAGAGGAAGAACGCGAAGCCCGCGCCGACCATCATCATCATCATCATCAAGACGACGATAGTCAAAGCCAAAGTCAAAGCCAAAGCCAAAGTCAAAGTCAAAGCCAAAGCCAAAGTCAAAGCCAAAGCCAAAGTCAAAGTTATAGTTATAGTCAAAGTCAAGAGGACTCAGACAATAACCATAACTATAACTATAACTATAACTATAACTATAACCATAACCATAACCATAACCATAACGAAGAGCACGAACACCATCATCATCACCATCACCACGACCACGAGGGCGGGGAAGTGGAGGAATACGGCATCTCGACTTTTGTTTATTATCGACGGAAGGCATTCAAAATCAGTGAGTTTAATAAATTTCTGTCGAAAAAGCGCCCGAAGAACGTCATTCGTGCGAAGGGAGTCTGCTATTTCAAGGAGTATCGCAATATGTCGTATTTATATGAGCAAGCGGGAAAGCAGCAGACACTCAAGGAGGCTGGTTTGTGGTATGCCACCGCGCCAGAAGAGGATTTGGTGCAGCTGATGCAAGAAGACCCCTCCTTTATGCGCGACTGGGACCCCGAATACGGCGACCGCATGGTCAAAATCGTCTTCATCGGACAAAACATGGACAAGGAGAAACTCACCCGCGAACTCGACGCCTGCCTCGAAGACTAAATTTTGAACTTTGAAACCTGAAACTTGAAACTTGAAACCTGAAACTTGAAACTATCAAAATGAGCAGTATATTACTCATCGGAGATATCGTCGGTTACGGCAATTTAGGAATGTCGGTTATGGTGCCGATTTTGTCGAATCTGAAATACGAAATTTTCAGACTGCCTTCCTCATTGGTGTCCAACAATTTCGGATACGGAAGGTTCGCGGTGCTTGACACCACCGAATACATGCGCCAGAGCATTGAGGTTTGGGAAGAGCAGGGATTCGAGGTGGATGCGGTCTGCACCGGCTACCTCGTGTCGGAAGAGCAGACACGATTGGTGACCGACTATTGCAAACGGTTGAAAGCGCGTGGAACGTTCATCTTCGTGGATCCCATCATGGCTGACGACGGCAAGCTCTATAACGGCGCCACCGACAAAACGGTGGAGTACATGCGGAGTGTCTGTAGGGTGGCAGATGTGATTGTTCCGAATGTTACCGAGGCTAAATTTCTGGTCGGTAAGTATTTAGATAAAGATTCTCTGACCTACGAAGAGGCCGAAGACTTGGTGATGTCATTGCATGTGCTGGGCAACAATTCCGTCGTCATCACCAGCATGTTGATGGAGGGGCAGACTTGCACGATGATATACGACAAGAGCGTCGGGAAGATAAAAGTGCTGCCTTACCAGCAGGTGGAAGCGCAGTTCTCCGGTACCGGCGATGTCTTTTCCGCGATGACCATTGGACATTATTTGAAAGGCAACACTTTGGAAGACAGCGTTCAAACCGCCATGGATTTCGTGGCGCACGTCATCTCCGCCAACCGCGCCAGTATGCACGCCGACAACGGCATCCCGATTCAGAATCATCTCAGTGAGCTGTGACGGGAAAAAATCACCTCCGCGACAACGACTGTCAACAAAAAACAGTCGTATATTATTAACCTGTCAACTTGGTTCAGTCGTAAGGCTCAAAAGTGACAACCAAAATCAGCAAATCACACAAGCGATGGAGAATGTAGTCTAACTCTGGGGTAACTCTACACTAACTCTACACTAACTCTACACTAACTCTACACTAACTCTACACTAAGTTTCAGGTTTCACCAACCTCACCGGGTTGTTCGCACAATAAACATAGGGACTCAGCGAAGGATATTTCGAAGCCATCGGGTCCACGCTCAGCCACACACTCAGGTCGCTGCTGTAATACCTTGAG
>CAMJXE010000094.1 GCA_946409645.1 uncultured Bacteroidales bacterium
TGCTTACCTCCCCGAATTGCACCCCCACTTCAAAGCAATGGCTCTCCCTGATGGCAGAGAACTTCCAGTTCCAGAAGAAAATTGTACTGGGGTACAGCACTTTCACCAAGAAACGGAGTCCGTACAACCATTTCCTGCATTTCGACAATTTGGTGAATGCCATGATTTACTTCTCCCATGCGCTCCTGCATAGCACCTACCGCGGGGACATCCACAATGTGGCATTCGTACGGCAGCTTTTCTACCAGCAAAAGGGCTTCATCTCCTACAACCATCTCCTCTACGGCGAAGAGGACATCTTCATCCACCGCGCCTCCAACCCCAACAACACCGCCGTTGAATTTTCGCCCGACGCCGTCACGGTACAGCAACACGTGCCACAATATCGTCACTGGCGGCTGCACAAAATCAGCCTCTGCTTCACCAGAAAATACAACTCTTTCAAAAACAGATGTTTGATTGGCCTTTACGAGCTCACCAATTTGCTCTTCTACGTCATGTTGGCCGTTTCCATCGTCGTGGCATTGCACCAGCCTCTGGCCCTCTACATCGCTGCCGGCATTGCCGTTTTAAGAATCGCCAGCTTGTACGTTGTCATGGGCATTTCGGCAAAAAAACTGCAAGAAACGCAAATCGTTCCGCTTATTTTGCTCTATGATATAATATTTGCCCTACTCAATCCGTTATACTGGCTTTCGGCTAAAATCCACCATAAAAAAATCGCAAAATGATAAATACTTGTCAAACCGAAAAGGCGAAACGCGACTATGTTCTGCTACGTAAAGCGCTGGATCACAACGATCAGCAGGCATACGCCGAACTGATGAGCCTCTATCGCGACAGCATCTACTACATGTTGATCCGTATGGTGAAAAACAAGGACGACGCCGAGGATCTCACCTTGATGACCTTCGGCAAAGCGTTCCGTTATTTAGACAAATACACGCCGAAATACGCCTTCTCCACATGGCTCTACCGCATCGCACTGAACAACAGCATCGACTTCCTGCGCGTGAAGAACAATATGCCTCAGTATTTCGAGGAAGACCTCTACACCACCAGCACCACTTCCATTGTTGACCAAAGTGAAGACAACCTTCAACGAACACCAGAAGAGGAGGTCATCGACAAACAGCGACTGCAATTGCTGCGCGCCGCCGTCGCCGAACTGCCCGACAAATACCGGAAAGTCATTGAGTTGCGTTATTATGAGGATCTCGCCTACGAGGAAATCGCGCAACGTTTGGACATCTCCCTCTCCAACGTCAAGATCCAAATCCTCCGCGCCAAACAGATGCTCTCCCAACTGATGCAACCGATGCGGAATGCGATGTGATATTTAGGCAAAAGGCAATAGGAAAAAGGCAATAGGCAATAGTGAAACGGGGCAGTTCGATTGAACTACCCCGTTTCATTATTTAGAAAGTCTCAAGTCACAAATCAGTCACGGAGGCAGCGGACTGAAATACCGCCATCGTTACTGGGACAACCTCTACCGGGTTTTGCCCAATTGCGGTGGATAGTCATACCATACGAAGAATAACCAGAATCCAGAAGTGATGTGGACGACCAGAAAAGGGCATCATGACCCGTATAGACAACTGATGTGAAATATGCGTCATAAAAACCAGTAGGAATTGCGGTGAACCCGGTGGCATTATTGGAAGTTACATCATTGCCCACATGACATGCAACGGAGTCTGAAATCCAATAATTTGTGGAAGCCAAAGCCTTGGCGAAGGAAGAGGAATCGCTATTGCACAAGTATCCACTCTGACCACTCATGTAATTACACAAGGTGTCCAATTCATCCTTGCTCGGCACATGCCAACCTTGCGGACAGATGCCCCTGCGTCCGGTGAACGAGGTGGTGATGAGCGCCGTTGACGTGGTATCCATTGCACCCGCCCAGTTGTAAAGCAGGCCCCTGTCAACGAACGGAATCACTGAAGAAGGATCGTCATAGAAGTAAGCTTTGAAATAGCTGACCTGATTGCCGCCATAATGCAAGTAACCTTTCGGCGAAGTGGTACAGCGCATGTTCTCCCTTGTCCAACATTGGTTGCCTATCATCACGGTTGTATAGACATTGCCCTGATGGTCGGTCACCGACGGCATACCCGGACAGGGTTGGTAACTTAGCACGTCTGTAGTTGCAAAATCCAACATGACATTTTGAGACATAGTCCCTATCGTCTGCTGAATCGGGGTACTGTAAATCATCTGATTGTTTGCATTGAGCGCATAACCTTCGTAGATCATAACGTCGCCGGGAAGATACGAATGCTGGCCCGCGCCCTTGGATTCGGCTTTCTTTGTCTGTTCAGAAAATGACCCTTGCCCCTCGGTTGCCCCCACATATTCAATGCCATCCCCCCTGCTGTTGCCGGCAGCAATCATCTTGATGGATGAGACCAGACCCTTTTGACGAACAGTCATCAGATAAGTTCCTGTCGAAGAAAGGTTTACGCGCAGGTGATGCATACCGGGCTGCGACAACATAATGGTTTTCGCCGCCACAACACGACCGAAAATATCGAAGATTTCGACTGCTACGGAGCCGGGCTCTGCAACACTCAATTGCACATCCGTCGTACCGCTAAACGGGTTCGGCGTGTTTTGTGAAAGGGCGAGAACGTCCATGCTTGGTCTGTCCTGAATCCCCGTGACATCCGTCATCATCAGTACGGTGTCGGGCCATACAAGGACTTCTTTCCAACCGCGTGTCTGGTTCTGGACCACCACGTGGGAGAGCGGAATATATTCTTCGTTTTCAGCCAAACGTCCGGAAAAGGTCACGCTAACTGTCTGAGCTGTAATGGTCGCTAACAAGACCATCAATACCATGAATGTGAATAATTTTTTCATAATAATTATATTTAAGTTGACACGGCAATTATACAAAAATTATATCACTCTCGGCCGTTTTTTGAAAAAAAAAAATGTCAGAGGGGGGCGGATTTGTTTGAAAATCAAATATTTAACAAAACAGAATCATCCCGATTTACACAATACAGCAAATCGGATTACAGATAAAAGAAGCAATTTTCGGGTAAAAAGGGAAACCATTCCCCCAAAACTCACAAAACCGTGTCAAAAGACAATTGTCATGCCTTCTCCTACTTCAATTTGGCTATTTGCTATTGGCTGTTGGCTTTTAGCTGTTAGCATAATCATTAAAACGAAGAACTTTAACCTTAACTTTGACTATTTCTCCTCATCTATCCGTTAACCATTAACCGTTAACCGTTAACCGTTATTGCCCTGACATCTTCCGGACTCTTCGGGTGGCGAAACGCCAGATGAAGAAGAAAAAGACCAAGAATCCTGCGTAGAGGATGCCGGAAAGCGTATCGACATCCTGCAGCGTATCCGTTTCCCCTTGAAGATTGTTGATATACATCAGCACTGCATCGTAGGTACCGTGCAGGACAACTGGTATGATATAGGCTAAAAACAGATATATCCGACGTTTTTCGTAACGGAAACGTGCCAAAGAGAAGAAATAACCCATGAAGATGGCGAAGAAAAAATGTGCTGGCACAGCGAAAACAGCACGGCCAAGAGCAAGGCCCAAACCGCCAGTCATGATATACAACACGTTTTCAATGCCAGCGAAGCCCAAACCTACGAAGGCAGCGTACTCTAAACCATCATAATATTCGTCGAAATGAGGATTCTTCCAGATGCAGAGATAGAGCATCAGCAATTTGCAAAACTCTTCGGGTGCCGCGGCGCACACAAACGCCTCGTAAAGTGCATCGTTCAGCGGCGTGCTCACCGGATGTGGCACGACACGCTGCAAAAAACTGGCCACTGCAAAATCGAGAAATGCTGCCAACACTCCAAAACCGAAAGCCTTCAACAACAACGGCCACGGTTCTTTTTGGAAAGTGTCACGCTTGTAGATATAGGTCATCAGCAGGACTACAGGAAGCAAGGATGCGGTTAGGATTATGATCATTGGTTTCAGGTTTCAGGTTTCAAGTCTCCTCATCGAAATAGTTCTCCTTGATGTACTCCAATTGGCGGCGGTCGCGTTTAGTGGGGCGACCGAGGCCATGCGGGCGGAATTCTTGGGTTTTGAGGGTTTTCATGCGGTCGTATTCGGCTTGAGGTGTCAAATCGGTGCAATAGTCTGGGACTAACGGCGCCCCTACCCTACTCTTCGGTGCTCCCACCACCTCCACGGTCTTGTGCAGCGAACCGATATGCACTTCATAGACCTCACCCACACGAACGTCACGCGAAGGTTTCACGTTCTCGCCGTTGAGTTTCACCTTGCCGGCATTGCAGGCTTCCGTAGCAACGGAGCGCGTCTTGAACAGCCGCACCATCCAGAGCCATTTGTCGATTCGGACGTTTAGTTTCTCCATTTAAAACGGTTAATGGTTAACGGTTAATGTGAGGCAATGCATGGTGTCCCTACGATAACTTCTTCCAGGTCATGGTACGGCCGAGGGCGGAGATACCGATATAGCCGCGCACTCGCAAGACATTCTCGCTTTCGAACCACATCTTGCTCTTGTAGATCTTTCCGTGAACAGGGTCATATATCTCGCCATCCACCCACTGGTTCTTCTTTGCATCATATCTGAAGTTATAGACGAGCAGGATATCCTTACTGAGCGTGTTGCGTTTCGCTGGGTCGGGATTCATGATGTCTCGTTTGGGTGTACCGTCTTTTTGGTTCGGATACTTCATCCAAATAATACGACCACTGTAGGTGCCGTTTTTGTCCTTGACAATCTTGACTTTACAATCCTCGTCGGATTTGTCGTCAGAGACATAATAGGTACCAATAATTTTGTCTGCGGCCTCCGTTTGGGCGACCACAGACAAAATTGGGAATATTATAAATGTACAAATAATCAGAAGTGATTTCTTTAACTTTGACATTGACTTTAACTTTGACATTAACGTTAGCTTTGACTATGACATTGACTTTGAGTTTAACTTTGGCATTATCATTGACATTGACTAACAACGCCAACAATAGTCAATGTCATAGTCATCGTTTAAGCTTCAGCGGGGGTTTCCGTTTCGGCAGCGGGTTCCGCATCAGCGGCGGGAGTCTCGGTCTGCTCGGCAGCCTTCGGGTTGTTCATCATCTTGATCTTGTACTCCAAATCAGCGACTTCCTTCTTGGCGAAATCGATTTTCTTGCGGAATTCGGCCGTGAGGATCTCGGCATTCTTGGAATTGGAGAAGAATCCTAAGTTATTCTCCCACAGAACGATATCGTCTTTCAGACGAGCCAGCTTCGTGGTGAGGAAATTCTTCTCTTTGTCGATGAGTTTGTCGGCATTCGGATTGCGCATGATATCATTGATACGGGATTGGTAGCGGTTTTGGCGAATGTCGTCGGCGCTCACCTTGAGTTCTGCGAAACGCTTGTTGATGGCGTTGCGATACTCGGTATAGATGCGGTCCTTGTCGGCGCGCGGCACGAAACCGATTTCTAACCACTCTTTCTGATAGGCCTTCATCGCATCGAGGTTGGCGTTGCGGTCCTCGCCGAACTCATAACCCAAAATCTTCTGGATAAGTTCTTCTTTCTTCTGAAGGTTCTCGGTCTCTTCGCCTTGAACATTACTGAAGAATTTAGCCTTTGCCTCGAAGAATTTGTCGCAAGCGGCGCGGAAACGTTTCCATACTTGGTCAGAGTATTTGCGCGGTGTGGCGCCGATGCTCTTCCACTCGGTTTGCAGCGCAAGAATCTCGTCAGTGGCCTGCTTCCAGTCGGTACGGTCAGCGATGCCCTCTGCCTGAATAGCTAAATTGAGCTTCTGGTTGTAGTTCTGCATCTGCACGTCCTTGATCTGCTGGAAATGTTCTTTCTTCTGCTGGAAGAATTTGTCGAGGGTCGATTTGAAGCGTACCCAAATCTCGTCGTTCAACTTGGCAGGAGCAGGTCCTAACGTTTTCCAAAGGGTGAACAACTCCGTCAATTTGTCACTAACTTCATTGTATTCAGTGACTTGCTCCACGGGTTTAGCCACCAATTCCTCTGCTTGTTCGCACAGCACGACCTTAGCGTTGTAGTTGTTCTGCTCTTCAGCGAACAGCTTGTCGTAATGTTCTCTACGACGTTGGTTGATTTGGTCGGAAGCGGTTTTGAAGCGTTCCCAAATCTCCTCTTTCTTGTCGTCCGGCACAGGTCCAATCTCTTTCCATTGACGGTGCAGTTCCTGTAATTCATTGAATGACTGATTAATAGAATCGTTCAACAAAAGAGATTCTGCCTTTTCGCAAATCTGGAGTTTGCTTTCAAGGTTCTTCTTATAATCCAGCATACGCATTTCGCGGTTCATGCGGATGATGTCGAAGAACTTCTCAATATAGAAATGGTAGTTTTGCCAAAGATTGGTGGATTCAGCTTGCGGCACGGGACCGACAGCTTTCCACTGTTCTTGGAACTCCTTCACCTGGTCGTTGAGGACCTTGAGGTTGGTTTCAGTTTCCAACAGTCTCTTGAGACCTTCGATGATATTGTTTTTAAGATCTAAGTTCTTGATTTTTTGTTGCTCAAGTTCTTCAATAAAGGCAGCCTTGTTATCCTTGAAGGTTTGGAAGGCGGCGTTGAAGCGTTTTTCGAGTTCGTCGGGTTCGTTGTTGAACTCGGGTGCGGCGGGAGCTTCCTGACCTTCGGGAAGTTCAGCGGCAGCGGCCTCGGCAGCAGCTTTGGCAGCCTCAAATTCGGCCTGGCGGGCACGTCTGCGCTCACGCAGGAATTCGAGGGCCTTGGCACGGATCACACCCACGCGTTGCTTGATGATGTTGAAGTTACGCTCGCCGACGAGTTTTTCCAACTCTGAGACGCACTGTTCGAGGTCGAAGTCCTTATATTCGGCTTCCACCTGCTCCAAGGTCTCTTCGGGTTGGGCGGGCTCTTCTGCCTTAGATTCCTCTGCCGGGGTCTCCGTTTCGGCCACAGGCTCAGCAGCAGGTTCTTCCACTGCGGCTGCGGGTTCCTCAACAGGTTCTGCGACGGGCTCCTCGGCAGGAGTTTCGGCGACCGGTTCTTGAGCGGGTTCTTCCGCCACTTCCGGCTGCGGTTCAGGCATCTCCTGGGGCTCCTCAGCGGAAGTTTCGGGTTGCGGTTCCGTCACGGGTTCCGCGATTTCAGGTTCCACTGCGGATGCGGGAGTTGCATTCTCATTAACGGTTTGAGCTTCTTGAGAAGCTACGGGGTTCACCTCATTGTTCTGAATTTCAGGATTTTCCGGGTGAAGAAGTTCTTGTGATTCCATACTTTTTTTGGAGTTTTTTGTGATTAATAAAAACGGTCGCGAAAATACACTTTTTTCGTTTACGTGCTTACACGTTTACTCGCTTATTCAGGGCTTACGCATCATTTTTTTATTTGGGCGAGCCGGCGCGGCTTAGGATTCGACGCCTCCAAGGGTCGCAAACACATATTCACGGACAAACGTCGGGAAACGTTGGCTCCTCCCGCCGCGCCGTCGGGCTTTCCGTTACAATGTTTTTGGCCATCCGTTCCCGTAGGGACGAATAATGATTCGCCCCTACAATCCGTTGTACGACAATGTTTTAATGCCGAAAATGGGCCAAAAACATTTCCACTTCAATCCCTCTCGCGCGCCCGTCCGCAACATCTTCGCGTTTCGCGGCGAAGCAACCCATCCCCTCGCCCGCAAACTTTCCCCTCGCCGCGAACACCGCGTTCCAGCCTTCTCGCAGTTGTCCGCATCCACCTCATCCACGACAGCAACGACCGCGGCAAGAAAAAACACTGTGTATGGCGCAAAATGAACAAGGCCTTACACAACCAGAAATATCAGGAGCACCTGTCGTCGATGTTCTATCCGTCACATACACAACACCTGCTTATTGTTTTCCGTAATCGACCGAAGATCAACAAACACCGATTCAACGTGCTTTGTTTTGCGAAAAAAAAGGCTTCAAATGGCAGATAAAAGGCAACTAAATTTAACGCCATGACATGATGCGTATCAATGCCCTCACATTTGGGCGTTTGGATGAGTTGGTGCGTAAATCCCTAAGCTTCTAAACTTTTAAGCTTCTAAGCTTCTAAGCCCCCAAGCACTAACACCTCACTTCCAACACTGAATGTCCCAATCCCAAGAAATCATGGGTGGTTTCCACGTGCAGACCAGCGGTTTCGACAAGGCGCACGAGATCGTCGGAGTGGTACATTTTACTGTTGCCGTTGGCGATGGCAGTGAAGTAGAGGCTGATCTGAGTGAGGCAGAGCGCAGCAGTGTCGAAACGCTGGCGGTTCCAAAGCGTCTCCATGATGTAGAGGCGCGTGTCAGGAGTCATCACCTCGGCGGCACGACGAAGGATGTTCACTATTTCCTCCTCTCCGAAACAGTCAAGGAACTGGCTCATCCAGATGGCGTCCCACTGACGGTCGGAAGGTAGTTTACTACTGTCATCCAACATGTTAGCAGCATAACCACGGATGCGATCAGCACCGGGCTGTCCTGCTGTCTGCTCACGCATCATCCCTAACTGTTGTGGCAGGTCCACAATAGTGACCTCCACTTCAGGGCTGTGGCGCACACACTGCATAGCCCAGCGTCCCGTGTTGCCGCCCACGTCCATGAGCGTGCGCGTGGGATGCGAAAAGACCAGCTGTAACGCCTGTTCGAAGGAGCCATCGCTGTAAAAATGGTCGAAGGCGAACCAGCTTTTCTGCACCTGTGGGGGCAGCGAGGAGAGCCCTTCATAGACCGTAGGCCAATCACCAAGACATTTCAATCCGGCGGGACGACCTTCCTTCAGTGCCTCCTCCAAATAAAAGGTTCCCTGATAGTTTACGTCGTGGTTGAAGTCCATGTTCACGCGGGTCGATTCGTCGTTCAACAAGAACCAGCCTGCCTTGGCAAGGGTATATTTGCCCGTTTCGGCATCAACCGTCACGGTGCGCATCGTCAGCGAGGCCTCTAACAGGCACTTGGCGGCATAGACGGAGATACCGATTTTGTCGGCCACCTCCTCGGGGGTGGCAGGCGTGTCGTTGAGCATCTCGAAAACGCCCCACTTCACCATGAGGCGAGCCACTTGGAACATCATAGGTCCGAAGGCGTAGATTTGCGCGAGCCGCTGCGCTTCGTAGGCGCTGAGGCGGTCGTCAGTGTATTGTTTCTTGAGGGTTTCGGTTAAGTACATCGTTGGTTAGAGGGTTAGATGGTTTAAGGGTTAAGGTTTAAGGTTTAAGGGTTTAGGTTTAGGGGTTAAAGGTTTAGGTTTAGGGGTTAAAGGTTTAAGAGATTAAGAGTTATGGGAGGAAGTGTAGGTTGTTCATTTTGCGTTTTTCAAAACAATTGCGGAGTTGGTGCCGCCGAAGCCGAAGCTGTTGCTGAGTACGTTACGCAACGGCATCTCCACCGTTGTTTTGGCTATATTCAAGACTGCTGTGTCTTCGTCGGGGTTCTCGAAATTGACGTTGGGGGCAACGAAGCCGTGACGAAGCATTTGGGTACAATAGACTAATTCACTCGCACCAGCCATCCAGCATTCGTGGCCAGTCATGCCCTTGGTAGAGCTGACGAGCGTAGGAAGTCCATTGAAGATGCGGTTCAATGCCAATGCTTCGAAGCGGTCGCCCTGCGGTGTGCCCGTGGCGTGGGCGTTCACGTAGTCTATGTCGGCCGGGGTGAGTCCCGCCATTGTGATCGCTCGCATCATGGCGGTCGCACTGCCGTCGTCGGAAGGCTCGGAGATACCGCCTCCGTTAGAGGAGAAACCATAGCCGGCCACCTCCGCGAGGATAGTCGCGCCACGCCGCTCGGCATGTTCGTAGTCCTCTAACACCAATGCTGCCGCACCGCCGCTCGGCACCAGGCCGCCGCGATCTCGGTCGAACGGACGGGAAGCCTTCAACGGCTCGTCCATCCGTTTGGAAAAGGCGCCCAACGCATCGAAAGAGGACATCGCAAAAGTGTTGACCTCCTGGGCTCCGCCACACAGCACACAGTCCTGAAGGCCCTGTTTGACGAGCAGATAGCCAAGTCCCACCGCATGACTTCCACTAGCGCACGCCGCACTCACGGAGAAATTGATGCCCTTGAGGTGGAAAATGCTGCTCATGTTCATGTTCACAGTGGAGTTCATCGACTGGAAAATCAGTCCGGAGCCGAGCAGTGCGGTATCTGGCCGCTGTTGCAACGTCCGGTCCGTTTCAATGATGGCCTTCGCCGAGGAGTCGTTGCCGAAAAGCACTCCTATTTCATGATTCATCCTGTAATCCTCATCTATGCCCGCCTGCTCGAACGCCTGCAGGGAGGCCATGAAGGCGTAGGCTGCCTCCTCGGAGAGCCCTGCACGCAAACGTCTGTGCAACAGCGGTTTCAATTCGGGATAAGGCACTACGCCCGTCAAATCCGACTGGTAGCCGTATGTAATTCTGGAGGGATCGTGTCCAATGCCGCACTTGCCCGCACGCAACGATGCCGTCACCTCGTCCAACGAAGTGCCAATGCACGACCAAATGCCCATACCTGTGATCACTACACGTTTATCTTTCATCATCATATTATATTCATCGTATTTACCAACGATTATTCATCGTATTTCCCAACGATTATTCATCGTG
>CAMJXE010000095.1 GCA_946409645.1 uncultured Bacteroidales bacterium
CAGGTAGAGCACATCCCTTTTAAGGATGGGGTCCTGGGTTCGAGCCCCAGCTGGAACACGAAAAGCAATATCATATCCGAGTCGTTTAGGCTCGGATATTTTTTTCATTATATCCGAACAGAAAAAAATGTACCTTTGCCGTTTCTTCCTTATAATAAATATGGTATGAAAAACAACAGATTCTATATTTTTGCTTTAACCATAGTGGCCACTATAGGTGGATTGTTGTTTGGTTACGACACCGCTGTGATTTCGGGAACGGTGGAATCGCTGCGTGTCTTCTTTATTGAACCGAAAGGACTTCCCCCCGCACAAGCCAACGCCCTGGAAGGGTTTGTGGTGAGCAGTGCCTTGATAGGCTGCATCATAGGGGGCTTTTTGGCAGGATTGTTCTCCCAAAAGCTGGGTCGCAAGCCTACATTGATGATTGCAGCCATGTTGTTTTTGCTGTCTGCCATTCGCTCGGCTTGGCCAGAAATCTTTTGGGGAATGCCTGGCGAAGGCGACCACACCTTTATCTATCATTTTGTGTTTTACCGCATTAGCGGCGGCATTGGCGTGGGCATCGCCTCCATGGTCTCTCCAATGTATATAGCAGAAATCGCTCCTGCAGAAAAGCGCGGCACACTGGTCTCTCTCAATCAGTTTGCCATCATTCTCGGTATGCTGATTATCTACTTTGTGAATTACAATATCTCTCGACGCGGTGATGCATTCTGGTTGCACACCATCGGCTGGCGCCAGATGTTCGCATCGGAAATCATCCCGGCTGGCATCTTCCTCGTGGCCTTGCTGTTCGTGCCCGAAACACCGCGCTATCTGGTCATGCGCGGTCGGGAAGAGAAAGCTCTGAAGGTACTGCACAAAACAGTAGGTGGGGGTGCTGAGAACGAAATAATTGCCATTCGCGAAAGCCTGACCGAAAAGAGTCCCTCCATGCGTTCCTATTACCTATCCATGATTACATGGGGTGTTCTCTTCCTTATCTGTTTCTTGATTTTGAAACTCTGCAAAGTGAACAGCTCTTTCGAAATCTCTCTGTTAATCAGTTTTTTAGTTGCCTTAATACACCCTATCCGCACCTATGGGTTGCACATCATCATCGTGGGAGTGCTGCTTGCTTCCCTACAACAGTTCATCGGTATCAATGTGGTGCTGTACTATGCTCCTGAAATTTTCAAGACAATGGGTGCGGCCACGAATACGGCTCTTTTACAGCAGGTTATAGTGGGTGCGGTGAATCTCTCTTTTACGATTCTTGCCATCCTCACGGTCGATAAATTCGGCCGCCGCCCACTGATGATCATCGGTGCACTGATAATGGCTCTTTCAATGTTCATCCTCGGCACCACCTTCTTCACTCATCACGTTGGCATAGGTTCGCTCATCTGCATGTTGGTCTATACGGCCGGCTTCGCCATGTCGTGGGGACCTGTCTGCTGGGTGCTACTCTCTGAAATCTTCCCGAATTCCATCCGTTCGATAGTCATGAGCGTGGCCGTGGCATCACAATGGATTTCCAACTTCTTGGTCTCCTGGACATTCCCAATTCTCGACAAAAACGAAGCCCTCACTGCAATGTTCAATCACGGATTCTCCTATTGGATATACGGACTTATGGGCGTTTTGGCCGCGGTTTTCATTTGGAAAATGGTGCCGGAAACCAATGGGAAATCGTTGGAACAAATGGAGGATTATTGGAAACGTTAACTGTTTTTGTTCCAGGGGTTGCGCTTCGCTTACCCCTCCATTCCAGGGGTTGCGCTTCGCTTACCCCTGGCTACCGAGCTTTTGCCCCTACGGGGCTGCTTAAGGAAGTAGTTTTATATATATTTTGGTTACCCGAAATCCTTAACCTTCAACCTTAACCTTTTTTTGAGAATCGGATCTTACGGGTGATGATCAAGACCGTTCCCATGAGGGCTATGATCAACAAGGGTATGCCGATGTTGAGGATGGCTAACAACACTTTGTGATTACGGACTTTCTCATTATTGAGAGAGCCGATCCTGAAATTCTTGGCGCGAAGTTGCAATAGGTCGTCATCGGCGCACAAGTAGTTGACGCAATTCACGATAAATTCTGTATTATCAAAGGTTTGGCGTGTGTAAATGTCATATCCAGCTGGATAGGGCTGGTTACGCTTGCTGTCGAACGGGTTACGAATGATGTCACCATCGGAGACAAAAATCTGTCGTGTGTATTCACTGTGGTCGCGAAAATCAAGCTCCTTGATGGTGTCGAACTCGATGGGAAGGATGCCTTTAAACGCAGATTGGAAATTGCCTTCCACTAATACAGCCACGGGCACATTGCGATAGGCATATTCCTGCAGGTTCGGCTTCACCATACCCACGCGCAACGTCACAATAGAAGGAGTCGGTACCACTTTCGTTCTCTCAGAAGTAGTCATTAACACTGTTTTGCTCAAATCAGCATTATTACCCACCAAATCAATACTGCCAGCAAAATCGGACTTGATTTCCTTAAGGTTACGTACAATCGGGTGATTTCCAAAGTTCACGATATCAAGACAATACGGGAATGCCATGAACTTATACTGCGGCTGGTCGCCAATAACGCTCACCTGTTGCGGCACCGGCATGCAACTTAAATCCTGAATCAAGTCAGTGTTGAAACGTACTCCGTATGTAAAGAACAAGTCGTTGATATACAGCGCTCTCGGCGTGGCAAAAAATTCGCCAGCATGCTGCAGGCTGTCCAACGAAGCGGTAGTGTTATCGATAAGCCACAACACTTTACCACCGCGCATGATGAACTGGTCAATGATGTACTTGTCGTATTCGCGGAACGGTTGCGTGGGTTGTGCCACAATGAGCACGTCATATTTGTTGCCTCCGGGAATCAAGTCGCCCGAGACGGAATCTTTGACGGTGAAATTGCGCAATGCGTTGATCTTGCCGTCCAGCGTGATGCGGCTTACGTTGTAAAAACGCTGTAGCTGCATTGCCGTCCAGCAGGTGTTCCAGAAGTCGAGTTCTCCATGACCGTCCAAGTAGGCCACTTTCGGCTTATCTGTCTTCATCAGTCGGCGAACAGGAGCAACCAAATTGTATTCCAGCTCCTCGTTGGAATACTTCACCCAGTCGGCACCAGAAGGATCAGCCACCACCACTTTAGCAGGATACTCGTGGTTGCGGTAGGAAACGATAGCACCGGGAATCACTACATGCGTGGAGTATCCGCCAGCATCTTCCCTGCTGATAGGAATCGGCTCCAACCCCTTCTTCACAAATTCGCCCAATATGCCGTTCACCTCCTCGTTGGTTTTGCCCTCCAACGGGTCAATGAATTCGTAATAGACATTCTTGGAGTAGCTGCGAAAGTTTTGCAACATCTGCTCAACTTGTTTGGCAAAAAGTTGATAATCAGCAGGTTGGTCTTTTCCTTTGAGATAGACTCTAAAATATACCCTATCTTCCAAATTTTTCAGCATCTCAATCGTGCTTTTGGATAACGAATGCCGCTTATCTTTCGTTAAATCAATACGATAGAAGAAAAAGGAGGACAATATGTTGACCAAGACCACAATGCCGACGACCGCTAACAGTCCGAGCAGGATGCGTCTCTTGAATTGTTTGCTCTGTTTATTGATGTTTTTGCTCATAATATTCGAATTTTTCTCACTGTAGAGACGCGATTAATCGCGTCTCTACATATTACCATTTGCGACTCAATAACACTAAACGGGTGGAATAGAGGAAAATGAAAATCACACTACAGAAATAAATCACGTCGCGAGTATCGATAACACCCTGACTGATAGAAGCATAGTGATGTTCAATACCTAACGTTTTGAGGTAGTAGCCAAAATTGCCGAGGGCATCGAAAGAGTAGATGAAGGCAAACGCAAAAGAGAGGACAAAGCAGAGTAGTGCAGCGATAATGAATGCCACAATCTGATTGTTAGTGAGACTGGAAGAGAAGAGTCCGATTGCGATAAACGAAGCTCCGAGGAATAGAAGTCCGAGATAGGAGCCCCAGGTGCTGCCCATGTCGAGATTGCCCACGGGATTGCCGATCCAATAGACGGTAATCACATAGACGAGCGTCGGCAAAAGGGCAATAACCAGTAATGTAAGGCATGACAGAAACTTTGCCCAAACAATCTGCATGTCGGTCAGCGGCAGCGTGAGCAGATAGTCCATTGTACCGGTGCGCTTTTCTTCCGCGAAAGAGCGCATCGTAATGGCCGGCACCAAAAAAAGGAACAGGAACTGCGACAGGTTGAAAAGTCCCTGCAAATCAGCAAGTCCAGATTCCAAAACATTATTCACATTCGGGAAAACCCAAATGAAAAGTCCAGAGACAATCAAAAAAACTCCAATGAAAATGTAACCGATAATGGAGCTCAAAAAGGATTTTAGTTCTTTAATATAAAGGCTGAACATACGTCAAAAAAAATTTTGCAAAGATACAAAATTTGGGTGATATTATTTTGTATCTTTGCCCGATTTTTGAACATCTCAAATTAATAATTATATCTATGGAAAAAATTAAAATTGGTATCAACGGTTTTGGCCGTATCGGCAGACTGGTTTTCAGAGCTACAACAGAAAGAGACAACGTTCAAGTGGTCGCTATCAATGACCTGTTGGACGTGGATTACATGGCTTACATGCTTCGCTATGACTCTGTGCATGGCAAATTCCAGGGCGAAGTCTCTGTGGAAGATGGCATGTTGGTGGTGAATGGCAACAAGATTCGCGTCACCGCTGAAAAAGAACCCGCTAACCTGAAATGGGACGAAGTGGGTGCTGACTACGTTGTGGAATCTACCGGTCTCTTCTTGACCAAAGAACTTGCTGAGGCTCATCTCAAAGCAGGTGCTAAACGCGTCGTGATGTCCGCTCCTTCCAAAGACGACACTCCGATGTTCGTCATGGGTGTGAACAACAAGGAATACGCTGGCCAAACCATCGTCTCCAACGCATCTTGCACCACTAACTGCTTGGCTCCATTGGCAAAGGTGATTCACGAAAACTTCGGCATTGTGGAAGGTTTAATGACCACCGTACACGCCGCTACCGCTACCCAAAAGACCGTTGACGGTCCTTCCAAGAAAGACTGGCGCGGCGGCCGTTCCATTCTTGGCAACATTATCCCTTCATCCACCGGTGCCGCTAAGGCTGTGGGCAAAGTGATTCCTTCTCTGCAAGGCAAACTCACCGGTATGTCACTCCGCGTTCCCACCGCTGACGTTTCCGTGGTTGACCTTACCTGCCGCCTTGAAAAGGCTGCTACCTACGAAGACATCAAGAATGCTGTGAAGAAAGCTTCTGAGAACGAACTCAAGGGCATCCTCGGCTATACAGAAGACGCTGTGGTCTCCACCGACTTCCTCGATGAGAAGAGAACCTCCGTGTTCGACGCCAACGCCGGCATCATGCTCAACGAGCACTTCGTGAAACTCGTCTCTTGGTACGACAACGAAATTGGTTACTCCAACAAGGTTGTCGATCTCATTTGCAGCATGAACACCACCTGCCCGTTGAAATAAACTATGACTTTGACTATTGACCTTGACTATAAACCAAAGTCATTGTCAAGGTTAATGTCAAAGTCAATCGTTAAAGTTTTTCACAAACCTTTAAAAGTCATCAAATTATGGAAAAGTACGTATGTGACATGTGCGGTTACGTCTATGACCCCGCAGTCGGTGATCCCGACAATGGCATTGCCCCCGGCACCGCCTTTGAAGATCTTCCCTACAATTGGAGTTGCCCACTCTGCGGCGTGGACAAATCCAATTTCTCGAAGCAATAATCCTTTGATTACAAAGATAGTAAAAGCGGCTTCTCTGAAAAAGAGGAGCCGCTTTTGGTTTGTATGGCGACCGTTATTTCACCACCACCTTCCGATGGGAGAAAAGACAAAATGGTCCAAATAATAATTCCACAAAAAGCAACAATATAGCTTCTTTTTTCATCATCTATCAATTTTTCTGAAATACATACTAAAACACGTTGTCCCTTCAACAGCACCGGGATGTAAAATGTTGAAATCATGGATTAAACAAATGGTCCGATCCTCTGTAAACTCAATATAACACGTTTCATGATTCTAATCGGAAAGATTGTTGAAAATGATTAGATAATTATCAGTGCATTCGAAGAAATAATTATCGAACAATGTTTGGATATTAAAAAAAGTGTATTTTTGCAGCGGAGTTGGGTGAAAGCCCAACTGACGATTCTGCGGATTCGTCGATTCAGGTGGCAGGGCGCAAGCTCTGCTATTCTGCTTTATAGAGCAGATGCATGTTTTTTTCGGAGTGCACCCATACTTCCTTGATTTTCTCTCCACGCTCTATTCTTCCTAACAAACTTCTGTACATGAAACCGAACGTCAACCCACAATTTTCAAGAATCAGCCTGTCGCATTGTCTCAACCCGTGATAGCACATGTTACGGAAAGACCTTTTAGGCTTTTCCCCCAAGAAGCCCTCGTGCTCATACCACGCTCCATCCACCAGCAAATCGGGACACTTGCCGTAGTATGGCGTTCCTCGAAGTGTGCCGAAGATTTGGTCATACGCCGGATTCTTGTACGGCACATCTAATTTTGGCGGCATCACCACGTGTTTACCCTGTTTGGCGAAATGTTTCGCGCAGCTCAGGATGCGGCGGAAGTCCTCGGTGGTGCGGTCTATGGCGTTATACACCACTACCTGCCCTCCGTTCGGGAAGGTTGCCATCACCTCTGTAGTGAGGTCAATTGAGTGTCTTTCAGCGCGTTTTGTCTCCAAAAGCCGGGATGCTTAAAATCCGGCAAAGATACAATTATTTTGACGTAAAAATAACAAATATTTTATTAACTATTAATTGTAAAAATTACGGTTGCGGTGTTTTTAGGGGTGTATGGGATTCGAGACGTTGTAGGGCGAATGATTATTCGCCCCTACGCCATCGTTAACCGTTAACCGTTATTTCTTCACGATTTTCCGATGATATTCGCGCCCCTCCGTGTCCGTCACGCGCAACAGATACACGCCGGCAGGCACGGATTTCAAGGAGAGGGTTGCGGTTGTGCCCTGTAGGGGCGAATGATTATTCGCCTCTACAGCCCGCCCTTGCAGGTCGTACAACACCGCATGGGCGATGCCCACGCCGCGCAATTCGATGTGCAGCACGTCGGCGGCGGGGTTGGGGTGGACGGTCAATGTGCGGTCATTTGCGAAAGAGGCCTCTGTCTGCTGCGATTTTGGTGTGGGAAGCGTGTCGGCGGGATTGTCGTTCTCTGTTCCAACCACATCGGAGGTTCCTCCAATTGTACGCCCTTCCTCACAAGATTCGCACGGCTCAATGTGCGCATAGAAGTCACTGCCCGTCTCTGCGAGAAAACCGTCTTGCAGCAAAACCTGTTCGTGAGCCACGTATTCGGAAGTCGCTTCTGACGGAATTGTTCGCCAAGTCGATGGGAAAGGGGCTTCGTTAGGAACACTTGTCAGCCGGGTGAATGTTTTGGGGACTATTTCATGCGGGTCTGGAGTGGAATTCCCATAAACGTTGTAATAGTAATTGTAATAGCCCCATAATGGTACTTCAAAATCGCAATAGTCTTGGGTTCCAGCAGGATAGATGTTGAAGACGGCTCTCTCCAAATGATTCCAGTTATAATCACCATCTATAATACTGTCTATAGTACACCATAGTCCATTGTTATACCCATAGTCCCCAAAATTAAAATGAAACTTATCCGTATTTTCATTGTAACCGTCACAAACAAAAGCATGACCTCCCCAGTCAAAATCAACCGTCTTCCAAGAAATCCCAGCATATAGTACTGGTCTTCCTGCACTCAAGTCTTCTATTAGCATTTCTTTCCATTGTTTTGTTGTATGGCTTGACCGCAATCTTCGAATGGCATCTGAATGATACCTAAAAGTATCTACCAAACCATTCCTTGCATCTATAGGCCAGGCAAATGATTCACAATCATATTTACAATAATCCATATTTGCCGCTTTACCACAATCAGCCATCAATCTTGCCACAGCATTTCTTTCTACTGTGTAGTTAGGATTGCTTTGGCATATTAATGCATCGGGCATGTTGCACCAATCATACTGTTCCACTTTATTGGGCATATAAACAGGATAGTTCCAATATTTCATGATTTGAGCCATCGCTGTGGCGACACATCCTGTGGGGCATGTGTCACAAGAACAACTGCTACTTGTTGAATCGACAAAATGATTATAAGCAGTACAGTCTCCACCTCCATTTGAATTCTCCTGTCCCCATTGGGTGGTCAATAACGGTCCATACACATGACCCGAACGAGTTGTAACTTCAAATAAGTCTGTGCCTAACAACAAAATCCAATCTGGATGTTCATTAATATTTCTGTTATCACCAGATGCATATGCAATAGTCCTTTCATAATTTTCTATAAAATCTCGTAAACCATACGGAATGTTCTCAATATCAGACAAAATAGGGGTGTTATTGGTAGAATACAAGAGCACAGGTAAACAAGATTTATATGCCGATAATAAAATTGACAACCCATTATCGAAAACTACCTCTCGCATCAATGTGATAGAATTTTCTTCGTATGCATCTACGGTGATGATGTTTGTGAGGGAAAGGTTTTTATATTGCAAGAAAGATTGGGCATAATGCACTGCCGCCGTTCTGGTTTCTGTTTCAGAAACCGGGTTTTGAGCATTTAGGTTATAAATCAAACATAAATTTATGATAACAAATAACAAGATGATTCTTTTCATGACTTTCCAATTATTCTTCAAAATAAACGTCGTAAACATCATAAACAAAAGGCACGATGGGATAACTTCCAAAACTATGATGTAATGCATGGAAGGATAAGTGCCCCTTAATGTAACATTTTTTAGATATGTCTATTTCTTCAGGCATTGCAGGCAAAACGTGCTGTACATTTATGCAAATCTTACGTTCATGCGCATTGTTTGGGTTGTCAAAAAGGAGAAAATTATCTCGATCACCATCCCAATTTTCGTAAAAATAACCACAAACCATGATAGTATCGCCATTGTTGTCCCAATAAGGAAAGTCGGTCTCGTAATAGTTGTCACAGACCAAGTAGGTTAGATTCTCGTATATTGCCCGGCATGAGTTGTAGTCGTTTTTCTTCAATGCCGGGGTTTCGCTCGAGATATAACGAAATCCACACTGTTTCTTGCATCCTGTCAGGAAACATGAAAGCACTATAATTGCTAACAATAACTTTTTCATTTTCCTACTCCTTTCCGTTTTTCAGTTCGTCAATCTGGTTCTGTAAGTCGAGGACATAGCGAGTCAGTTCCTCGACCTTCTCCAAGAGGAGGGCGTTCATCGCACCGAGGTCCACGTCGCCCTGCTCCTCCACCTCCTGCGCGGAAGGGATGTTTGGCAGGTGCTTGTGGGTGTTCACATACTGCTCCAACTCACTCAGACTCATCAGGTTGTAATCATCGCCAAACACGTAATCCGGCCAGTAGGTTGCGCCGGTGTTCACCCGAACACTCTTGGCCAAAATCTCGCCGTCCACAGCCAGCTTCGCCTGCGGGTTGTTCGTCCCGATACCGACGTTGCCGTTGTCCTTCAGGAACAGGCAGTTGTTCAATGTTCCATATTCATTACTCCATGGCCTCCAAAAGTTGAGACCGTAGCCCTCGTCCTCATTGTCCACATATTCTATGCCCCATTCCCCGAACGGGTCGTTTGAAGTGGCGGTGTCCCCAAATAGCAAGGAACCGTTGGTGGAACCCGGCGCGCGATTGGACGAAGTTCTGGAAATAAGAATATTGCCATCCACAATGTGCAGCATCTGTTTGGGTCTTGTAGTGCCGATGCCCACGTTGCCGGAGGAGTTAATGATCATCCTGTCAGTGTTATTTGTTCTAAACCGCAAAGGATATGAATTTGTAGTCCCTAAAAAATATGTATATACGCTTGGTGTTTGAATATTATTTCCTAACGTGCTCCAAGGAGACGTTTGCGCGGTTAGACTCATAATCGCCATCAACACGATGGCTGCTGCTAATGTTATTCTTTTCATTTTTTATGTTTTAATGTATATTGTTGATAATACGTTTATTTGTCATTTATTGTCTCGGGGACATTGTAGAGACGCAAAATATTGCGTCTCTACACCCCCGTTAACCGTTATTTCTTAATAATTTTCCGATGATATTCGCGCCCCTCCGTGTCCATCACACGCAACAGGTACACGCCGGCAGGCACGGATTTCAAGGAGAGGGTTGCGGTTGTGCCCTGTAGAGACGTTGCACGCAACGTCTTTACGACCCGCCCCTGCAGGTCATACAACCCCGCGGATTGGACGCCCGCGCCAGACAATTCCACGTAAAGGATGTCGTCGGTTGGGTTGGGATAGACGTTCAGGTGGGTTTTCCCTTCTTGATGCGCTGACTTTGCGCTGCGTGTTTCCGCACCGCTGCTGTTGTCCTGGTTGTCCAAGTTGTCGTCCACCAACAAATCGTCGTCGTAGCAGATTCCGAAAAAGAAGCAGAGCACTCCCTTGGCCATCACCGAGGTGCGCCCGGTGTTTCGTTCCG
>CAMJXE010000096.1 GCA_946409645.1 uncultured Bacteroidales bacterium
AAAATGGTCATACATCAACATATACATGACCAATTGGAATAATTTGTCATACTTGCTGTCGGTGAAGATTTTGTCCAGAGCCGCTGAAACAGCCACGGGATTATTCTCCTCTGCCTTCTTCACGGAAACCCGCAAATGACTCGCCTCCACCTTGCCCGTCTTATAGTCGAGAATCATCACTTCTCGGCCATTTTTCTGCACCCGGTCAAGGCTCCCTGTCATCTTCACCAGCCATTCCTGAGCTCCGTCGGCACTTCTCACAGGATAATTACGGATATCGACTTTCATCTCATTGGCAAAAATCCGCCATGGTAAAGCCGCGGGCAATTCCTCTTTGGCTTTCTCCAAATAATGGAGCACTGTCTCCTCTATGATTTTTCTGTTTATCAACCAATATCCATGTTCTAAATCACTCTGTCTCAACGATTCACGTCCTTGCAATTTACATATTTCCTCACAAATGTCAGTATCCAAGGAATCAATATGTTTTTGCAAAATCGAGTTAAAACGAGCAGAATCACCCTCTTGCATGATTTCATCCAACGCCGACTTGAACAACGCATGAATCACCGTGCCCAGTTCGTAGGCTTCCAAACGGTCGCTGAGCATGCGTTCCTCACGGATTTTCATCAGATGCTGGAAATAAAACTTGAGCGGACAAGCGATGTAGGTTTGCAACGAAGATGCCGAGAACGTGAATTGGGAAAGCCTCTCCATCACTTCCGGTTTCTTGGGAATCGAAAAGGGCGTCCGTGCCGGAAGCGACAAATTAAAATCGAGGGATTTTTGTGTAATATGTATCACATTCTCAAGCTGTTGCGACTTAACCTCGTATTCTAATTGCGCAATAAAACGACTCTTCTCCGCCAAAGTGACATCGGAAGCGTTATTATATATAAGTATCACATTCTCAGCACGTTGCAATAATCTAAAAAAGTGATAAGCATACACCTGATCCTGATAAAGATAGTTGGGAAGCGCCTCCTGACCATTAAACTTATACTTAAAATCAAATGGAAGCAGTGAATTGTAGGTGATTCCTTTCGGCAGAACACCCTCGTTCACAGAGAGCATGATGATATTCTTAAAGTCCATCATACGGGTTTCCAACAGTCCCATCACTTGCAAACCTGTGTCAGGATCTCCTTGCATGGAGATCGTCACATCGTGTAATAGTCTGGTAACGGAAAACTTAGAGAATGCGAAATCCATCACCTCGTCTTGCGTGAGGAAATCGTCGAAAAGACGCTGCGACTCCTGCAACTTGCCTTTCACTGCCTGCCATAGCTGCAAGTATAATTCTTCCGTTGTCACCGATTCGGCAAAGGTGCAAAACCGAAACAATATTGATGGCAACTGACGCGATATCTGTGTCTTGGAACAATTTGCAAACAGTTCTTTATTAGGTATTTGCCCATGTCGCATTACGGTTGGGAAAAAGTTGTTGCAAACACGCAGAGGTCGCAACAGTTCATGACTCCACAATTGCTCCAATAATTCGCCGCTGAAGGACAAATCCGTGTCCTTATCAGCAGTCAGGGCAAAGACCGACTCATAGACTGCTAACAGTTGTTGTATCAAAGCATAAACAGGTGTTGCCTCAAACGGGAAGCCCATAGTGGCATTAATTGTCACATTATCCGTTTTGTATGAGAGTAAAAACGGCAGCAACAAATTCTCGTCAGCCAACACAACAGCGGTATCGGACATATCCACAATGCTATCCTTATCCTGTGCATCGAAATGAGAGTCTCTCATTTTTTGCGACTTAATGCGTTCCACTTCCTGAATGGCTGTATAAATCTGCCTCATGTTTTTTGACGTGGCGACAATCTGCACATTTTTTTCTATTGAAGCAAAATTATGCTCATAAAAAAGCAAATCATGGACATCTAAGTTTAGTTTTTCGCAATTTCGAAGTATAAAAAACGATGTTTCCTTTTGGGAGGATGAAAATCTCCCCGAATCCTTATTTGGATTCTCCAATTGACAATAAAAGGGATCTATATCAAAATAGATTTCTGTTTGAAAATGGTTCTGTAGAAACTGGATAATTTTCAATTCAGAAGGGGAAAGCGCGTAAAATCCAGCGAAAATCAGCCTTTGAAACGGCAATTTCTGCGCATATTGACCTATATTTTCAGCACAATCACGATAAATCATCCCTTCGTATGCCTCTGAATTAGCGGAAAGCAGTGCTTTATATTGTACGTAAATATCCGCAAGTAGATCGTTGAATTGGATTCGCACACGCTCACTTTCCGACAGCTCGTCCTTGCCGAAAGAAATCTCAAATTTTGCATTTTCAGCATAATAATGGAGGTTTTCGGGTACATTCTGCAACTGCATATCCATGTCGCTGATATCCTTAAGGAACGGCGTACCCCAAGAGAGCATGTTGTGCATCTCGAAACGATCACCCGAAAAATCTCGGGTCAAAGTATATAATCGCATAAGCTGGATGACCGGGTCGATCACATTGAGAGGAGAGAGCCACGACACGAACTCCTCCATTGGGAAAATCTGCGGCGCGAACATCGGCTGCCTCCCATTGGCCACCGATAGTCCTTGCAACAATAGTCTTCTCGCACGACGGTTCGGCAAAATCACCGCCACTTCTTGCAAAGGCACCGAGGGGACTGCTAGTATGCTGTTAATTACTCGTTCTAAAAATGTTTGCATTCAATATAATCATTTTCCTTCTTCCAAACCCTGCCCTAACGGGACTCAAGGAATCTATTATTTGGGATTTCCCTAACCTTTTAACTTTCTAACCTTCAACCTCTCACAACTGCCAATTAATCGGGCTTTTCCCCAATGACATTAGAATTTCGTTCGCTTTGGAGAAATGTCGGCAACCGAAAAAGCCGCGGGAGGCGGATAGTGGCGATGGATGAGGCGCGGTGAGCACATAATGCTTGGTTGTATCGATAAGTCGCTGTTTTTCAATGGCATAGTTACCCCAAAGCAGAAACACCAGACCTTCACGCTGTTCCGACAAACGCTGTATGGCGCAGTCGGTGAAAGTTTCCCATCCCCGACGTTGGTGCGAACCTGCCTGATGTGCACGCACGGTAAGCGTCGCATTAAGCAGCAACACGCCTTGGTTCGCCCAGGACTGCAAGTTGCCGCTCGACGGAATCCGGAACCCCACATCCGTGGCAAGCTCCTTGAAAATGTTCTGCAACGACTTCGGAACCGGCACCCCGTCCTGCACCGAAAAGCAAAGACCGTGCGCCTGTCCTTCTCCATGATACGGATCTTGTCCGATTATCACCACCTTCACTTGGTCGAAAGGCGTGGAATTGAACGCATTGAAGATTTGTGGACCTGGAGGAAACACTTGGTAGTGCTTCTTCTCCTCCACCAGAAAGGCCTTCAATTCAGCAAAATACGGTGCCTGAAATTGGTCCCAGAGCACGCTTTTCCATGTGGGTTCTATTTGGGGGTTAATGGGTGGTTGCATGTTGGTAGGTTCTTTGTTGGCTGTTAGCTTTGACTTTAACTTAAACTATCAACACAGACTATGACTTTTAACTGAATTAGTGCTTGAAATGCCGCACGCCCGTAAACACCATCGAAATCCCGAACTCGTTACAGGCCTTGATAGAGTCTTCGTCGCGCACGCTGCCGCCGGGCTGGATGATGGCGGTAACACCGTACTCCTTCGCCATTTTGACCACGTCGTCGAACGGGAAGAAAGCATCGCTGGCGAGACACAGATTCGATTTAAGTCCTTTATCCTTAGCTTCTTCCAAGGCGATATGTGCAGCACCCACGCGGTTCATCTGTCCAGCACCGATACCCGCAATGCGACCATCGCAGGCCACTGTGATAGCGTTAGAACGCACATGTTTGCAAATCGTCATCGCGAGTTTCAGGTTCTCCATCTCTTCGGCGGTCGGGGCCTTTTCAGTCACCACCTTAATCTCGTAATCCTCAAAGCGTTTGCGGTCGAGTGACTGACAAAGCAGACCGCCAGCCACGCTCACGAACATCTTCTCGTCAGCATTGGATTTATCGGTACTAAATGTCATCAGTCTGATGTTCTTCTTCGTGGAGAGATGGTCTAAAGCCTCCTGCGTGAAAGAAGGCGCGAGGATGATTTCGAGGAAGACGGGCTTCATCGCTTCGGCGGTGGGCAGGTCGATTTCGCGATTGGAGGCCACAATGCCGCCGAAAATCGAGACGCTGTCGGCCTCGTACGCGCGGGTCCACGCCTCTAACGCATTCTCGCCGATGCCCACGCCGCAAGGATTCTTGTGTTTGACGGCCACCATCGTCGGGCGTTCGAACTCGCGCAGGATCTGTAAAGCAGCATCTGCGTCCTGTATATTGTTATAAGACAGTTCCTTACCATGCAATTGCTCGGCCCATGCCATGGAATAGCCCTGCTTTTTACCAGCATAGAAAGCAGCTTCTTGATGCGGGTTCTCGCCATAACGTAGAGACTGTTTCTTGGAAAAGGTAAGCGTCAGATTCTCAGGATCTTTCTCGCCCACTTTCTCGGTCAGATAGGTGGAAATATAGGTGTCGTATGCAGCAGTATGACGGAACACCTTGGCAGCCAAACGACGACGAGTCTCTAACGTAGTGTCGCCGTGGGCCTTGAGTTCCTCAAGCACTGTGGCGTAGTCGGCGTTATCGACCACCACCGTCACGAAAGCATGGTTCTTGGCTGCACTGCGCAACATGGAAGGACCGCCAATGTCGATATTCTCAATGGCATCCTCAAACGTAGTTCCTTCTTTCTCAATGGTTTGCTTAAAAGGATAAAGGTTCACCACCACCATATCGATGGGGAAGATATTATTCGTTTCCATCTCCTTCACGTGCTCCGGGTTGGTGCGTACAGAAAGCAGACCTCCATGTACTTTTGGGTGCAGGGTCTTCACGCGGCCGTCCATGATTTCCGGGAAACCCGTCACATCACTGATGCCGATGGTCTTCACGCCCGCAGCGTCCAACGCCTTGCGGGTACCGCCCGTAGAGATAATTTCGTAACCTAATTTCGTGAGTTCCTGTGCAAAATGCACCACGCCTTCCTTGTTGCTGACACTGATAATCGCTCTTTTCATATTCTAACAATCTTTAATTTTAACATTCAAATAGAAGCGCAAAAATACAAAAATCAATGCAACACCGTTGATAAAATCTCCAACGAATCAATTTTTCGAATCTGCTCGTTGTGTATCTGAAAATAAGCAACTAAGCTCTTTAAAAGAGCAGTACGAACGCCACGGATAACCGTCACCGGCTCCTCCTGGCTCAACAGCCGATGCAGATATTGGCTCTGCTGTTCTGACAAAAATCCAGCATCTTCCACAAAAAAACGTTGGAAGCGACACTCTTGCAAAGAAAAAATGGGATTTTCAGCTGAAAAATTGTCTTCAGGATAGTATCCCATCACCATACTGAGACGTAATAGGAAACGCAACGGCAGTTCCGCCATGTTCTCCCGAGCATTGTGTACCTTAGAAATCTCTTCTTGTAAAAAGTCAAACAGCACCTCATCTTCACCGGAATCCATCAATAATTTATACAATATTTCATTGTAAAACAACAAGATAGAACTTTTTGCCGGATCATAATACAGTGCATTCGCGGAATGATGTGGTGCAATGTCCTTCAAGTATTTCAACGAGCTTTTGCTATGGTCATCGTAGGAGATGTCCATCATGGCCAAAGGCGAAAAATAGGAGGCGGCAAAACGATTGTTCTTCCGAAAGGCATTCTTAATGATAAACGACTGGTTTCCTTGCTGTTGAGTGAATATCTTCACTATCAGCGAGGTGTCGCCATATTTCGTGGCGTGCATCACAATTCCCGGTGTCGATACAATCATTTCTTTCTTTTTCTACCGAGCTCTTTTCCCCAATGGAAACAGCTCAAGAATTACATCAACCTTAGTGAATAAACACAAATTTTGTGACTATTTTGTCTTTCCCCTCCTCATCGGAAGCCATCACATAATAAACGCCGCTGGCAGGACGGTTGCCGTAGTGGTCTTTGCAGTACCATGCCAACTGCCCACCATCGCTGTACCCTTGCCAAACCAGCTTGCCGGAGCTATCTGTAATCTTACACAACGTATTGGATTTCAAACCACTGACAGTAACAACGCTGGAATACCCAGATGGCACTGGATTCGGAAAAACCAACAAATCCTCGTAGGTTTCGGAGCCAGCCGTGGCCGTTCCACGATAACTCACCAGACCCTTGTCAGTGGAAAAGAAAACTTCGCCCGACATCTGATCGATATTGATATCCACTATCTGATTGGAAAACAAGGGATTATCCTCAGCTGTAAAATGCAGCAATTGTTTCTGTCCATTTTCACTCATCAGGAAGACACCCGCCTTGCTGGTTCCAATCCATTTGCGATTGGCTCCATCCACTGCAATGGCGGTAACTTCCTCATACTCAAGCAACACAGAAACATATCCATCTTGTTCCAACAAGATATTTCTGGGATAGACATTGCCATCAAAAACCTTGCTCGGGTAGTAGATGACCTTCACCCCCTTGTCGGTACCAATCCATATTTCGCCATCCAAATCCTCAGCCATACAATAGACCGTAGAGGAGTTGACCTCCGCCGCCACATTCATGTCAATGCGAGCCAACCGGTCATCGCTCGGATTGTCGAATGTGCCATTATCTGTAAAGGCGATCAAGGGGTATTTGGTTTGGCGTGGGAAGTTCACCCATTTGTAACCTCGCGAATCAATGAGCAGCTTTTCAGCCACCACTTCACTCATGGAGGTCATGCCAATGCCGTTCGTAATGTTATAGGAATACCAAATGCCGTCTTTCGTCAGCAACTTCAACATCGTCGGACAGTAGCTGTTGGTCATCCACAAATTGCCTTTTTTGTCATATTGTACAGCTGAAACGAACGTTTTCCCCGTCCCGGTAGAATCCAAAACAGAATTGCGAGCGTTATAATGCTCCACTGGATGATGGTTCTTGCATCTGAAAACGCCGTTGCCCCACGAAGCAATGCTCCACTCGGTCTCATCCTTGGGATGGATGGCTATATCGGCAAAGTCAAATGTCATCCTCTGAGGATCATAATTTAGAAAATCCGTATTGTTGTATTGCCACTCCTGATTCTGGAACCAGCTTACGGCAGGGTGTCGATAACCTGGAGAATAAGCTGTGGAGGCTTTGTGTGTGCCGTGCACCGCGGCCACGATTCCATCCTTGGAAGTCACTTTCTCCACATAATCCACGTAGGGTCCAGAAGCCTTGTAGAAATAATTCGTATAATAAGTCATGTTGCACTGCACCAACCCATAACTTAAATCCGCAACCCAGATATTGTCATTGTCAAGGATGCAATCGCGTGCGTCTGGATAGGAGACCCCGTCAAACCAACTTGCCAAATATCGGCGTTCCAAATTACGGTCATACGACTCTACCCTATCCCAAGCCAAAAGCGTCAGAAGATTGTTTTTGACGTTCAACCCCCGAATAAACTGAAAACTTTTATCGGTAGCCATCCATCCGTCATTCGTTCGGGCCATTAGCGTATCCATCTCTCCATCAATATTTCCCGAGGATTTCTTCACTGCAAAAACCTGGTTTGACAACTCCGCGAGAAACGAGACATTCATCGTATTTTCCTCAGTCCACTGTCCAAAATTCGAGAGCATTGGAGAAAATCGCGACATACTGAAAATCCCCTCTTCTGTGGAGACATAAAACCGTTCGCTGTCGCGAGTGATATCCGTAGCATTCACCTGCCCGTTCTCACGTCTTGTAAACCAAGTGTCAGAAATGATAAGTCGTTCTAAATCAACAATCACTACACCAAAGGGATAGACCATATAAGCTTTTCCATCATAAAAACGGCAATTCTGAATCAGCTTGGAACCACTAATGGGTTTGTCCTTGATATCGGTGAAACTGATCACTTTCTCATGTCGAACGAAGTCGATATTGCCATTGGTATAGCACAAAATCAAATAGTCGAATGTGTCATCATGATAAACTTTCGCAATGTCAACATCTGATAGACCTTCCACTTTTGACCAAACGGTGATACTGGGCTCGGGGTCATACATGGTCGATTTTTCAAGCACCATCAGTCCGTTGGTGGAAGCGGCGTAAATCGACTCTTCATCCGCAGCAAGAGAAAAAAAACGGCTTGCTGAAATATGAGAGCGAAAGCTGCCCACCTTGATTTGTGCAAAAGCGAAACAGCTCCATAACATGGTGAATATCAAAAAAATATGTTTTTTCATAAGGTTGTATTTCGATATAAATTCGACTTCTTCAAGTTATAAGCGGGAATTAACGATGTTATCAAACTGATTATCAATATTGTAAGAAGAACGAGTAGAATATCCGTGAACTGTATCTGTACTGGATAGTAAGGAATGATATAGTGTGCACCGTCGCCGCCCAACTTGACGATATGGAATGTCTGTTGTAAGAAACATACGAATGCTCCGAGTATCGTGCCTGCCAATCCCCCCAAGGCGGAAACCAACACACCTTCGTAAATGAAAACTCTCTGTATCAATGATTTGGAAGCACCCATACTGAACAGCACTGCCGTGTCCGTCTTCTTCTCCAAAATCAACATACCCAACGCTCCGATGATATTGAACGCCGCCAAAATCAAAATAAACGCCAAAATAAGGTAAATCATGAACTTTTCCGACTTCATCGTTTTATACAAAGAGGCTTCTTGTTCATATTTATCCTTTATTTGGTACTTTTTACCGACAATATTCTCAATCTTGGCTCGATTTTTGGCCAAATTCGCTCCTTCTTTGAGCTGAACTTCCACAGAAGTAACCTCACCTTCATACTTCATCAGCTCTCGGATAAAGTCAATCGGACAGAAGATGTAGTTTTCGTCATAATTGGTATTCGTAGAAATCACACCGCTGGGTATAAGATACTGTGTATTAAAAGCATCCGCAGGATTCGAAAAGTTTTTCTTGGTACGTTTAGGGTAATAGAGCTTCATCAGCTCATAACTTAACATGTTAATTTCCAGTTTCCCAGCGACACCGGAACCCAACAGAGCGCATGGCTGATCCATTTTATACATGGAGATGTCCCCGTCTATCAACATCTGATCGAAATGGTTCTCCTGAAAATAGTTCTGCGGCACGCCTTTGAGATAAACCAATTCCTGACGTTCCTCGTAGTTCACTAAAGACAAGTCACATACGATTTCGTTCACTGCTTTCACATCGGGCAATGCGCGTAACTGTTCCAAAGGGATACTGTCTGTGGAGAAGGATTTACCTTCTCGCAAGGTGATTTCGTAGTCGGCGTGCAGCGCATTGAACCAGCCTCCAATGATGTCGCTCATGCCGTTAAAGACGGAGAGTACCACGACCAAAGCGGCGGTGCTCACCATGATACCGATCATGGAGATTCCGGAGATGACGTTGATGATATTGTGCTCTTTTTTGGAGAAAAGATACCGCCATGCCAGAAAAAAAGCCGTATTATGTGCTTTCTGAGCCACTATTTCTTCAAGAGTTCGTCAATATGCTCCAAATAGTCGAGTGTGTCGTCCAGGAAGAATTCCAATGTCGGCACCACGCGCAATTGGTGGCGCACCTGCTGTCCGAGGCGATAGCGAATGTCCTTGGTGTTCTCCTTTATCAACCTGACAATCATGTCTTTATCCTGTGTATTATAGATACTTAAGTAGGCACGCGCAATGGACAAGTCGGAGGTGATGGTCACATTCGTCACGGTAATCATGCACTTATAGACATTCCGACTGTCTTGCAGGAAGATATTAGCCAATTCGCGTTGCAGCATAGCTGCAATTTTCTGTTGTCTTGTCGTATTCATCGTCAATGATTTTGAAACGGCAAAGGTACATAATATTTCGAAACGGAGAGATGGAATGCTTCGTACATGACAAAATTTATAATTTTCCTTTATCTTGTTGATATTTAGAAAGTTATCAATAATCAAACGAAGGGTGACTTTTTCAGCGTTCTGTTGCAAAAATGATAGGTATTCCGTATTTTAGGGTCGAAAAACACCACATCTTTTCACCTATGAACGCCTATCACGCATACGATCCCCGGTGTTATTGAAACGCAGATTCTTTTCATCCATAGCATTACCCAAAACAAGATAGTTGACTTTACCATACTACTTCTCAACTTTGTATTTTTTCAACCGTTTGACTATAGGGGACCTCTATTTTTACCATTTCCGCGCCATACCTCCAGACCATGCGAGGTCCGTTGAACAAAATCTGAAAATATAACGTTGCCTATTTACATAATTAATAATGAAGAGTGGATGAGCACGAGCCTCGCCGCAAGCGGGCCCTGCGGCGAGGCCTCGTTCTCCGAACTTCCGGTGCGTCCAATAATGTTGCAGAATAGTCATAGTTCTACTTTTTGATGAATTGTTGTTTCGTTAATTTCGGGGGACACCGTAGGGGCGAAACCCCTACACACCCCGTTAACCGTTATTTCTTCACGATTTTCCGATGATATTCGCGCCCCTCCGTGTC
>CAMJXE010000097.1 GCA_946409645.1 uncultured Bacteroidales bacterium
AACTGGTCGGCGCCCGTGATTTCACTGATGTAGTCGGCCACGATCTTGGTGTTGCCCGTGTCGATGACACCGACGGAATAGTTGTCCCCCGCGTGGGAGAAGAAAATGACGATGGATTTGCTCATATTTCCGGAATTTGATGTTTGTTCGTTCTGTAGAGACGTGCCACGGCGCGTCTCTGCATTATTGTTATTTTGCCCGTTGCAGCCCGTGGCGAAAACCACGGCGAGGACTGCAACGAGGATGTTTTTGATGTTCATAACATTCACATTTTATTTTTGCAATGTGTTGTACTGTTCGTCGCTGACAGGCTCCAACCACTCATTATCAGCCTTCTCCTGCACGTCCTTATGGTAGGTAAGGTGCTGCATCCAGCTGTCTTTGGCGGCACCGTGCCAATGCTTCACGCCCTCAGGGATCTCGATGATCACGCCGGGTTCTAACTTGACGGCGGGTTTGCCCCATTCCTGATACCAGCCACGACCATAGACGCACACCAGCACCTGCACCTGCTTGTGGTGGATGTGCCAGTTGTTGCGGCAGCCAGGTTCGAAGGTCACGTTGACCATACCGCCGTCGTAAGGCGAAACGTAGCTGTTGCCGATGAAGTACTGCGCATAGGCGGTGTTCGGCTCGCCCCGCCGCCAGCTTGACTTCAAATCAACGCAATTCTGGACGTATATGTCGCTGGCGATGTGGTCATTGACAGAGTCTCTGACACCCAGTTGCTGGATGGCCACGGCGACGCGATGCGCCTCCATTTTGCCCACACGCTCCTGCAACACCTTCGGGATGGCGAGCAGCTGGGCGTCGGTCAGGCCCATATTACGAGCGCCGCGCACGTGAGCGGCTAACTGGGGTTCCACGCCCTCCAAACCGGCCAAGGCGCTGACGGTCACCAACTCGCGGTCGGCGTGGGTGAGGTTGTCACGGGCGAAGATGTCGCCGAAGAGATGCGCTTTCAGATAGTAGTCTTCGGCGGGACAGAACTTGTAGTCAAACGGCTGCCCCGACAGTTTTGTTTGCACCTCGGTGCCTTGTTCCAGAGCATTGTAATTGCTCGGCATCGGCGATGCCTCAACACCTTCTTCAGTGATTTTTCCTTCGGCATTGCGTTGTTCCAATACCTTCTGCAAAGTGCCAAGGGCATTCAGAGAACGCGGAAATCCCGTGTAGGCGTAGAGCTGCGAGAGGGCCTCCTTGATCTGGTTGGCGGTAAGCCCCGCGTCGAAGCCCTCGTTGATGGCGGTGGCTAACGACGCTTGGTCGCCCTGCGCCTCGTAGCAGGCGATGGCCGACATTGCGGCGGCCTGCTTTTGGTTAAAACTCAAATTATTCATTTCCTTTCCCATTTTGGTGGTTTTGCTGCCGCACGAGGCAAACATCATTGCGGCGACAATTATTCCGATAATAAGAGGTCTTCTCATTTTATTATTTTGTATAGATTTCTGGTTGATTTTGTTTTTTTTGTTACCCGTAAGTCTCAATCAGGTACTTCACAAAGTTCATGTCATTGAAATTGACAGTGCCGGTGTCGTGTTGGTTCATCGTAGCAATTTGAGCCATATCGTCATCGGTGAGGGCAAAGTCGAAGAGGTTGAAATTCTGTGCCATGCGTTCCTTGTGGGTGGATTTCGGGATAGCCACGATGCCGCGTTGAATGAGCCATCGGAGGGCTACTTGCGAGGCGGTCTTGCCGTACTTGTCACCTATACTTGCCAGCATGTCGCTTTTGATGATGCCATCCACGCCCTGACCACCGAGCGGTCCCCAAGCCATCATCTTGGTGCCGAACTCGTCGAGCGTGGGCTCGATGCCGCGTTGCTGGATCATCGCATTGCTTTGCAGCTGGTTCACCATCGGCTTTACATCCACATAGTGGGCGAAGTCGAAGAAGCGGCCCGACTGGAAGTTGCTCACACCGATGGCTCTCACCTTGCCGTCGCGATAGGCTTTCTCCATTGCCCTCCACGTGCCGAACACGTCGCCGTAGGCCTGATGGATGAGCAGCAGGTCGATGTAGTCTGTCTGCAATTTACGCAGGCTCTCGTCGATACTCTTGGCTGCCTTTTCCTCTCCGTTGTTTGCTATCCACACTTTTGTCACGAGGAAAATGTCCTCGCGCTTGATGCCGCTCTTGAGCCAGGCATTCCCTACGCCTTCTTCATTCTGATAAGCTTGGGCGGTGTCAATCATTCTGTATCCCACCTCCAGCGCGTCGCTGACACAACGCTCGCACTCTTCAGGGCTCACCAAAAACACACCGTAGCCCAAAGTCGGCATCTCCACGCCATTATTCAATTTGATGTATTCCATATTGTTGTTTGATTTATAATGATGCCACAAGAATTTCTTTGATATCCTGCTCCGTTAGCGGTGCGTAAGCATTCTCCAGTCCTTCATTCACAGCAATGTGATGAGCCATTTCGTCAAGGCGGCTATCATCAATGCCCACCTCGCGCAAGTGCATCGGGATGTTAATGCTCTCGAAGAAGGCGTAGGTGGCATCGATGGCTTTTTCTGCAATTTCCTGTTTCGGCAACGAAGCGTCGATGCCGAAGACGTTGATACCATATTTCACGAAACGGTCAAGAGTGTGCTCACTGAGAATATGGCGCATCCAACGCGGGGTGATGATGGCCAAGCCCTCGCCGTGGGTGATGTCGTAGTAGGCACTCAGGGCGTGTTCAATACCGTGACAGGGCCATCCCGATCGACTGTTGCCAAGGGCATAGATACCGTTGCAGCCAAGGGTGCAGGCAAACATCATTTCGGCGCGGGCACGATAGTCTTCAGGGTTCTCCAGACAAGCTTTGGCGTTCACCATCAGACTTTTCAAACCGGCCTCGCAGAAACCGTCGTTCAATAGCGTCGAGTCCTCGCAGAAGTATTGTTCTATGATGTGGTTCATGGCATCGGCACAGCCAGCTGCCGTCTGTTTCTTCGACACGGTGAACGTGTAACGGGGATCAAGGAACGAGCAGACAGGGTAGAGGAGCGGGTCCAGATAACCGACCTTGTCATTGGTCTCTGTGCGCGAGATGACGCCGCCACAATCGTATTCCGAGCCTGTAGCCGCCAGCGTCAGGATATCTACGATAGGCAGTGCTGCTTTGGCTTTCACCTTATAGGAAATCAGGTCCCAGGGGTCGCCGTCATACTTGGCACCTGCTGCGATGGCTTTCGAGCAGTCGAGCACCGAGCCGCCACCTACAGCCAGGATAACGTCGATGTTGTTCTCCTTACAGAGACGTACACCATCGAGCACGCTGGGGTTGTATTTCGGGTTGGGTTGAATGCCCGAGAGCTCTGTTATCTCGAAGTCTTTCAGCAACTCCTTCACACGGTCGTAGAGACCAATTTTCTTGATGCTGCCGCCACCGTATGTCAGCAACACACGCTTGCCGATAGCCGCCATTACTTCGGGCAGCTTTTCTACAACATTCTCGCCAAACACCAGGCGAGTAGGGGTCATGTAATCAAAATTTTGCATAGTTCTTGTTCTTTATATTTAACTTTTTTCAATAATCATTGCATATTTCCGGCATCCAATAGCGCCATCATTTGTTTCTGTTCGTTTCAGTCCTAATATAATGTTCTCCTATTCTATATTCTTAATCAATTTTGCTGGATTTCCTCCCACGATGGTGTTCGGGGCCACATCCTTGGTCACCACGGCACCAGCAGCCACCACGGCGTTGTCGCCAATGGTCACGCCGGGCAAGATGGTGGCGCCTGCCCCGATCCAAGCGTTTTTGCCGATGTGGACGGGCTTACAGATAAGTAGCATCCGGTCGTGGAGGTCGTGGTTGTTGCTGATGAGCTGTGCGTTGGCGGCAATCATCGCGTGGTCGTCGATGGTGATACCGCCGCGGGACATCATCAGGCAGTTGTTCATAATCATCACGCCCTTGCCCAATTTCACACGGTCGAAGCAGACACCTGTCAGTCCGGGCATCACGAAGCCGCCGTCCGCAAACACGTCACAGCCAAAGAGTTCCTTGGCGAGTGCGTTGTACTCGTCGGTGTAGGGCATGGTGTGGTTCAGTTTGAAAAGGGTCTGCGCTTGGCGCATGCCTTCCGCTAATTCCTCTGGAGTGCTTAATCTCGGGTCAACGATAAATTCTTGCATAACGTATTGGTTTTCTTTGTTTTATATTGTATTTATTGTCATAACCAATTTGACGATGCAAAAATACGGTGTTTTCTTTTGTAAAATTTTCACAAAAAACACCATTGTTTTCACAAATTGCAGAAAAATTGCATAGGGCAATATTCTATGCGAAAATCCATACTGCCACTTTTCTTAAAGTTAAGCTGCTAAAAGGTTTCAATCATGGAATCTGTCACCAGTTTTTTCCCTAACTCATACGCCTTTTCCATAATGGATTGCAGATCGTCTTTGAAGAGGCATACACCTTTCCGTCCGCCTTTTACTTTGCAGGCGAAGCAACTCATGCAGCCTTTGTAGTTCAGGTTACGGTCGTAGAGGTTGACCATTTCCACTTCGGCGCCGGCATCTTTCGCGCCTTCCTTCGCTTTTTACAGCAATTGCGCAGTGTTCCATTGTTTTCGAGGACTTCCGTTAATGAATAATGCTTTTGTCATAATAAAATTCCTTTCTGATTATAATATTTATAGCATTTGTTATAGGTTTACTTGAGAGAATTAACTTACTTGCTGTCGTGTTTTCCGTACTTTTTCTCAAACAGTTCCTTGTGTTCTTCGCCCCATCGCAGCATGTCGTCAATGATGGGAATGAGCGACATGCCCAATTCCGAGATGGAATATTCGCTGCGTGGCGGCAGTTCGGGGAAAATGGTCTTGTTGACCAATCCATCGTCCACTAACTCCTTGAGTTGCAGGTCAAGCACGCGTGGGGTGGCCTCCGGGAGCGCCTTGTGCAACTCGCTCGGCCGCATACTACGGTACCGCAGCTCGTCAAGGATGCACGACTTCCACTTGGAGTCTATCAAACTGATGGTCAGCCGTAAAGGACAGTCCAGATCTATTGGGATTTTTCGTTGGTACATATTGTTTTTTTTATTATGCAAAGATACAAAAATATGCAAACGGCAGGTATATGGACAAACAAATCGGTATATGAATAATTTTTCAGTACTTGCTATTTTGGTAATATACCGTATTTTTGCAGCATGTTTTTTTATAAATCACAAATTATGAGAGCACCTATTTCAGAGTACAAGGCAGTGGAGGAAGCTGCCATGAAGTTTGTCAAGAGCGTGGCTGAGGGCGACAGCCGTTATGCACGCGAGTTGTTCACCGAAGACGCTGTGTTGTTCGGTTTCTTGGACGGCACGTTGGAGCATGGTTCCATCGACCAGTTCTACCGCAATGTCGATACAGTTGGTGCTGGCGATGATTTCAAAGCCCGCATCGATATTGTTGCGATTGAGGAGACGGTGGCCGTGGTACGTGTTCTGGAGGAGAAGTGGGGCGGCCGCATCGACTTTACCGACTATCTGCTGCTGATGAAGATGAACGGCGAGTGGAAATGCGTTGCCAAGGCCTACAATCAGAACTCCGACACCATCAAGAAGTAGTTTTGGCCAAACGCTTTACGTAAAAACAGGCAGCATCCGTCATGGGTGCTGCCTGTTTCTGTTTGTTGTTTGATGTTGATAATCACTTTGGAATCTGTTATTTTGGATTGGCCTTTATTCAGGGGCGGAAATGTTTGCGCATATATTCCACCGTCTTGTGGAGGGTGTCCATCTGGTAGATGTCCGTGAGGTGTCCGGCGAAGTCGAGGCCGTAACGGACTTGCAGGGCATCGAGCAGTCGCCGGCGCTCGGCGTCCTGTTCGGCCGTCTCCTCAAAGAATTCCCGGATGGTCATCTGTCCCTCCTCATGGTCTGAGAGCCGTTGAATGCCCACTCCCACCAGTCTGACAGGACGCTCGCCGATGGAATCCAGCATCTGTTCGGCTTCGTGATAGATGCTGACAGCCGAATTGGTCATGATGATGGGACGCGAACGGCTGATGCTCCGCATGTCTGAGTAGGTCAATTTCAAGGTTACCCCTTTGCCACGCAGGTCGTATCGCTGGGCGCGGTGTTCCACGCAGAAAGCCAGAAGCAGCAGTACATCCTTGAGCAGCAGGTGGTTGCTGACATCTTTCTGGAAGGTGACCTCGCGCCCGATCGACTTTGCGTCTTGGGGGCGGTAGGGAACCACCTTGCGGTCGTCGATGCCGAAGGCTACCTGGGTAAGCCACTGGCCGTGTTTGCCAAGCATCCGGACAACCTCCTCCTGACGCTGTTGGATGTCGCGCACGGTGCGTATGCCCGCGGTGTGCAACTTCTTGGCGGTCTGCTCCCCCACAGTGTAGAGCACGCTCACATCTCGGTCAATGATAAGGTTGACAAAATCCTCTGGGGTGAGAATCTCGTAGTAACCGTCGGGCTTGTCCTCCTCGCTGGCCATCTTGGCGGCGGTTTTGGAGTAGGCCACGCCCACAGAGCAGGTGAGCCCCACCTCCTCCAAGGTGCGTTGTTTGATGAGGTGCCCGATGGCACGCACCCCCTCCCAGTCGCCGGCTTGTTCTCCCACATCGAGATAGGCCTCATCGAGCGAGATCCGTTGCGAAACGGTGGCATACGTGTTCCAGATTTCGTTTAGCTGAAGTGAAACCGCCTTGTATTTGTCGATGTTGGGGTGCATGTAGGTGCCGCCGGGACATCGCCGGAAGGCCTCCTTGATGTTCATCGCCGAATGGACGCCATACTTCCTGGCCTCGTAGCTGCAGGTGGCCACGACCCCGCGCTCGCTCGGCAAAGCTCCGATAATGAGCGGTTTGCCACGCAACTCCGGATTGTCGCGAATCTCCACCGAGGCGAAGAAGGCGTCCATATCGACATGTATGATGAACTGCGCCATATTTTTATTTCAATATCGCTTCAACGTCAGCTTGTCTTGGATTTACACCTTGTTGAACTTCTCTTTGCCTTGCTTGCAGCGCGGACAACGTCAGTCATCGGGAAGGCCGGTATGGTATCTACCAAGATTACTTCGTTGCCGGTATCGATGAGATAATTCTGCAGACTGCATCAGTAGCGGATGTTTTTGTCGAATTTGTTCATCGCCGAAGGCAAAAGGCTGGGAATAGAAACCGTCGGTACGGAATTTAACTGCTTCGATTCCCATAAAATTATCGCTTATTAATTCATTTTGCCGGCTCCCATTTGCAACGGACGGACGACACAATAGCGCCTTCCTTTTTGAGTTCGGCGAAAGCCTTATCGACTTCCTTGCGGTCAATGCCGGTGATTTCGGCAATCTTGCCTGCGTTGACGGGCGCACCGAACTCACGCATGGCCTGTAAAACTTTCTCTTTCATACTTTTAAATGGTTAATTATCAACTGTTAATTATCTTACATCATTGCCGTGAGAAAATTCTCATAGCCGAGTTTGTCGATGTAGTTGAGATACTGGGCTTCCCAAGCCATGTGGTCTTTCTCTCCGTCAATCCATTTCTGAATCAGTTTCTGGGTGGGGTAGTCGTCGGCGAAGGCGGCGGCCAGCTCGCTCATGATCTTGATTGCATCGGGCTGATAGTCGGATTCAATCTGCTGTTTCGGGTCGTCATAGAACGGAAATTCAATGGTCTTCATGGCTTCCTGCAGTTCGGCGGGCTTGCAGCCAAGTTCTACCAGGCGGTTCAGTACTTCCTCTGCCTCGTCCCATTCTTCTTCGGCTTCCTCTTTCCATTTGTCAGCCAATTTGTTCCAGCCATTCAAACGGCAGTATGCCGAGAAGGCAAAATGTTGTTTACTGTTTCCAAACCATACGGCACCCATCTGGGCGAATTCTTTTAAAGCTTCTTCTTTTGTCATTGTTTTTTTTAGTTTAATTAATTGAATAATAATATGTTATGTTTTATTTTATTTTATTTTTCTGCGCTATTGTGTTGCGTTATGACCGAGGGGCAAGTTTTGACACATCCAGCTGCACGGTGCGCGGCACCCACTCCGAATAGACCTGTGCTGCTGTCTGTCCGTCGCTGCGGCTTATGGTGTGCAGATACTTGAAAAGCGTATCATCTGTTTCGTCAGGCAGCCGTTGCAGTTGGCACTGCAGGGTGTCGCCAAGGAAGGTCTCTTTTTGCCAATGGATGGTGAGACAGCGGATGGCGTAAGTGTCCATAAATGTCTCATCGGCCGATTGCATGGCAATGCTTAAGTACGCGCGGTTGTTGACGTGTCCGTTGAAGTCGAGGTCCATTGTGTTGACGCTGTGTTCTGTCTGGTGTATGGGCGTGCCGATGGCAGGGAATCGCATTTTCTTATGTGAAAGGGATGTCATTTCTGGTAGAATGGGTATTTGCGAAGCCAAGGGCGTGTTGGGGGCAAGACGGTGTGCTTCGGTGTCCAACAGAGTCCAGCAAGCATGACCATGAGCCACCTCTGTGCCATCGGCCTTGTGTATGCGAAAATCCGTATATAATCGCAAGGAACTTATCTCACTGTTCCATACGGTCACGTCAATGTCGTCTGACCATAGTGCGGTCTGCGGCTCAAAACTGGCACTAAACTCCGTGATGACCCATAAAAGGTTTTGCTTGACCACATCAAAGGCTGCCAGATTCAGACAGGCCATATACCGCGCCCAGCAGTCCTGGAAATAGAGCAATACAGCGCTCGGTGTCATGCGGTAGCGTGTGTCCATATCCGCTGCCGTGATAGAATAACGATGTGTGTAATTAGTAATATCTTTCATTTGTTGTATTTCCCGAAGTTGTACTGTTGCCGAAGCTCCGCCTGTTTATCTTCGGGGAGCGAAGTGAAGTACGCCTTCCATCCCGGACAGAAGTTGATGTGCCAGCGCCAGAAACGTCCTAATAGAGAGTTCGGCTTTGAGTCGTAGTGTGCGCGAATCTTACAGTTTTCACAAGCGTGTGCCATAATTTCGCAGTATTATTTCAACATGGATTCAACATCAGCCTCCATATCCTCGGGGGTCGCCACAGGAGGGAAGCGCTTGATAACACTGCCGTCTTTAGAGATGAGGAACTTGGTGAAATTCCAGCGGATGTCGCCCTCACCGCGTCCCTCAGCTTTGCTCAAGCTATCGACAAGCGCCATGGTGGCCTTGTTTTTCAACCCTTTCACCTCTTCGGTGGGTACCTGCTGAGTGAGGTAGGTGAAGAGCGGCTCGGCATTCTCGCCGAACACGTCGATTTTCTTCATCAGCGGGAAAGTGACACCGTGGTTGAGGCGGCAGAACTCCGCAATCTCCTCGTCGGAGCCGGGCTCCTGGTGCTTGAACTGGTCGCATGGGAAACCGAGAATCACAAGACCTTGGTCTTTGTACTTTTTGTAGAGAGCCTCCAATCCGTCGTATTGCGGGGTGAAACCGCACTTCGAGGCGGTGTTGACAATCATGAGGACGCTGCCCTTGTATTGGGCCATATCTACCTCTTCGCCCTTGTTGTTCAGGACTTTGAAATCATAAATTGTTGCCATTTTTTTGTTTTTGCGCACAACCAGCCAGAAGCGTGAGCTAAAGGGCGGTTATGCAGGTGATACATTTATTTATTTTGCTGTTTGTTCGTTCGTTTCAATCCTTCAATGAGTTTGTCAAGTGTGGGAATCATTTGTAGTATCTCTTCTTCATCCCCCATTTTCATAGCCACATCACGGCGCAGACAATTTGGAATTTGCTTTGCCTGATCGTGCATGGCTTTGCCTTTTCTGGTCAGCGAGACGATACGCTGGCGTGTGTCCGTTTTGCCTTTCGTACGTGTCAGCACTCCCGCTTTTTCCATGCGCTGCAGTAGCGGCGTGACGGTGTTGGTGTCCAAAAGCAATGTTTTGGCAATGTCACATACTGGCTGGTTGTCCTTTTCCCAAAGCACCAGCAACACAAGATACTGCGGATAGGTGATGCCCAATGGGTCGAGATATGGGTGGTATGCGCCCACCGTGAGCCGCGCCGCCGTATAGAGACGGAAGCAGAGCTGGTTTTCTAATTTTAGTAGTTCGTTTGCTTTTTGGCAATCTTTTATTGTGTCCATTTTGTTTATGTCGTTCACGATGCAAAAATACAAAAAATATTTATATCGTGAGCGATGGAAAAATTTTTTTTTCAAAAAATGTGAAGAATCTGTTCTTCATGGTAAAAAGATGTTTGGAAACAAACACAGATGTAGGTGTTTTTTTTCTCCTTGCGAAAGAACATATTTCGTATTTTTGCGTCATGAAAATTGACTTCCAATATTCTACGGATTTCCTTACGATGAATGTTTCGGAATTGAGCCACACCTGCATGCATTTGCTGTGTACGGCAGGGGAGGGGAGCTTTGTGTTCAACGGAAAATGCTACCACATTGTGAAGAACGACCTTGTGGTGATGCCTGATCCCACCCGTGCCAAGAACCTTGCGGCCGCACCGGGAATGCAGGTGGAGTGGTTCGCCGCCGACAACAAGTTTCTCGGAGGTCTGCTGCC
>CAMJXE010000098.1 GCA_946409645.1 uncultured Bacteroidales bacterium
CCAATGGTTCTCAATGTTCGTTTTGTCATACCCCAAAATGTTTTCGGAGACCTTTAACAACGGCTGGTATAAAACACCCACGTAAGGCAGAAATGCTATCTTCTTGGTGATGGGGACCTCGCCGACAGCCTTGAAAGGTAGAACCAAGTAATGGGTTTGCACCATATCGTTCAACTCCTCGCCATTGGGTTGTGTGGCGATGAATCTGCTCCTGAAGTATTGATAACCAATGCCGACCTCGCCATATACATACATGCCGCCACGGAAAAAGACCCCGATGTGCGGCGTGCGCAACGTGGAAAGGTAATCCACGTCCGAATATTCCCGCAATAACGGAATCTGCGTGGAGACCCGTATCCCGATTTGATACCAGTTTTGCGCCTGCATCGACAATGCGGCGAAGATTATTCCGGTGATGATTAATGTTTTACGCATTCTTGGGTTAAATGGTTAAAGGTTTAAGGTTTAAGGTTTAAGGTTTAAGGTTACAGAAAGTAGTATTTAGAAGTTGATGATCAAAGTTAAAGTCAAAGTTAAAGTCAAAGTCAATGTTCAAGACTCTAAGCCATCTCCCGACTCAAGGGTCTTTGCCAGTTCCGATTCTTTCGTGTTGAACTGGTTCATCGTCATCTGCATGCCTACGGTGACGAAGGATTTCACGGCGCTCACAGCTCGCTTGATGCATGCATCTACCAACTTCAGTTCGTCGGAAGAGAAACGCCCGAGCACGTAATCCACTTGATAGCCTTGCGCGTAGCTTTTGCCGATGCCGCAACGCATACGCGGGATGTCCGTGCGTTCCAACGTCTCGATGATGTTCCCGATGCCGTTGTGGGTGCCGCCGCCGCCTTTCGGTTTCATCTTGAAGATGCCTAACGGCAGGTCTATGTCGTCGTAAATCACCAGACAGTGGTCAACGGCGACATTCTCTTCCGTCAGCCAATATTTCACCGCTTTTCCGCTCAGGTTCATGTAGGTGGTGGGCATCAGGATCACCAGCTCACGGCCTTTGAATGTAGCACGCGCAACGTAGGCCAAACGGTCGCTCTTGAAGGTGGTTTTGAACTCGGCAGCCACCGCGTTCGCCACCTCGAAACCGTAATTGTGGCGCGTGCCGGCATACTGCTGCTCAGCATTGCCCAAACCCACTATCAGATATTTCTTCTCATTCTCCATCCTCAGCCTCGCTTTCTTCGTCAGACATGTTCACAAAAAAGGAGAAGTGCAACTTTCCATAGCGGCGATGGTCGTAGAATTTCGGATGATGGGAGAAATCGTGCACGATGGAATGCTCCATCACCAACCAACCATCGGGAAGTAGCAACTCATGTTCGAAGACGTTGTCGATAATCTTCTCTATATCAGGCAAATCGTAAGGGGGGTCTGCGAAAATGATGTTGAATTTCTGCCGGCATGAAGCGGTATAGGCGAAAGCATCCTGACGAATCACCGTCACCTGGTCGTTGTAGTTCAACAGGTCGATAGTCTTCTGTATAAATCTGGTGCACAAAAGGTTTTCATCGACAGACACGACAGAGATAGCACCTCGTGAGGCGAACTCGTAGGTGATGTTTCCCGTGCCGGAAAAGAGGTCCAAAACCCGCACGTTGTCGAGATAGAAATAGTTGTTCAGGATGTTGAAGAGGCTCTCCTTTCCCATGTCCATGGTGGGACGCACAGGCAGATTACTGGGTGCCACAATATGTCGGCCGCGGTTTTTTCCACTGATAATTCGCATGATTAGAGAATCTGAGTGTTCAGTTTGTATGTTTTCAACAGCGTTTGCAATTTCTTGTTCTCCTCACAGAAATGGTGGAGGAAGAGCTGCGGCTGGCGCAGATTGAACTGCTGTATCACATTGCATATATAATATAATGTATCGACAGGTTCCACCAGATTGTACCGGTTGGCAAAAACCAATTCGCCCTTCTGAACGGCCACCAAGTCGGTGAATTCGTCGTTTTGTGCGACAAACATAGCGGTATCACCGTCATATTCGCACAAAATCCGGTAGAATAGGGTGGTTTCCGAAACCGTTTGATGCGCGAACGGCAACCTGTAAACCGTGTCCTTCTCGTTCTGTGTCAGGAAATAGACCGCTTTGTATGTGCCCGCGTCGTCGGTGTTTGTCATGCCCAAACGAGAGGTATCATACTGTAGCGCAAGATATTCCGAGGCTTTTTCGGGAAGGTAGAGTTCCGACGGCACCAACATCGGGATGTGTTGCGCCGCGATAAGCGTGACAGAATCCTCCTGACCGAAGAATAGCGGTGCCTCCGTGGAGAGCAGCGCATCGGACGTACGCGGGAAAGTCTTGACGGTCAATTGTTTGCCATCATGCTTATAAAACGAAAATCCATCCGGCGCAATGCGAATGGATTTTCCATAATATGCTTGAAATGATCTGTTCATAAGCAGGATTATTCCCAACTGCCGGTGGTGCTGGCTTCTGTCAAAGAACCCATGTACAGAGGCTCATATTGAGAACGATATTGAGTCTCTTCAGCCAAATTGTTGTAGAAAATCTTGTTCCAGAGTTTGGAAAGGGGACCGGCGTTGTCGGGAGTGATGGATTTTTCCATGTTGATCAAAATGTCATCCAACGGCACGTCGATACGATACACCGGAATCGTGTAGGTCTTGCTGGAGAGTGAATCGACCTGGATTTCGTATTTTTTCTCCTTGTTGGAGAAGGGGATGTATTGGAAATTCTTGAAGCTCTCCTTCGGGATCTTATGGTCGATGTCGAGGATCTTCTCCATGGCGGGCACGGAGACGATTTCCTTGTGAATCAAACCGAGTTTGAAAGCCTGAGCCTCGCTCATGGTGTCGGGAAAATCACCCACGTTTTTCTCGATTTGCACTGTTCCGTTGTTGACGAAATCAACGAGCTTGTCGATATCGTCAGCATACACTTTGTGCACGCTCTTGTAAACGGCCTGAGCGCTGCGGATAGCCAGCAGATTCTGAACATTGGCCTCTTTGCGGATCTGGTAAACGGTTTTGAATTTTTCGGGACGCATGATGCTGCGTGCGGCAAAGATGGCTAACACCACCACTACGATTGCCAATAAAATAGAAAATAACCTTCTAATTCTCATAACGTTATATAACTTTTTTGTTTATTTTTTTCTTTTTAAAACACCCTGCAAAAGTAGCAAAAAAATTAGTACATCGTCTGTTTTTTTGAAAATAATTTTCAAGACACCTTGTGAATTAAGAGAGAATGCGGTGGATGCCAGGCGGGTATGTTTCGGTTATCAATTCCATAATGGTCTGATAATCAGATTTGTTTTCCACAAAATCCACATTTTCCGTATCTATCAGAAGGATTGGAATTTGTTGATTTTCCTTGAAATAAGTGAGATATTTTTCTTGGATGTCGGTGAGATATTCTGCTGTGATGTCCTTTTCGAAGGGACGGTTTCGTTTGGCGATTTGCTTGAGCAGCCGGTCCGGCTTGGTATAGAGATAGAGGAGCAGATCAGGCTTCGGCAAAAAACAGGAAATGATGTCGAAAACGGTCTTGAAAAGCGAGAATTCGTCTTTGGAGAGATTGTTTTTGGAAAACAGCAGGCATTTGTCGATGAAATAGTCGCCGATGACACAGTCGGTGAAAAGGTCGCGAGCCGTGAGCAAGTTCTTGAGCTGCTGGTAGCGGTCCATGAGGAAGGTCATCTCCACCGGAAACGCATAGTGCTCCGGATCTTTGTAGAATTTCTCCAAAAAGGGATTGTCGGCAAAGCGTTCCAGCACCAATTCGGCGTTGAAATCGTTGGCCAGCATCGTGGAGAGCGTGGTTTTGCCCGCCCCGATACTGCCTTCAATAACAACATAGTTGTAGGGTATTTTCATTTAGTGATTGGTGATTAGTGATTGGTGATTATGTATTCCAAAAGGGCTGAAGGTAATGGTTTAGGGTTTAATGGTTTAAGGTTTGGGGTTTAATGGTTTAAGGTTTAAGGTTTAAGGTTTAATGGTTTAAGGTTTAAGGTTTAAGGTTTAAGGTTTAATGGTTTAAGGTTTAAGGTTTAAGGTTTAAGGTTTAAGGTTTAAGGTTTAATGACCGAGGTCAATCCCTAATTCCCGCAAGGGCACAAGCACGAATTCGCGCTCGGCGATGTGCGGGTGCGGTAGCGTAAGACGCTCGTCATGGTAATGCAAACCGTCGTAGTCGAGAATGTCCAGGTCAATGGTACGGGCATGGTACTCGGGCTTCCCGTCCACAATACGACTTTTCTGCGTGCGCCCCAGCCGGCGTTCGATCGACTGCAGAGCGTCCAGTAGCTGCAGCGGTTCCAATGCGGTTTCCACCACCACGACCTGATTCAGGAACGGGTCGGACTCGAATCCCCACGACGGGGTTTCTATCACGGATGAGGAGCGCACAACGGCCCCGATCTCCCATTCAATCAGGCGCAAAGACAACGTAAGGTAGAACTTTCGGTCCCCCTTGTTACTGCCCAAACCGATAACGGCGCGATGCGGCATGTTCACTTCCCGTATGCGAGAACTAATTGTTGATGAACAATAACGGCTGCGGTGCAATCCCGGCGATAACACTCAGGGATTTTGAATACTGAAGGATATTTTCGATGATTTTCCTCGAAGGCTTCTCCTTTTTGACCGTTTTTTTTATGACAGGGGTAAAATCTTTATCCATCGGCGATATAACTTGATGATACATTATTAAAACAAACAATTAACGATTAATCGTTAATTTTATTGTACCATCCCCTTTTTTTTCGACGAATAAAACGTCGTCCGATGTAAACGCCTTGTAATCAATCGATTCCCAGGGGTTGTGCTTCGCTTACCCCTGGCTACAAATCTCTTGTCCCTATCGGGGCTGCTCAAGGAAGTTATTTTTTAAAGATGAAATAGACCGCTAATATCAAAAAGCAGAAACCGATGAAATGGTTGACCGTGAAGGTCTGCTCCTTGAAAAATATCAGCATGAAGATGGTGAAGACGGTCAGAGAGATGAATTCCTGGATCACCTTAAGCTGCCATAGGTTGAACGGACCACCATTCTCGATGAAGCCGATGCGGTTGGCAGGCACCATGAAACTGTATTCAACAAAGGCGATGCCCCAACTGAAAAGGACGACCAGCGGCAAAGAGAGCTTGCTGAACCAAGCTGTGCTTTGCAACTTCAAATGACTGTACCACGCGAGCGTCATGAAGACATTCGAGCATGTAAGAAGTAAGAATGTGTATAAACCTTTCATATTATAATTATAAATAGACAATCTAAACAGGGTGGGAGAGGGCTCCCGAAAACCGGCGGCAAAAATAGTTTTTTTATCGCGTCGAGAATTGAAAATTTGAAAGGAAAACAGACATGGGGGCGGAAATCGGAATGTAGAGCCCGTAGTTAGAAATGAGTGATTGGCCATACAAGCTTTGGGGTTAAAATGGTAAGACAGCTTTCGATTTTAATATAACTAAATATTAATAATTGTAAAATAAACAAGGGTAATTACAATTGTAAAAAACATACGTAACCCAAGTTCAAATTCGGAAAACCAAAAAATTCACAAAAACAACACATTAAACCACACGCCAAAAATAACAACACACGATAGAATACAAATGTAACAATAAATATTATTTCTGTGAATTTACAAATAAAACATGGAATCACAATTGTAAATATTTCAATTTTTCAATATAGTAGCCCAACGGGACGACCGTGAGGTTTTTTGTATAATAGACTATAATATATGATGAGTATGTAATTATGTAAGTAATCGAAGTGTTATCTCGTGTATTTGAATTGATAGATTAAGTAAAACAATCCATCTGTCAACATTTTAATATTTTACATTATTTTTCAGTCAATCATTTGATTCAAAAAAGATTATGTGTTTTATTTCAATGAAAGATATAGATAGTTTTCAACAATTTGATTTCTTGCGAAAATGGGGTATGATTGTAAGACCAAGCGTGTATTTATGTAACATATCTGGAAAAATAACGTACAAATGTCGTAGTTTATAAAAATATATTATCTTTGCAGATATTATTTGTTTTAATTGTGTTTTGAATACAAATGTAATATTATGATAGATAGAATACGAGAAGTAATCAGTTATTCACAATTGTCCTCTGCTTCCTTTGCGGATACAATTGGAATCAGTCGATCAGGACTGACTCATTTGTTAACGGGACGCAACCAACCGAGCTTGGATGTGGCAAAGAAAATTTTGGCCAAATATCCGGAAATTTCCACTGAGTGGCTCATCATGGGGATGGGTGAAATGTTGCGAGCCGAGGCGGGTGCATCTCCAGAAGTCAACCATCCGGTTCCTGAGCCAGAACCACCTGTAAAAGAACAACCCGTTGAGAATTCGAAAATGATGCGTCAGACCGATCTGTTTGGCGAATATGAGAATATGGACGATCCAGACGAGGATGTGGTTGACCCGCGTCATCCTCAAGCAACCGAAACGCCTGCGGCAGAAGACGATGCAGTTACCGAAGATTATTTGGTACCGCAACCGCTTCCTGCACCCGAACTTACGCACGCAACAGCGCAGCCGCAAGAGTCTCGTGTACGCGCTAAACCCGCACCCGCACCGAATAAACGCGAGAAGAATGTCAACAATGTTGTTGCACCAGAACGAAAGTTGCAGAAGATAGTCTTCTTCTACGACGATCATAGTTTCGAAGTGTTTTCTTGAAACCTGAAACCTGAAACTTGAAACCTGAAACCTGAAACCTACAATTTTTATCCCCCAAGTCCCAAGTCTCAAATTCCAACTTCCAACTCTATCGCAGCTCCCAATCGGCCAGCTTCATGTCGTCCGCTTCCAATATGGCGATATAGTTGAGATACCTTGACATGGCGATTTCCCCGTTTTCGACGGCTTCCTGCACCATGCAGCCGGGTTCGTGGGTGTGACTGCAATCGTCGAATTTGCAGCGGTTGTTGTAGGCCCGTATTTCCGGGAAATAGTCGCGAATTTCCTCTTTGGTGTACTGTATCAGCCCGAATTCCTTGATGCCGGGAGTATCCACCATGTAGCCGTCCGCCAAAGGGAACATCTCCGCGAAGGTGGTGGTGTGTTTTCCCTTGTTATGTACCTTGGAAATATCGCCCGTGCGCAGGTTCAGGGTCGGGTCTATCGCGCTGATGATCGCCGATTTGCCCGTGCCTGAATGGCCGCTGAAGAGACAGACGTTGCCGGATATTTTCTCCCGCAGCTCGTCGATGCCCATACCTGTCACCACCGACGTGAAAGCCACCTCATAGCCGATGTTCCGGTAGAGTTCCGAGAGTTCGTCCACCACATCGAGTTCGGCATCGTCGTAGAGGTCCATCTTGTTGAAAACCAGGCATACCGGGATGCGGAACCCTTCCGCCGCCACCAAGAAGCGGTCGATGAAGCCCAGGGAGGTTCGGGGTTCCTTGAGGGTGATCACCAAGAACGCCAGGTCGATGTTGGCGGCGATCAGGTGCCTGATTTTCGAAAGGTTGGTGGATTTCCGCTCGACGTAGTTCTTGCGCGGGGTGATTTGGGTGATGACCCCGGTGCCGTCCTTCTCGATGTCGTACTCCACACGGTCGCCCACGATGACGGGGTTGGTGTTTTTGATGCCGTGGATGCGGAACTGCCCGCGCAGGCGGCACTCCAACCGTTCGCCCGTGGCCTCGTCAAGTACGGAGTACCAACTTCCTGTGGATTTCGTCACTAAACCTTGCATGTCTCTTTTACTTTTGCCTATTGCCTATCAGGCTGCAAAAGTACAATTTATTTTGATTATGCCATTGAGGACAAAAACAGCAGACCGTCGGGTCTGCCGTTTTTGATAAAACAATGATATCAGGAATCTATTTTTGTTCTTGCTCTCGTATTGCCGCCTCGTATATTTCAATGAGCCGCTTCGCCACCACGGTGTTGATGTCGTAATTGTTCATCGACTCGGCGTACTTGAATCCCATTTCCCAGCGCTCCTGCGGGTGATCGAACCAGTAGTCGATGCGCTCGGCAAGCGCTTTGGCGTTTTTCGAGGGGAATTTGCTGCGGCCGTCCAATGCATACGCGGAGGTACCGGAATAACGCGCGGTGGCGATCACGGGCACAACGGCCTGCTGCAGGGCTTCCGTGATGCTCATACCTTCCACTTCGATGTAGGCGCAGTGAACGGCCAAGTCGGCATTAGCAGCCAGTTCTCGCAACTCGTCGCGGTTGTAGAATCCGAAAACCGGCTTGTAACTCACCACACCATCCTCATAGAGCTTCTCGGCCATGCGGGTGTAGGGTTCCAGTTTCGGACCGCGGCCGGCAATGTGCAGTCGGATACGTTTCGCGTACTTGCTGAGACGGATGGCCTTGTAAAGTGTCGGCTGGTCTTTCTCAATGGCGGTGCGACCGATGTAAATCAAGTCGAGCGGACGATTCTCATCGAGGTAGTTTTCCGGTGGTGTGAGCGGACGGATGCATTTGTCGGGAATCACGCCGTTGGAGAGGGTGAAACAGTGCGCTTTGACTCGGTGGCGGACCAATCGCTCACGGACATTATCGGTTGGACATTGTAAATATTTGTAATTGTCATAGAAAACGCGACACCAGTAACGGTAGAGTATTTGACAGGTCAGAAAACCGCCACGAAAGCCCAAGATGTTGAATATGATATTCTCCGGATGCACATGATAGGTTCCCACCATGGGTTTGCCCAACTTTTTGGCCCAATTCATAGCGGCATGATGGAGGAAGAAGGTCTCTTCCATGTGAATGACATCCGCCCAACGAACCGCCTCCTCGATTTGCGGTCCCTTCCACTTGGCAAAATGGTATCCAAAGGAGGAGAGCATCGGCTGAATTAACGGAAAATCGAAGTTCTCCATTTCATAATCCGCATGAGGACCGTTGGGGTCCTCCAAATTTTTGCCCGAAAGCACTCGAACATCCTGTCCTGCCTCGCGCAGCGCCTTCACGGTTCGTCTTGCCGATTCGTCAAGACCGTTGCCCTGGCAGAAAAAGTTGTTTACTACAAATAGAATTTTCATTGTTAGGTATTTTGATTTTGTTACAAATTACATTCATTCATTCATTCATACTACCATGACTCTCAAAAATGACGGTGTCGAAATTAACATTTTTTAATAAATATAAATTAATGATAATCAATAGTATTTTAATAAAAATAGTCAAATTTTCCCCAAAAAAAGCGGAAAAATTCCGCTTGATATGGCATTAGTGTCGGAAGTATGAATTGTGAATTCAGCAATTAGTTTTCCCGTATCGCCGCCTCGAACATTTCGATGAGGCGTTCCGCGCTATGGGTAATGTCATATTTCTCCATAGATTCGGAGTACTTGAATCCCATCTCCCATCGCTCCTGAGGATGGTCGAGCCAGTAATCGATGCGTTCTGCAAGTGCTTTGGGATTTTTTGCTGGAAATGTACTGCGATCGTCCAAGGCGAATTGCGACGTGCCGGAACAATGTCCAACGGCAATCACGGGCACTGCGGCCTGTTGCATGGCCTCCATGATGCTCAGTCCTTCCACTTCTATGGTGGCGCAATGCACTGCCAAATCGGCCTTGGCGGCTATCTGGCGCAGCTGTTCGTGGTTGTAGAATCCGAAAACCGGTTCATGTTTGAGCACCCCTTTTTTCACGAGCTTTGCTGCCAAACGCTTGTATTGCTTCTCATTGGGACCGCCCCCGGCGAAGTGCAACCGGATGCGATGCGCATAATTGCTATAACGCATGGCTTTCATCAACGTGGGCTGGTCTTTCTCACCGGAAAGACGACCGATGTAGATCACTTCAAGCGGCCGGTTTTCGTCAAGATAATCCTCGGGCGGTGTTGCAGGACGAATACACTTGTCGGGCACCAGTCCGTTGGAGATCGTGACGCAACGGGCTTTGACGTGGAAACGGCTCAATCGTTCCCGCACGTTTTCGGTAGGACATTGCACATATTGACAGTTGTCGAGAAAGACGCGCGACCAATAGCGCAAAAGCAAGTTGTTCGGGAACGACCAACTGCCCAATCCGAGTGAGAAGAAGATGTTCTCGGGATGGAGGTGGTAGGTTGCCGTGAGGGGTTTGCCGAGTCTTTTGGCGCAGTTCATGGCCGCATGTTCGATAAAAAACGGCTCTTCCAAATGCACGACATCCGCCCAACGCACTGCCTCTTCAATGACCGGTCCTGTCCATTTGGCGTATGAGAATCCTTGCGATTTGATGATAGGCTGGAATATAGGGAAATAGAATTCCTTCAGTCTGTATTCGGGTTGCGGTCCGTTCGGGTCTTCCAAATTCTCGCAAGACAGAATCC
>CAMJXE010000099.1 GCA_946409645.1 uncultured Bacteroidales bacterium
CGGCCACAACGAGGATAGCACCATCCATCTGAGCAGCACCAGTAACCATGTTCTTTACATAGTCAGCGTGACCTGGACAGTCAACGTGTGCATAGTGACGGTTAGCGGTTTGGTACTCGATGTGAGCGGTGTTAATAGTAATACCACGCTCTTTTTCCTCAGGAGCATTATCGATAGAATCGAAAGATCTGAGTTCAGAGAGACCTTTTTCAGCCAACACGGTGGTGATGGCGGCGGTAAGAGTAGTTTTACCGTGGTCAATGTGACCGATAGTACCCACGTTTACGTGGGGTTTAGTACGTTCAAATTTTTCTTTTGCCATTTTTTATAAATTTATGTTATTTAACTTTTCCTTATGTTCATTTCAAAAAAAAAAGAGCCGTTGATGAGAGTTGAACTCATGACCCCATCCTTACCAAGGATGTACTCTACCACTGAGCTACAACGGCTGATTTTTTTGCTAAAAAAAGAACGTTTCCTTTCATTGGAAATAAGGTGCGCAAAAATACATTTTTTTTTAATACTACATCATCCTGTACGATTTTTTTTATTTTTCTTGTAACTTATTGATTACCAATATTAAACTATCTCGCCAATATGGAATCTCTATGTTGATAGTCTTCTTGATTTTGCGCAAATTGAAGACAGAAGAGGCAGGACGGCGCGCTTTTGCGGGATATTCCGACGTAAAAATCGGCTTTACGAGACATTCTTTTCCACCCATTTCCATAATAGCCTTCGCAAAGTCATACCAACTACAAACTCCCTCGTTAGCAAAATGATAAAATTCAGTCCCGGAATGTTCCAAACCGTTCTCAATCAATTGGAAAATAACCTTAGCTAAGTCGCCAGCGTATGTCGGACCGCCAATTTGGTCGCACACTACATTGATACTTTCGCGTTCCGAGCCTAAACGCAACATGGTCTTCACGAAATTGTTGCCGTATTCAGAAAACAGCCACGAGGTGCGGATAACAACCGCCTGGCAACCGCTCTCCATAATCGCCCGCTCACCTGCCAACTTGGTCGATCCATAAACCGATTTCGGTGCAGGCGTGTCATTTTCTTCGTATGGCTTGCTCGAATCGCCGGAAAAAACATAATCTGTGGAGATATGGAAGAGACTCAAATCGTGCTTTTTCGCCGCATTCGACAGATTGGCCACAGCCGTGCAATTGATTCGATAAGCGTTCTCTTCGTCGTCCTCGGCTCTGTCAACAGCCGTGTAAGCTGCGGCGTTTATAATAACGTTGATTTGATTATCAATAATATATTTGTCAATTGCGTCTGCATCTGTGATATCCAATTCAGCAACATCTGTGTAGAAGAAACGGTAACTGTCTGGATATTCCTTTGCAAGGTCGCGCAGACAATGGCCTAATTGCCCGTTGGCACCAGTGATAAGCGTATTCTTCATAGTTTAAGGTTTAGGGTTTAGGGGGTTAATATTGTGGAGACGATGCGCATGAACATCGATTATACAGATTACACCAATTCGATGGATTCTCTGAACTTCGGCACATACGCTTGTTTGAAACCGGCATCCTTTAAATGTTTCGCGTAGGCATCCCGCGCATCATTCTCACCGTGCACGACGAAGATTTTCTTCAAACGCTTGTTGCCCTTCTGACAAGAGAGATACTGTATAAGTTCTTTATAGTCAGCATGTCCGGAGTAAGCGTCGATGCGGGCGAGGGTCGCGCGCACCTTGTACTCGTTGCCGAAAATGGAGACCTTCTCGTCACCGCGCATGATCTTCGCGCCCAAGGTGGTCGGGGCGCAGTAGCCTACACACAGAATCGTGGTCTTCGGATTCTCGATGTTGTTGGCCAGATGGTGCTTGATGCGCCCAGCCTCCATCATACCAGAGGCGGAGATGATGATGCAGGGGCGATTGTGCTCGTTCAGAGCCTTGGAGTCGTCTATGGTACGCACGTAGGAAAGTTTGTCGAAGCCAAATGGATCCTTTGTGGCGGCCATGAACTCCCGCATCTCCTCGTTGAAGCAGTCGTCGTGCAGCCGGAAAATATTGGTAGCGGAGCAGGCTAACGGACTATCCACGAAGCACTCGATGTCGGGCAAGTCGCCAGCGAGCTCAAGACGATGCAGCGTATAGACAATCTCCTGCGTCCTGCCGATGGCGAACGAAGGGATGAGCAGTTTGCCTTTGCGTTTCGCACAGGCGTCGCGCACCACGAGCATCAGCTCCTTGTCGGCCTCGTCCAATGTGGAGTGCAACCGGTCACCGTAGGTGGATTCGGTGATGATGTAGTCGGCGTATGGGAATGGCTGCGGGTCGGGCAGAATACGCTTGTCGTAGCGGCCCACATCGCCGGTGTAGCAAAGCGTACGCGTCTTGCGACCCTCCTTGAAGGTGAGGTAGATGGCGCTGCTGCCCAGCATGTGGCCGCTGTCGATAAACTCGATGGCCACCTTCGGGGTGATATTGAAATGCAACCCGCGCGGAATACTGATGAACAGTCTCATGCACTCCACCGCATCCTTCTCGTTGTAAATCGGCTCGATGGGGGTCTTGCCCACGCGCTCGGTCTTCTTGTTGAACTGCCGGGCATCGGCTTCCTGAATGCGGCCTGAGTCTGCGAGCATAATCGCGCAGAGATCGCGGGTGGCCGGCGTGCAGAACACCTTGCCGCGGAATCCTAATTTATATATATATGGTATAAGCCCAGCGTGATCGATATGCGCGTGGGAAAGCAGCACGATGTCGATCTTGGTAGGGTCGAAACCCAAATCGCGGTTCATGGCATCGGTCTCTAAACCTTTACCCTGATACATACCGCAGTCCAACAGAATTTTTATACCATCCTGCGTGGTGAGCAGGAACTTGCTGCCAGTGACCTCTTCGGTCGCACCTAAAAAGTCAAGTCTCATAGGGTTTTATTTTTTCTCGTGATTCGGCCAGACATTCCGCCATCCATAGAAAAACCCCAGATGGTAGCGCGCCGCGAAATAATAGACCGCGTGGCGGAGTTTCCCCAACGGCATGTAGAGGAACAGCAGGATGCTGCTTATATAATATAATATTGTAATAGAGCCGCAACAGGTTGACAAGCTCAGATAAAACGTCGTCATCAGTAGGAAGAGGGTGACCAAACCCGTGGAAATGAAGTCATCGGGCATGGAAAGCACCTTCAATTCCTTGGAAAGCAACCTTCTGAAAAAGAGGATGAGACCGCAAACCGTAGCCATCGCGGGCGGGATGGCAAGCACCCAACGCCAGCAACTGACCCCAATCCAACTGTTGAAAAACGGGAAAAAGGAGAGCAAGAAGAAAAGTAGGCTGCAAAACAGCCCGATGTGGAACAGCATGCCGACAGCGTAGGAAGGCAGATGCAAATATGCGGATTCCTTCTCTGTGGGCATCATCGCGCGGGTATTTGCGTAAACCACACCCTTCTTCACGCTACCGCTCGGCTCCGACTTGTCCTTCGGGGCACCCAGGCGCACGATTCTCACGAAATGCACAAATAAACTAACCAAGCAATAAACCGCTGCGGCTATCGCCAAATATTGCATAATACTCATAACAAACAGGTTATACGATTTAACAATTCAAATATTGGTTTCAAGTTTCAGGATATGTGTTAACCCTGAAACTTGAACCCTGAATCCTGAAACCTGAATCCTATACGCAACCTTCAGGCTTGGGGAGACCAGCGACGCGGCAGGCGCCTCTCGCGGGACCCAGCGGGAAGAGCTCGTAGATATCCTTCAGTTTCAAATTGGCGGTCTTGCAGATGGTGCGGACCATCGGGGCAATGCCTTTTTCCTCGTAGTTGGCGCGGATACAATCCACCACTTTCCAGTGGTTTTCCGTCATCTCTGCAATGCCGTCGGCCTTGGCAATCTCCGCAGCCAGTTCCTTATTCCATTCTTCGGGATGAACCATGAAGCCGTCACCGTCCATCTCATACGTTTTGTTATTGAATTCAATATTTGCCATAATGATATTTTTTTTGAGGCGCAAAAATAACATTTTTTGTGGTTTCCGTAAGTAGTTCTGCATTATTTCTTTATTGGAGACTTGAGACCTGAATGAGAGTGTGTCAAAAGTGCAACAAACAGCTTTATTGCTTGTAGCTATCTGATAATCAAATAGTAATTATTGCCAAAACCGACTTTTGACACACCCTCTTGAAACCTGAAACAAAGCTCCTCATGGGATGTAGAAACCTTCAGAGACGGGCGGGGCCTTTGGGCAGTTAGGTGCTGGAAAGTCGTAGTTTTCAGGTCCGTATGCGGAAATCGCCAGCCGCCAACAATTCCCTAACCCGCGACGACATGCCTGAAACTCCTCGCAGGTCTTGCACGGACTTTCGTCTCGTACCTCCTTTTGGGAAAAATTCCACTTCGAACGTGCCTGCTCTGATTCCCACATTTCCATAATCGATTGCTTGTTTAGGTCGCCAAGGATGAAAAACGGATGCCAATACATCTGTTCGCAAATCGTAACTTTGCCATCGGGGAGTACGAAAAAGCCGTGCACATTGCCCGTGCATTGCGGACGATATGAGAAATGCGCCCTGCGCTCCTCTTCCGTCTGAAACTCCGCATACCCTAAAAACGACAATTCTGCATCATACTCTCTATTACGCTGATCCACAATGGTTTTCAACCGTGTCAACTGGCTACAAGTACTATAATAAGTCGTCGGTTTGAACTGACTGAAATCAGCCGGTGTGAAATTGACACGTCTGACGTTTGGAAAAGAAGTCAACACATCTATCGTATCGTTCAAGGATGTCTCTGAATCATTGAATCTAGTAATCACGGGCTTGACTGTAATTTCAAAACCGGCCTCATCCAGCAGTCGTAAACCATGCAAAACCTGTCCTGTATAGTGCTCGCCAACCTTCAGCATTTGTTGCATCTCTTTGCTGTTCACACTATCAATGGAAAGCTGTATATATCTTATACCCAATGTTTTCAAGTCATTCACCATCTTTTCTGTAAGAGGGCATTTTGTAGAGATATGGGGCATATACTCATATTTCAGCATCTCCACCAGCAACTCTCGCCAATGAGGATAGAGGAAAAAATCGCCTCCATCGACTTCTAAGTACGGCATCTCCAAATCGAAAGCCTCTTTGATCAATGCCTTGACTCGCGCAAAGGGCAACGGATGCTTTATCTGCGGTTTGTCCGCATAACAATAGACACAATCGGTCACGCAAGAGGTGTTAAGCATAAATGTCATACTGTTTGGCACTCGCAAACGCACTTCCGAAAGATTGAAAAACTTCCGGACAAAGGGGATATCGATTTTTTCAAGAAGGGAATCACGAACAATGGACATCGTATTGGAAATCAAGAAATTTTTTGGTATTGATGCCCAACATCCATCGTATGTCGGAATCATAACCTCCTCTGAATTGTTAATACAAGGTGACACTGAATTCATGAAAACCTCCTTGTCCATCTTTTCCACAAGAAAGAAACGCGTCGCCACTTCATCCAACGTTTTCGAACCATCGAAAAAGCCGAACAAAACAGCCAAATCAGGATGAATACGCCAAGCGAAAGAGTGTGTGATATCCTTCCGATAGAGATTGGCGTTATATCGCGCCGAATTGTTGTTTGTGATAATCACATTATTATAATCCTCTTTGAACTTATAAGCAGGATTTACCACGTACCTCTGATATACATCAAGCTTCTGCATGACTTTTTTCATAGTCTTTATTTTTTATTTTGTTTGTTTTTGTTAGGGCAAAAATAACATCAAACTGCGCCTTTGTCAAGGGGTTTTTGCATTTTCTTTGTATTATTTTCGGAATCAGACATTTAAATTATCCAAAATGAGGGTTTCAAAAAAAACTTTTTACTATCATTTGTTAAGATTTTGAAGCACTTTCGCAAGATTTCGGGGTTTCTACACCAAAATCAAACAAGAAAAAGGGGTGTTTAAAGTGTGTTCCCGTACTTTTTTCGTAAAAAAATCAAATTGATAGAATGTGGGGTGATTGTTATGGAAAAAAGTGTATTTTTGCCGCCGATTTAGAAAAGGATAAAAAAGATAAATTAAAGCAGTTAAAAGTTATGTATTTGACAACAGACGTAAAGAAAGAAATTTTCGCGAAATACGGCAAGAACGAAGCTGACACCGGTTCTCCTGAAGCACAAGTTGCCCTGTTTACGCACCGCATCAAACATTTGACCGAACACGTGAAACAAAATCACGGTGACCGCGTGACCAAACGCGCCCTCATCACCCTCGTTGGTAAGCGCAAAAAAATGCTCGAATATCTCAAACAACAAGATATCGAACGCTACAGAGCGCTGATCAAGGAATTAGGCTTAAGAAAATAATTACAGAACTGATTACATTGATATTCAAAAAGGCAATTTTGATGGAAATTGCCTTTTTGAATATTTGTTGTATTCTAAAACTCGTATCATCTTAAAAACAAACACTATGAATTTAGGAGTAAGAACAACTTTCGATATCGGTGACGGTCGTATGGTTACGATTGAAACCGGAAAACTGGCGAAGCAGGCCGACGGTGCCGCTGTCGTCACTATGGGTAACACCATGATTTTAGCCACCGTTTGCTGCAAGAAAGAGGCTGTTGAAGGCACCGACTTCATGCCGCTGCAAGTGGAATACCAAGAAAAATACGGCGCTGTGGGCCGTTTCCCCGGAGGCTTCTTCAAACGCGAATCCCGCCCCTCCGAGTATGAAATCCTCATCGCTCGTCTGGTCGATCGCGCTATTCGTCCTCTTTTCCCGAAGAACTTCCACGCTGAGACTCAGGTCGTTGTGACTCTGATCTCCGGTGATAAGAATTTCCTGCCCGACTGCCTCGCCTGTCTGGCTGCTTCTTCCGCTATCGCCGTCTCCAACATCCCCTTCGAATGCCCGATTTCCGAGGTGCGCGTAGGTCGCGTTGATGGCAAACTCGTGGTGAACCCCACCGTCGAGGATATGGAACGCTCCGACATCGACATGATCGTGGCTGCTTCCATGGACAACATCATGATGGTGGAAGGTGAAATGAACGAAATCTCTGAAGACGACATGGTCGCTGCTCTGAATTTCGCGAAAGAGCACATCAAAATCCAATGTCAGGCTCAGTTAGACCTTGCCGCTCAGGTGCCCTCCGCCAACCCGAAACGCGAATACTGCCACGAAACCGACGACGAGGCTATCCGCGAACGCATGAACACCGAACTTTACGACAAAGTATATGCCGTGGCGAAATCTTTCAAGGGTAAACAAGCTCGTAATGAGGACTTTGACCAGATTCTCGCTGATTTTATCGAGACCATTCCCGAAGAGGAGCGCGACGAGAAGGCTGTGATGGTGAAACGTTACTACGACGAAATCCTCTGGCACGCCATGCGCAACATGATCCTCGACGAGCGCATCCGTCTCGACGGCCGTCACACCGAAGACATCCGTCCCATCTGGATTGAGACCGGATATATTCCTTCTGCACACGGTTCTGCCATCTTCACCCGTGGTGAAACGCAATCTTTGACCACCTGTACACTCGGCACCAAACTCGACGAACAGATCATCGACGGCGCCGTGGTGGAAGGCACTAACCGCTTCCTGCTGCACTACAACTTCCCGCCTTACAGCGTGGGTGAAGTGAAACGCATCGGCAGCACCTCCCGCCGCGAGGTCGGTCACGGAAACTTGGCTAAACGTGCCCTCAAACCGATGATTCCGTTCGACGACCCGACGTTCCCCTACACTGTCCGTTTGGTTTCTGACATCCTTGAATCTAACGGAAGTTCCTCCATGGCTACGGTTTGCGCTGGCACTCTCGCACTGCTCGACTGCGGTGTGAAGATGAAAAAGCCTGTTTCCGGTATCGCCATGGGCTTGATCACTGACGAGGCAACCGGTCGCTACGCCATCCTCTCCGACATCCTCGGTGATGAGGACCACCTCGGCGACATGGACTTCAAAGTCTGCGGTACCGAAGACGGAATCACCGCATGCCAAATGGACATCAAGGTGAAGGGTCTTTCCGCTGAAGTAATGGCCGAAGCATTGGCCCAAGCCCACAGAGGCAGAATGTTTATCCTCGGTAAGATTAAGGAAGCGATGCCTGCTCCGCGCGAAGACTACCGTCCGTTCGTGCCACGCATCGTCCAAATGCAAATCCCACGCGAATTCATCGGCGCCGTCATCGGACCTGGAGGCAAAATCATCCAAGAAATGCAGCGTGAAACCAACACCGTCATCAACATTGAAGAGGTCGGCGATTTCGGTATCATCGACATCGCAGCTGCCAACGTTGACGACATCAACGCCGCTATGGAGCGCATCAAACTCATCACCACACTCCCTGAAGTGGGTGAAATATACGAAGGTACAGTCAAGACAATCACCGACTTCGGTGCTTTCGTGGAATTCCTGCCCAACACCGACGGCCTGTTGCATGTCTCCGAAATCGCGTACCGCCGCGTCGAAAATGTGGCTGACGTACTCAATGTGGGCGATAAAATCAAGGTGAAACTCATCGAAATCGACGAAAAGACCGGAAAATACAGACTCTCTCACAAGGTGCTTCTCCCGAAACCAGAAGGTTACGAAGAGGAGAAACCGCGTGGCAACAGCGGAAGAAACGGCGGTAACCGCAACGGTGGTGGCCGCGACAACCGTGGCGACCGCGGTCCCCGTCCGAACAACGGTGGCAACCGTAACGGAGGCAATGCCCCCCGCCACGGTAACAGCAACCAAAATGACGGACAGCGTCACCGCCAAGAACGCCGTGAACTGCCCGATTTCCCTGATATGGACTAAAGTATCTTAATACGAAGAGCGCCGCAAAATCCACGGCGCTCTTCTTTTCGGTGATTAGTGAACAGTGAGCAGTGATTAGTGAATAGAATTATCGATAGTCACAAATCACAAATCACAAGTCACAAGTCACAAGTCACAAGTCACAAAAACAATGACAATCAAAGAAGTAACCCGTTTTTTAGAACAAAAATTCCCGCTCTATCTACAGGAAGAATTCGATAATTGCGGAGTGCAATGCGGTGATGAAAGCCAAGAAATCACTGGCGCGATGATCTGTTTCGAAATGTCAGAGCAGGTGCTTGACGAGGCAATTGCAGAAGGTTGCAACCTCGTGATTTCACACCATCCACTGATACTCAAACGTGGTATCACCAAAATTGTGCCCACCGACAGAATCGGGGCTATGATCTGCAAAGCATTGGCACACAACTTGGTACTATACTCCATGCACACCAACATCGACAGTGGTGAAGGCGGGGGTAATGATGTGTTCGCAGAAAAATTAGAACTGCAAAACGTCAAAGTGTTAGACCCTCACAAAGGACTCTATCGCAAGTTAGTAATCTTCGTGCCGAAAGAAAACGCGGAAGCGCTGAAGTCAGCACTGTTCGAAATCGGTTGCGGTGTGCAGGGCAAATACGACCACTGCGGATATACCCTGCAAGGCCAAGGGCAGTTCCGTCCGTTGGAGGGCGCAACCCCCCATATCGGCACGGAAAACCAATTGGAACACGTGGCAGAAGAACGGATAGAGATGATCTATCCAACAGGATTGCAACGTGCTGTTGTTCAGACTATTTACAAACATCATCCCTACGAAGAACCCGCTTTTGATTTGTTGCCGTTAGAGAACGAGAGTCGCACCATCGGTCTTGGACGCATTGGCGAACTGCCCAAAGCAATGCCAATAAATGAATTCCTTGAGTATCTGAAAAATAAGCTCGGATTCACCCATTGCCGTTATGCAGGTGACACGACGAAAACGATTCACAAAGTGGCACTTTGCGGCGGGGGCGGATCCAGTTTCATAGACCTTGCCATAGCCTCAGGCGCGGACGCCTATGTGTCGGGCGACTTCAAATACCACGACTTCTTCAAGTCCTATTCTGGCACGCTTTTGGTAGATATTGGGCATTATG
>CAMJXE010000100.1 GCA_946409645.1 uncultured Bacteroidales bacterium
CCGTCTTCATCGGCGGTCCCGTGTGGTGGGGCACCTACCCGCAGGTGATGTTCACGCTGTTCAAGGACATCAACCTCGACGGCAAGACCGTCATCCCCTTCACCACCCACGAAGGCAGCGGCCTGGCCAGTTGCGCCAGCGACGTGCGGAAAGCCTTCCCGAAGGCCAAGGTCACGGGCGAGTTCAGCATCTATGGTCACGAAGTGCGCAGCGGCAAGGCGAAGGTGGAGCGGTGGCTGAAAGGACTGAAATAAGAATCGTTTTAGTGTTATAAAGAATCCGTAATTCAAGTAAAGTCTTGGTTTGCGGATTTTTTTGTTCAAGCGAGGACACGGTTTCCACTGTTTTCCGTACTTTTGCACCCTTTTTTCGGCGAGCGTGTCGGTAGCCGGACCATAGGGTGAATTAGTAAGAACTATGCAAGTTGGGCTTTTGTTTTTTTTCTCCTATTCCTCAAACTTGTTTTTGCCCCTCATCGTATGGCGAAGGGCGCTGAGAAGCTCCTGCGACTCCTGAACAAGGTTGAGGAAGACCGTCATACTTTCAATGTTGAGCTGCTTTGTTTGGATGTCCCTGATAATCCGTTTCCGATAATCGGAAAGAGCGTTTTGGATTCTGGCGGCATCATCGCGAATATGGTGGGTGGTTTCATCGGAGATTGCCCGTCTGAAAATACGAATGATCTCATCACGAAGCGTGAGAAACTCGTTTACGTATTTGCCAGGAATAGGACGGAAATTATTGGCGACATATTCCAAGCAGGGTTCGCCCATACGTTTCAGACAGTAAACCATTTGGGATAGAGAGTTGATGGTGAGGAAGTACCACGTGCCTTTCTCCACACTTAATACCGGGTCTATACGGCGCAATGCGATAATCTGCTTCCGACGCTGACGCTTGACATCCTTCCGTTGACCGTCAAACTGGGCAACCGTATGCTTAAGCGTCCGGTAATCTTCGTGGAAGAAAGCCGTCGTCATGGCTTCATAGTTTAAGGTCACGAACCGTAGATTGTCCATTGTGGTAAGTTTGACATGGTTACAGAGTAACAACCAACATTCGGTTTTGTCATCACTATACAGAATTTTCGAGAACAACTTGTCGGCTTCGCTGTTCTTGTTGTTTTTGGTGTCGCGTAAATTGCTGTGAATAAGTATGGTGATGGCGACAATAATAGCGATAACCATAGCCACGAATGAGCCGAAAAACAATCCGTTGGTGATAAGGAAGCTGACAATGAACGCCGCACCCGCAGTGATAAACCAACCGCCAATGACACTCAACACCCCCGTAATGCGGAACACGGCGCTTTCGCGGTTCCAGGCACGGTCGGCAAGCGAGGTTCCCATAGCTACCATAAAGGTGACGTATGTGGTGGAGAGCGGGAGCTTCATGCTCGTGCCAAAAGCGACGAGAAGTCCGGCGAGGACAAGATTGACGGATGCACGAATCTGGTCGAATGCCGCCCCTTCGGGCAATACGGCAGCCTCGGAATTAAAACGAGAGTCTATCCATTTCTTTGCACGATCGGGTATCAATCCTCCGATAACGGTCGCGGTCTTTTGTGTATTCCGTACCAAAGCACGGGCCACACCGCTCGAACCGAACATTTCGTCGCCCTCATCTTGCCGCGAGAGGTCAACAGATGTCTTCACCACATTCTGCGCCTTCTTTGAGAACACTAATGAAAGTACCATGACTACACCTGCAATGAGCAGGTAGATAGTGGGCGTATGTGACGTGTCCATCAGCGACATCATCATATACAAGGATGCGTCACCGGAACCATTGGCCATATAGTCGTTATAAGCTTCAAGCCCCGCTAGTGGCACGCCTATGAAATTCACCAAATCGTTACCGGCAAAAGCCATAGCCAAAGCAAAGGTACCGAATAGCACGACAAACTTCAGCACCGGCAACTTAAATGCACTAAAAATCGTCATAATGACAGAAAAAATGGCGAAACCACCTCCCAATATCAGCCAAGTGTTTTCGTTGATTGTCTCTTTTAATTCGGGTGTCATAATACTTGACCCTTTCAGGCCATTAATCAACAAAAACCATATGATGCTTGTGACGGCTATTCCGCCAAACAGGCCAATCTTCAGTGACGAACCAATAAGACCACCCAAATTGCCACCTACGTCGGTCGTCTTGCCATTTACTCTGTAAGTGAAAGTGAAAACCATACGGGCAACCCACTGCACCAACATTCCCAACACAAAGGCGATAGCCACGCTGAGGAATATGCCGATAATGACACTGAGTGCCTTTTCCGTATTCAGCAGATCTCCAAAAGTCAAAGCCAATCCGTTGGAGTCCGTCGCTCCACTGACAATTTTGATTACGGCGATGGCGAAAGCTCCGCCAAGCAGTTCGAACACCATACTGACGGTGGTTGATGTCGGCATACCCAAATTGTTGAAGACGTTCAGCAGTACCACATCCGTAACCATAACCGCCAGAAACAGGCACATCACATCATAGAATGAGAAGAACTCAGGTGTCATAATCCCATGCCGGGCCACATCCATCATTCCGTTACTCAGAGCTGCACCAGCAAACACACCCACGGCTGCTATTGTTACAATAGTCCTGTACTTTGCCACCCGCGCCCCGATGGCCGAGTTCAGGAAATTCACGGCATCATTGCTCACCCCCACGATGAGGTCAAACACCGCGAGCACAATAAGGAATAATACGATTCCGAAAAATAAAGTGTTCACTTGTCTTGATTTTGATTATGCTTTAACCAGCTTTACAAAAATAAATGTGAGAAGCAATACGAGTAGGATGATTCGTACCCAGTTGTAAATTCTGAAGACTCTTTTTCTTTTTTCTTCGTCCATACTGAACAATGTTTCAAATTTGTGGCAAAGAAACACATTCAGCATTACAGGAATATTTCAAGCATATTACAATAATATTGCAACTCCATCATCAAGATGGAATAGCAATGTCTCGATGTGGACAGAAAGAAAAGAGATATTATGCCTGAAGCGTAAACTTGATAGTCAGTCCACCGCCGGGCGTGGAAAGCGCGGTGATGGTTCCGCTGTGGGCGACAACGGTGTTTTTTACAATGGCCAGACCGAGACCGGTGCCGCCGAGTTTTCGCGAGCGACCCTTGTCAACGCGATAAAACCGCTCAAAAAGGTAGGGAAGGTGCAGAGGTGCAACCCCCGCACCGTTGTCGGAGAATACAAACTCGCCATTGTTGTAGCTGATACGGATGGAGGTAGCTCCTGTGGCATGAGAGAGGACATTGTCAACAAGATTACGAAAGATACTGTATATCAAGCTTTCAGGGTCAGCAAAAGGAGAAGATATAAGGATGCTTTCGGGAAGTTCAACAATGGGCTTAATACCTTTCTCCTGCAATTGCAGGGCTGTATCTTCCAACACATTGTAAACAATCGGCACTATATCGAAATTGTTGATCTCTCTGTTTTCCGAGAAACTTGCCGGCATTTCATCCAAGCGTGTCAGTTGTGACATGTCCATGAGCAGTTTGCTCATACGCTCGCTTTGGGCATAGCAGCGTTCCAGAAAATGCTGGCGCTTGTCCTGGGGCATATCGGGATTGTCCAAAATGCTTTCCAAATAGCCGTGAATGCTGGCGGCGGGCGTTTTCAGCTCGTGGGCGGCATTCTGTGTCAGTTGGCGTTTGAGGCGAAGTTTGTCCTCTTCGCTGTGACGCAGTTTCCAGTATAAAGTAATGATAGTGTGAGAGATTTCACCCAATTCGTCATCCGGCAGGCGTTGTTCCAGTTCATGATCCAGCTCCTCGCCTTTTTCCGCCTTTACCGCGAACTCCCGCAAATACCTGATGTGCCGGCTGATTCGGCGCGTGTTCAAATAGAGTACAATGGATAACAGGAAGGTTATGGCAATAGTGAAGTAAAAAAAAGTGTTGTCAGCTTTCAGAGACTCAGTCAGTTCAGCGGAATAGGGAACGGCGGAACGGACCACCAAATTGCCGAATCGCGTAGCAGAATAGAAATATGTTTCGTGGGTGGATTCGGAGGTGCGCTTGATGTCATACCCGTTGCCGTTAGCCAAAGCCTCCTGAACTTCAATTCGTTTAAGATGGTTTGGCAGAGAATCAATCGCTTGATAATAGTTGTCCTGCAGCACACGTCCGTTGGTGTCAATAATCGTCACACGCATTCGGTCTATGCTATGGGATTGGGTGTATGCCTCGAAAAGGCTGTCACAGAGTACACCTTGATCGCCCAAAGATTGCATCAGCTCATAATTGTACGTTTGCAAGCGTGAGTGCAGAATGTCGATTTTGTATTCTTTTTCGCGTCGGTATTGATAAAGGCTGAAGCAGATGGCAAACAGCAGGAAAATGCCACCGATACTGAAGAACAGGTTCCTTTGAAACGATTTACTTCTCAAAACAGTAGCCATAGCCAATCCGTGTTTTTATCTGTTTGCCATAACGGCCTATCTTCTTTCTCAAACGGGTAATGTTTACATCTACGGTGCGGTCGAGTACATACACGTCTTGTGGCCAGCATCTTGCCAGTAAATCCTCGCGGGAAAACACCTTGTCAGGATTGCGGAGGAAGAACGACAGCAACTCGAACTCCAATTTGGTCAACGCCAATTCCTCTCCGTCTAGTTTGGCCGTTTTGGTGTTCAGGTCAACAATGATTTCTCCATAACAAATTGTACTGCCTGTAACTTCTCGTTGCTGGGACGGAGGATTAAACCGCCTCAATACTGCCCTGACTCGCGCCTTCACCTCCTTCATGCTCAGTGGTTTGGCAATATAGTCATCCGCCCCGATGTTAAGTCCCTTGACCGTGTTGTCCTCATCGTCAAGAGCCGTGATAAAGATAATCGGAATCTGTGATGTGGCAGGATTATCCTTGATTTTTCTCGCCATCTGAAACCCGGACATTTCGCCCATCATCACATCCAGCAGTATAAGGGAAAACTCATGCAAGGGAAGCTCAAGCGCTTCCTCTGCGGAATTGGCCGTCATGACCTCATATCCTTCAGTCTCAAGGTTGTATTGCAAAATCTCGCAAAGGTCTAATTCATCATCGACAACAAGAATTTTCATAAGTCCGTTGATTTATTGTGCCTTAAACAAAGGTACGAATCTTGTGCAAAGATACAACTTTTCACGGGACGAGGATATTACAATGTTATTACAATTTCACCATCGGGTAGTGCAAGGCTGGTTCATCAGGCGTTCCAAAGCCTCTCTGCATGAGGTGTCTAATTGCAGTTTAGAGACACTTTTTTCGTCTGGGAAGGAACAGACTTTCCTCTTTTTTCCGTATTTTTGCACCCGTTTTTCGGCGTGCGCATCGTCCGCCTCGCCGAAATCGAGGTGGTGCCGGAGTATCTGGAAGCGTATCTAACTTACGCCAAGGAAGTTGGGGAGACCTCGGTGAAAGTGGAGCCCGGCGTGCTGACCCTCTTCTCGATGCAGACCAAGGAAGACCCATGTAAGATCTACATCCTCGAAATCTACGCCGACAAAGAAGCCTACCGGAGCCACCTCCAGACCGCCCATTTCAAAAAGAACAAGGAAGGAACCGCCCTGATGCTGAAGAGTCTGAAACTCATCGATTCCAACCCATTGGTAAAGCTGGAATTCGGGAAATTGAAGGTTAAGTATTAGAAGGTGGAAGTATGAAAGTTAAAACAATGATTGTGGCAGCCTTCGCGCTCCTTATGGACACGGGCTGCAACGGACAGAATAAAAACAATATGGAGACGTTTCAGGAAACGTCTCTACAGAACGAACAAACATCAAATTCCGGAAATATGAGCAAATCCATCGTCATTTTCTTCTCCCACGCGGGGGACAACTATTCCGTCGGTGTTATCGAAACGGGCAACACCAAAATCGTGGCCGACCACATCAGTGAAATCACGGGCGCCGACCAGTTCGAGATCTTCACCCACAAATACGACGGCATGGCCTACACGCCGCTCATCGAGCTGGCCAAGGAAGAAGCCAACAAGGGCGAGCTGCCGCCTTACGAGGGCACAACTCCTGACCTCAGCCAGTACGACACCGTCTTCATCGGCGGTCCCGTGTGGTGGGGCACCTACCCGCAGGTGATGTTCACCCTGTTCAAGGACATCAACCTCGACGGCAAGACCGTTATCCCCTTCACCACCCACGAAGGCAGCGGCCTGGCTTCCTGCGCCAGCGACGTGCGCAAAGCCTTCCCGAAAGCCAAGGTCACGTGCGAGTTCAGCATTTACGGTCATGAGGTGCGCAGCGGCAAGGCGAAAGTGGAGCGGTGGCTGACAACTTCGTGTCAATGAGCCTACGGCTGTTGGTTAGCTTCGCTGTTAACATGTAATAACCAACATGAAGTAATTAACACGAAGTCATCAGCCTTTTGTTTCATTCAAGAAAAGTTGTATTTTTGCATTGTCTTTTGAATAAAACTAATATGAAAGCACTTCTTATCAACGGCAGTCCCAACGCGAAGGGCTGCACCTTCACCGCCCTGAGCCTTGTGGCGGAAGAATTACAGAAAAACGGCGTGGAAGCCGAAATCGTCCACGTGGGCAACAAAAACATACACGGCTGCATAAGCTGCGGAAAATGCTACGAAACAGGCAGATGCGTCTTCGATGACATCGTGAACGAAGTCGCCCCGAAATTCGAGCAAGCCGACGCGCTGGTCATCGGCTCGCCGGTCTATTACGCGGGCATTGCCGGCACGATGAAGTCCTTCCTCGACCGCCTCTTCTTCAGCACGCACTTCCGGAAGTGCATGAAGGTGGGCGCCGCGGTCTGCTCGGCCCGCCGTGCCAGCACCACCGCCACCTTCGACCAGCTGAACAAGTACTTCACCATCAGCGAGATGCCTATCGCCAGCACCCGCTACTGGAACATGGTGCACGGTCACTGTGCCGAGGACGTGATGCAGGATGCGGAGGGCGTGCAGTGCATGCGCATCCTCGGCCGCAACATCGCCTTCCTCGTCAAGGCCATCGCCGCCGAGAAGGAGCGCAACGGTCTGCCCGAGGCGGAGGAAGCTATATTCACGAATTTTATCCGATAAAATGATGAACGACAAACCCACAGGAAAAGACTATGTCGGCAGCGACGACCTCTATGCCGACGTGCAGCGCACCATGCGGCTTTGCGCCGAGATGAACAGCGGCTACCACACGGAGGCCGAGGTGCGCGACTATCTGCGCGAGATCACCCGCAGCGAGGTGCCCGACACCGTGCGCGTCTTCCCGCCGCTCAACATCAACTACGGTCCAGGTGTTCGCTTCGGCGACGACTGCTTCCTCAACTTCGGTTGTACGCTGTTAGCCATCGGCGGCATCACCATCGAGGATAACGTTTTCATCGGGCCTCACTGCGTGTTAGCCACCGAATACCATCCCGAAAACCCCGAAACCCGCCACACGCTGCTCACCAAGCCCATCGTGGTGAAACGCAACGCCTGGCTCGGCGCCGACGTGAAAGTGCTGGCAGGCGTCACCATCGGCGAGAACGCCATCGTGGCCGCCGGCAGCGTAGTCACCAAGGATGTGCCTGACAATATGGTGGTGGCGGGGAGTCCGGCGAAAGTGATACGAGAGATAAATCAATAACACAATAATAACAATGAAAAAACTTATCCTCTTCGCCCTCGCGGCACTGACACTGGCCGCCTGCGGCAACAAACAAAAAACAAAAAACAACGACAATATGAAACAAGAACTGAACCTCACACAAGAGTGGGACAAGGTATTCCCGCTCAGCGACAAAGTGAACCACCGCAAGGTGACGTTTGAAACACAGTACGGCCTGACCTTGGCCGCCGACCTTTACACCCCCAAGGATGCTAACGGCAAACTTCCCGCCATCGCCGTAAGCGGTCCCTTCGGTGCCGTGAAAGAACAATGCAGCGGCCTCTACGCCATGCGGATGGCGGAACGCGGCTTCGTGGCATTGGCCTTCGACCCCTCATATACCGGTGAGAGTAGCGGCGAACCCCGTCGCACAGCCTCGCCCGACATCAACACCGAGGACTTCATGGCTGCCGTCGATTTCCTCTCGCAGTTAGACAACGTGGATCCAGAGCGCATCGGCATTATCGGTATCTGTGGCTGGGGCGGCATCGCCTTGAACGCCGCCGCTGCCGACCCGCGCATCAAAGCCACCGTGGCCAGCACGATGTACGACATGACCCGCATCAACGGCAATGGCTATTACGACAGCGACGACAACGAGGAAGCCCGTCACGCAGCCCGAGAGGCATTGGACAAACAGCGTCTCGCCGACCCGATGGCGATGGCCGGCGGTGTCATCGACCCGGTACCCGACGATGCCCCGCAGTTTGTGAAGGACTATCACGCCTACTACAAGACCCCGCGCGGCTACCACAAGCGCAGCGGCAACAGCAACGACGGCTGGCGCGTCATCGGCACACAGGCCTTTGCTAACAGCCGTTTCCTCTACTATATCAATGAGATACGCTCCGCCGTTCTCGTGATGCACGGCGAGAAGGCCCACAGCCGCTACTTCGGCGAGGCAGCCTACCACTTTATGGTTGATGGCAAGGCCGAAGGCTATAATTTTATCGGCAAACCGAATCCCAATCCTGAAAACAAGCAGCTGCTAATCATCCCCGGCGCCACCCACTGCGACCTCTACGACGGCGGCGAGGGCAACTACATACCATGGGACACGCTGGCGGAATTCTTCAAGAAAAATCTGTAAACCGACAAATCTTAAAAATATAAAGCAAACAAACAACGACTCGTCAGAGAAAAAGAGCTGCAGAGGCTGGATTGTTCCGCTGCTCATAGTGGCTGCAAACGATGCTGCCATCGTTGTGCGTTGGAGTTCCTTGCAGGAGCTGATGCCCGCGCATTTCGACCTTCAGGGCAATGCCGGCGGAACCATGCCACGTACAATGCTGGTCCTCTATCCGCTGATTAGTGCCGCTATCTGTCTGATTGCCTATTTGATAGCTAAAAGAAAGAAAAGACTGCAGACGGGACTTATCATCCTTGTTTCCGGCATCGTCTTGGTCGTGCTTTTGTCAACCATGGTTACACTGACGGCGGGAAAAATGCCCGTTTTCATGCTCGCCGAGCCGGTGATACTCGTGGCAGCCGTTGTTGCTTGCATCGTCTGCATTGCTAAATCCAAGTCATAGAGACATTGAAGCGAAGAAAATGCGCTATGTCAATCTGCGGGGTCCCACATCCCAAAGTATGACACGACATTCACCGATACAAAACCTCATACAACAAATAAAACACTCACCTATTGCAACTTGACAGTATGAATATACAAGAAATCGAAGTAAAATCGGTTATAACCAAGACCAACCTGCCGGTAACCGACTACGCCGTGAACCCGTATGTGGGCTGCCTGCACGCCTGCAAGTATTGCTACGCCTCGTTCATGAAGCGTTTCACCAACCATCCGGAGCCGTGGGGCGAGTTCCTCGACGTGAAAAACTGGCCCGATTTAGAAAACACAAAGAAATACTCTGGCAAGGAGGCCTTCTTCTGCTCCGTGACCGACCCCTACCAGCCACACGAGGCCAAGTTCCAGCGCACGCGGAAGATACTCGAACAGCTGCAAGGCACCGGCATCCGTATCAGCATCTCCACCAAAAGCGACCTCATCCTCCGCGACCTCGACCTCATCAAATCGTTTCCTGGCTCCCGCGTCTCGTGGAGCATCAACACCTTGGACGAGGACTTCCGCAAGGAGATGGACCGCGCGGTCAGCATCGAGCGGCGCTTGGAGGCCATGCGGCAGTTCTACGAGGCCGGCATCGACACCACCTGCTTCATCTCCCCCATTTTCCCCGGCATCACCGACGTA
>CAMJXE010000101.1 GCA_946409645.1 uncultured Bacteroidales bacterium
GCTCAAAAGTGACAACCAAAATCAGCAAATCACAGTTCTTCAGTAGTTCTCCGATGTTTTATCGAAGAACTATCGAAGAACTATCGAAGAAATGAGGATGCATCCCCTTGCCAAATCCTTGCCAGCTACTTGGTTACGACCTTGTTGCTTCTTCTTGATGTGGTTCGCAAAACGACAACAGCAGAATTTTTGTATTTTTGCAACCCAAAATAATAGCGAACCGTCATGTTTAAATACCTTAAAGAAAAAAAACAGAAACTGCTCCGATTCTTGTTCGGATCGTTTTCTTTCACCGCGCTAATGTTCACGTTTCAAGCCTGTTATGGTATGCCTGAAAGATATGTGGAAGCTAACATCCAAGGCAGAGTGACTGACATAGAAACCGGAAAACCTATTGAAGGATTGCAAGTCACATCTGACATAGTCGGTCTCACCGACACCACTGACCAAAACGGGCAGTTCGTTGATCCGATGGGAAGACGTTCCCTGTACGAATGGGAGCAATACCGTTTTACTGTCACAGACATCGACAGTGCGGAGAACGGACAATACGAGACCTTGGACACGATGCTTCCGGCTATGGATTTAACCCAACCTTTACAACTGAAAGTAAAGCAAGTATCTGACGCTCAGTGATATGGGTGTGCTAAAACGTTTTCTGTCCCGTGTGTTTCGCAAGAATGAAACGGAAATACACGAATTGAACTATCTCTTTTGGGAGTGCACATGGCGGTGCAATCTCGCCTGCCGTCACTGCGGGTCGGATTGCAAGGCAGAGTCTAACGTGGACGACATGCCCTTTGCCGACTTCCTCCACGCCATCGAACCTTTGGAGCAACGCTATCCCCGTGATACCGTCGTGATTGCCATCACGGGCGGGGAGCCTTTGTTGCGCACAGACCTGGCCGACTGCGGTCGCGCCCTACGCCAGCACGGATTCCGCTGGGGCATCGTCACCAACGGGATGCTCTACGACGAGGCGCGCCACCGCGAATTGGTGGCTGCCGGGCTGAGCTCCATCACCGTCAGTCTGGACGGTTTGGAAGAGACCCACAACTGGCTGCGGCAGCACCCGCAGAGTTTTCAGCGGGCGTTGCGGGCACTGCGCCTCATCGCCAACGACCCACGGCTGATCTACGATGTGGTCACCTGCGTCCACGGGCGGAATCTGAAGGAGTTGCCGCAACTGAAGGAGCTGCTCATCGCCAACGGCATACGGCATTGGCGGTTGTTCACCATCGCGCCCATCGGGCGGGCGGCGGGCGACCGCGATCTGATGCTCAGCCGCGCTCAGGTGGAAGAGATGCTGCAGTTCATCGCCGACACGCGCAAAGAGGGCCGTGTCGATCTGAAATTCAGTTGCGAAGCCTATACTGGCAAGTTTGAAGAAGAGGTGCGCGACAGCTATTTCTTCTGTCGTGCCGGGATCAACATCGGTTCGGTGTTGCTGAACGGCGACATCTCCGCCTGCCCGAATATCGACCGCTCGTTCCGACAGGGCAACATCTATGAGGACAACTTGTTAGATGTCTGGGAGAACCGCTTCCAAGTCATGCGCGACCGCAATTGGATGCGTAGCGGAATGTGCGCCTCCTGCAAAGACTTCAAGCAATGTTTAGGCGGCGCCATGCATTTGCGACCAGGCTATGGGGAGCCGGTTCGGAGATGTTATAATTATAAATAATGGTTATTGGTTATAGGTTATGGGTTATTGAAGTTTAGAGTTTAAGGTTTATGGTTTAGATGTTTAGAAGCTTAGGCGGTTAGTATGGTCTTTCTTCATCGTTTTTCATCGCATCATCGTATCATCGCATCATCACCTTTCATCGTTTTTCATCGCCCTTTCATCACTTTTCATCGGCTCATCGCATCATCGTCCCCTCAAAAAATTCCTCCCCTCCCCCTTGCACCCTTACAAAGATTTTATATATTTGCCATTTTAGTGGATAAAAATCAAGTATCTGAATATCAATTTAATAACATAAAAATTATGCCAAAAATTTCCCAAAAAGGTGCAAGCATGCAGTCTTCCCCTATCCGGAAGCTCGTCCCGTTCTCTGATGCCGCCAAAGCTCGTGGCATCCATGTCTATCATTTGAACATCGGTCAGCCCGACATCGAGACCCCGAAAGGTGCCCGTGACGCCGTACGCAATGCCGACATCCCCGTGATCGCCTACAGCCACTCCGCCGGCAACCTCAGCTACCGCAAGAAACTGGTGGAATACTACCACAGCGTGGGCATCGAAGTCACCACCGACGAGATCATCGTCACCACTGGCGGCAGCGAAGGCCTCCTTTTCGCCTTCAACAGCTGCATGGATCAGGGCGACGAAATCATCATCCCGGAACCTTTCTATGCAAACTATAACGCTTTCGCTTCCATGTGCGGCGTGGTCGTGAAACCCATCATCTCCACCATCGAGGACGGTTTCGCACTGCCTTCCATCGAGGATTTCGAAAAGGTCATCACCCCGAAGACGAAAGCCATCATGATTTGTAACCCCAACAACCCCACCGGCTACCTCTACTCCAAAGAGGAAATCCTGAAGCTGGGTGAGATCGCCAAGAAACACGATCTCTTCCTCTTCGCCGACGAGGTGTATCGCGAATTCTGTTACGACGGTGTGAAGCACTTCTCCGTCATGGAACTGACCGACATCGCTGACAATGTAGTGCTTTTAGACTCTGTGTCAAAGCGTTACAGTGCCTGTGGCGTGCGTGTGGGTGCCTTCATCACGCATAACAAGGAAGTTTATGACACAGCTATGAAGATGGCACAGGCCCGTTTGAGCCCGCCTTCCTACGGTCAAATCCTCGGCGAAGCTGCCGTCGATACTCCCAAAGAGTATTTCGAAAGCGTCAACAAGGAATATGTGGCTCGCAGAAACACCATCGTGAACGGTGTGAACGCCATCCCCGGCTGCTTCGTGCCGATGCCGAAAGGCGCTTTCTACTGCGTCGCCCGCCTGCCCATCGACGACTCCGACCGCTTCTGCCGCTGGCTTCTTGAAGAGTTTAGCTACAATGGTGCTACGGTGATGTTCGCTCCCGCCACAGGATTCTATTCCAAGAAAGGTCAGGGTGTTAACGAGGTACGTATCAGCTACTGCCTCAACGTCTCCGACCTCGAAAAGGCCGTTGAATGTCTCCGTGAAGCCCTGAAGGTTTATCCGGGCCGCACAAACTAATGTTGGCTATTTAAATTTCTCAAGTTCACTCAGCAAATTTCTTGTGGAATATGACATCTCTATAGCCCAAGAAAGATTCGGTTTCAAATTTCATGTCGTTCTGAAACTTGAAACCTGAAACTTGAAACTAAAAAGAACTTGCGAAAATGAATTAACTATTAATCAAGACTATGTATTTTAGCAACATACATACCGAAAAAGATGTGGCAGGTAACCGCCTGTTACATCTTTTTCTTCTTTTTGCGGTCTTTTTTGCCGCCATACTTCCACAAGTCACAGAAGCTCAAGGGAATAAACCAGTTTATCAAACTGATTTCACAAGCAAGGACTATGTGGATACGGCTGCCCCGATGATTTGGTTGGATGCGCACTTCGCCTACCATTTTCCTTTCGGTGAACTCAAAACCATGTTCAAGAACAATTTTGCTGTGGGACCAGGTTTTACTTTCAAAACAGAAAGCAACTGGACAATCGGGATCCATTTCGACTATATGTTCGGGGCTAATTTGCGCGATCCCGATTATTTCAATGGCACGTTAGCCAATGACGATGGCATCGTGTATGATGGTAACGGATTGGTTTCGCCGGGTGGCATTACCGCTGAAGGACGCTATTGGACACTCGGCGCTGACTTTGGCAAAATCATCCCTGTGGACCGTTGGAAAAACTCCGGCATCTGGCTGCGCGTCGGTGCGGGCTATTTCAGCCATCGGTTGCGTGTTAACGATGTCAGCAACCAATATCCACAACTCGATAACAATTATGCCAAAGGCTACGACAAGCGTTCAGGTGGTTTCGCACTCAACCAATTTATTGGTTATCAATTTGTTCGTAAAAACCGCATGCTAAACTTTTACATCGGGATCGAATTTTACGAAATGTGGACAAAACCTAACCGCAATTACATCTTCTTCGAAGGCCCTACTGCGGATATGCCCGCGAAATTCAGCGGACTGATCGGTTTCAAGGCCGGCTGGAACATACCGCTGTATGAGCAGAAAACAACGACAACGTTTTATTATAGATAATGAGAGAATAAGAGAATGAGAGGTTTGTACACGATAGGGATTTGGTTTTATGGGCTGGGCATCCGGTTTGCGGCGCTATTCAACGAAAAGGCGCGGCAGTGGGTGCGCGGGAGGAAGGGGATTTTCGCTGAATTGGAGCGTGCTTTCCCCGGCAAAACCCATCCCGTATGGGTACATTGCGCGTCGCTGGGCGAATACGAGCAAGCCAAACCTCTGATCGAAAAGATAAAGCAGGAACAACCTGAAGCCAAAATCCTTACCACCTTCTTCTCGCCGTCAGGCTATGTACAGGCCGTCAAGAAACCTCTTGCCGATTACAATTTTTACCTGCCGTTGGATTTGCCCCGCAACGCACGTAAGTTTATAAACATTGTGCAACCCAAAACGGCTGTTTTTGTGAAATATGAGTTTTGGTTCAATTTTATGCACCAGTTGCATCAAAAAGCCATACCTTTTTATTACATAAGTGCGATTTTCAGAGAAAACCAACATTTTTTTAAACCCTGTGGCCGCTGGTTTGCGAAACAACTTCGGCAGGCGACACATTTCTTCGTGCAAACGGAAAAATCGAAAGAATTGTTGGGAAACATTGGCATCAAAGAGGTTACTGTTTGCGGCGACACCCGTTTCGACCGTGTGAAATCCATTGCCGCGCAGGTGCAACCGTTCGACTTTATGGAATCTTTCCGCAACGGAAATAAAATCATTGTGGCGGGCAGCACCTGGGGGCCGGACGAACAGCTGCTGGCACAATTATTGCAAGAATTTCCTGAATACAAACTGGTCGTGGCACCCCACGAAATCAGCAGAACCCCGGAAGTGAAGCAGACTTTCTCCGCATATAAAACCGCGTTGTACTCGTCCAAGGTGGAGAGTAATTTAGCCGATGCCCAAGTATTTATCATCGACACCATCGGCATCTTGAACCGTCTTTACCAATACAGTACCGTTTCGTACATCGGCGGGGCGTTCAAGACGGGACTGCACAACATTCTGGAAGCGGCTGTCTATGGAAAACCGATTTTCTTTGGGCCTCACTACGACCATTTCAACGAAGCCATTCAGTTAGTGGCGCTGAAAGGTGCCTTTTCGGTGAAGTCCGCCGACGAGATGAAGGAAACAATGACTAAATTTGAAAACAACCCCGAATATTATACCCAAACTTGCGACATCTGCCAGCAATTTGTGGTACAAAATACAGGTGCCGTGGAAATTATATATAAGACCATTGACTTGAAACCTGAAACTATTGACAATTTCAAACAAAAAAAACATAAAAAATGAGCAAAACATTAAAAACCGTTCTGATTATTGTTGGCATTGTCATCGTATTGGCGGCCATGTTTGTGAAACCTTACAACAAGATGGTCCAGAAGGACGAAGGGTGTTCCAAGGCTTGGGCCAATGTTGAAAACGCCTACCAGCGTCGTTTGGATCTGATTCCCAACTTGGTGAAGACCGTTCAAGGTGCAGCTGATTACGAAAAAGGTACCTTGACGGAGGTGATTGAGGCCCGTTCAAAAGCCACTTCCGTACAAGTGGATCCCAGCAACCTTACGGAAGAATCCATCGCAAAATTCCAAGCAGCTCAGGATCAGCTGAGTTCTGCTTTGAGCCGTTTGATGGTGGTCGTGGAACGCTATCCCGAGCTGAAAGCCAACCAGAACTTCTTGGAACTGCAAGCTGAATTGGCAGGCACTGAAAACCGTATTGCGGTTGAACGTGGCAAATTCAATGAAACGGTGAATGATTACAACAGCTACATCCGTAAGTTCCCGAACAACATTATTGCCGGCATGTTCAACTTCGACAAAAAGGGCTATTTCAAAGCAACTGAGGGTGCTGACAAAGCTCCTGATGTAGAGTTTAACTTCAACTAATCGTATTCCTTACCAAGTTGAAACGTCTAATACTCATATTGTTCGCCATTGCGATTGCGTGGTCGGGAGCGGCTATAGGGTCGGATCCAATTCCGCCTGTACCGGACCCGCCACGGTTAGTCAATGACTTTGCCGGTCTTCTCACTGAAGAACAAATTCAGGAGAAAGAGCGGCTGTTGGTGGATTTCAATGATTCGACCACCAATGTCATCTGCGTGGTAACAGTCAACGATTTAGGGTATTACACTGCTGCTGAATTCGCTTACGAAATCGGCGAACGGTGGGGTGTGCGCTCCACCGATGACAAGCGCAACGGTGTAGTGCTGCTGTTGAAACCTCGCAATGAAACTTCTGGCGAAGTGTATATAGCCGTAGGTTATGATTTGGAAGGCGCCATTCCTGACGGTATTGCCAAACGAATCATTGAGTTGAAGATGATGCCCGCACTTCGCGAAGGCGACTACAACGCGGCCATCGACTCTGCGTTGGCATACATCCTGCCGCTTGCTGCCGGTGAGATCAATGAGATACGCGATTACGACACCGATGACAATTTGGCTGGGCTCTTAGGATTATTAGCCATCATCGCCATTGTCGTGCTGGTTTGCGTGGTTTTGAACAAATTTGGCGACCACAGTAGTAACGGCGGCCATTTCGGCGGCACATTTTTCCCGACCACCCATTACGGCGGCAACTGGACTGACTACAGCGGCGGCTTTGGCAGTCGCGGCGGCGGTGGATTCAGTGGTGGCGGATTCGGCGGATTCGGTGGCGGCGGCGGATTCGGCGGCGGTGGTGCCGGTGGACGGTTCTAATTCACAATGAAGAATTAAGAATGCAGAATGATGAATTATTTTATTAAAAACGCCATTATAGTAAACGAAGGTGAGACTTTTAGCGCTCACCTTTTTATTAAAAATGGTATAATCGTAAAGATTGTCCGTGAAGGTGACCGTTTCGAGCCGGAAAACGCCCAAGTCATCGATGCCCGAGGCAAATACCTGATTCCCGGTGTGATAGACGAGCACGTGCATTTCCGTGAACCTGGCATGACCGCCAAGGCCGACATTTACAGCGAGAGTCGGGCGGCGGTAGCGGGTGGCGTAACCTCTTATATGGAGATGCCGAACACTGTGCCGCAAACCACCACTCAGGCTCTCTTGCAGGAGAAATTCGACCTCGCGGCCGAGAAATCGTTGGCCAACTACTCCTTTTACATCGGTGCCACGAACGACAATCTCGCCGAGATCGTGAAAACCGATCCCGAGAAAGTTTGCGGCGTGAAACTTTTCATGGGCTCCAGTACGGGTAACATGTTGGTTGATAAGGAAGAAATACTGGAACGGCTCTTCAAAGAGTCACCGTGCCTCATTGCCGCACATTGCGAGGATGAAGAACTTATCAGACGTAACACACAGCATTATAAAGAATTAGCAGAAAAACACGAGGTAATCCCTGACGCTAAAATCCATCCGCTTGTGCGCACTTCGGAGGCATGTTACAAATCTTCTGCCAAAGCTGTGGAATTAGCAGAAAAAACAGGAGCACGACTTCATGTCATGCATATTTCCACCGCTCATGAACTGACACTCTTTTGTAACGACAAACATTTGAAATACAAAAAGATAACGGCGGAAACTTGCCCGCATTACCTGAACTTTGACGAACGCGACTACAGCCGCTTGGGATTCGCCGTCAAGTGCAATCCTGCCATCAAGTCCGCAACGGATAATTACGCGCTTTGGCAAGCCATTCGCGACGGAAGAATCGACACTATCGGTTCCGACCACGCACCGCATCTTCGCGAAGAGAAGTTTACGGACAACTATTTCACTGCAAAGTCCGGATTTCCGTCTATTCAGCACAATCTGCCGCTGATGGCCGACCTCTTCGTCGAACACCAAATAGAAATGGCAGCGTTAGTGACTTTGATGTGTCATAACCCTGCCATATTGTATCGCATCGATCGCCGCGGTTTCATCCGCGAAGGATATCATGCGGATTTGGTCTTGTTGAATGTAAATGTCAACAAACTTATTACTAACGAAGAGACCTTCTACAAATGCGGTTGGACTCCTTATGATGGCACTGCGGTTCACACGCAAGTGACCCATACGTTCGTCAACGGGAACTTAGTATATGAAAACGGTCTTTTCCACGAAGAAAACCGTGGTCAACGACTGCTATTTACACAAACTCTTTCCCAAAATCCACTTGAATGTCAGTAACATACTGACGAATCTGCTGTTCTTCAGACTTCTTGCAAATTAGCAGCATATTATTGTTCTCCACCACAATATAGTCTTCCAAACCCTGGATGACCACTACTTTATTACGGGGCATGTTGACGATGCATTTTTCTGAATCATACATCTTTACATGATTACCAACAACTGAATTGAGGTTGTTGTCCTTCTTTCGAAGTTCGTACAAGGAGCTCCACGTACCCAAATCAGACCAGCCGAAATCTGCAGCATAAACCTTCACATTGTCTGCCTTTTCCATAACACCATAGTCAATAGATATCTTTCTACACACTTGATAAATACGGTCAATAAAGGCCTCTTCTTCAGGTGTGTTGTAGATACCTATGCCCTCCTTGAAGAGGTCGTTGATATCAGGCAAATAGGTTTCAAATGCCTTCTCAATAGTGGGTAACGACCACATAAAAATGCCGGCATTCCACAAGAAATCACCGCTTTCGAGGAAACTCTTAGCCATTTCCAGTTCCGGCTTTTCAGTGAAAGTTTTAACGGAATAGACAGAAGGATTACCCATAAATCTCTCATCTTCATTGTATTGGATATATCCATAACCCGTATTCGGAGATGTAGGACGAATGCCGATGGTGAGCAAGCACGGATTTGTTTCCGTGATAGACAATCCATTCTTGATAACGTCCACAAATATATCTTCCTTGAGGATACAATGATCAGAAGGAGCTACCACAATGACCGCATTGGGGTCCTTAGATTTGATTTTATAGTTGGCATACGCGATACAGGGAGCAGTGTTGCGGCGATAGGGTTCCAACATAATCTGCTCCTCCGCAATATCAGGCAACTGCTCTCGTGTAATCTCCTGATAAGCCTTATTGGTAACAATGTAGATATTTTCCTTTGGACAGATTTTCGCAAATCGATCAAAAGTCTTCTGAATCAATGTTTTACCATCACCCAACACATCAATAAACTGCTTAGGCGTAGTGCTGTTACTCATAGGCCAAAAGCGTGCACCCACACCTCCTGCCATGATGATACAGTAATAGTTTTTATTCTGCATGTAATGATTTTCTAATTGGATTATTTACGGAAACCGCTGTAGAGACGCGCCATGGCACGTCTCTACAACGGTGACGGATTAATTCTCGTTCAACGCCTTAACACCTGGCAATTCCTTGCCTTCGAGGTATTCCAACATGGCACCTCCTCCAGTGCTAATGTAGGAAATATAGTTGCCAAGGTCGTATTTGTTGACCGCTGCGATGGAGTCGCCGCCACCCACGATTGAGTATGCACCTGCCAAAGTGGTGGCTGCCACGCTCAACGCAACGGCACGAGTACCTTCGCTGAACTTCTCCAGCTCGAAAACGCCCACAGGTCCATTCCACAGAATGGTCTTGGACTCCTTGATGACCTTCGCGAT